>JASMLX010000068.1 GCA_030748495.1 Candidatus Poribacteria bacterium | reverse complement strand
TGACTTACTACTCGTTAATTGCGGGCCGATCCATTCGATGGAAGCCAGCACCTATTCCGGCAGTGTCTTGTACAGAAATATGGGAAATGGAACCTTTTTCGACGTAACCACTCAATCCAAGTTGGATACGATCACTGGCTATAATCATGGGATCGCCGTGGCGGATTACGATAATGACGGAGACCCTGATTTCTTGCTTACCGGCCTTATGTCGAATTCCCTCTATCAAAATAACGGAGATGGAACCTTCTCCAACGTTACCCAACTAGCGGGGGTAGGGCATTCTGGCTGGAGCAGTAGCGCAACCTTTTTTGACTACGATCGTGACGGTCATTTGGATTTGTACGTCGTTAATTACGTAGATTACAGATTTGATGAAGAATTTCCGGTTTGCAAAGAGTTTGGTGTTCAGGACTATTGCAATTTGCGATACTACCGAGGTACGGCGGACCGGCTCTATCATAACAATGGTGATGGAACTTTTTCTAACGTTACGCAGTTGGCCTGTATTGAAGATCCGGGAGGCAGTTTCCAAGGAAAAGGGCTTGGTGTAATAGCCACCGACTTCAATAACGATCGTTGGCCAGACTTATATGTTGCGAATGATGGAACCCCTAATTATCTGTTTTACAATAATGGAGACGGTACCTTCAGCGAGATTGCCGCTTATACTGGCTGCGCATACAGCGACGATGGGTTAGCTCAAGCGGGCATGGGTGTCGACACTGGGGATTACAATCAAGATGGGTTGATGGACATTTATGTCACAAATTTCTCTGAGGAAACCAACAACCTATATCGGAATAACGGAGATGGCACCTTCACCGATTGTATTCACCAAGTTGGATTGGGAAATCCGACATTCTTGCCTGTTGGATTTGGAACGATTTTCTTTGATTATGATAATGACATGGATTTAGACCTGTTTGTAGCTAATGGCCATGTCACCCAGCATGCCCATCTCAAATCGGATTTATTGTCTTATGGACAACAAAATCAGCTTTTTGAACAATGGACAATTGGGCAGTTCACCGAGGTTTCATCTGAATTATCTCGATATTCGGAGATCAGCCGCGGTGTGCTCGTTGCTGATTACGATAACGACGGGGATTTAGACCTGCTGATTACACAGCTGAATCAACCTACCCGACTATATCAAAATCAAACTGTGGAATCAGAGTCAACTCACCATTGGATAAGACTAAAAATGGTAGGTAAGGATAGCAATCGAGATGGCATTGGAACTAGGGTTAAGATAGAGATAGGGGAGCTATCCTTAATTAGGGATATCCGTACTAGTTCTGGTTACCTGTCGAGTCAGGATCAGCGACTTACCGTTGGTCTGGGTAAGTACTCAATCATCGACCGACTGACGGTATATTGGCCAAATGGAGATATACAAGCATGGGAAAATATTGAGAGCAATCGGGAAATAGTCTTAGAGGAAAATAAAGTGAATAATAGACAGGATGGTTAGCAAATGTCCGCTCCTATACACCGTTTGGCAACTTCAGTTTAATTAGTTGCAGTTAAAGGATTAGTCCCAGGTATGATGCTATATATCCCACACAAATCGCTACTGCGATAGCGACAATCGGGAGATTTGTTGTCATCGGTGCCCGATGGTATCACCGAACCGCATAACGCGGAAGGGCTAAGGTATGAAGAATCAGGTCGATTCCATGAGTTGATCTCAGAGTTATCGGATGGATTAAGTGTGGAAGAAGTCGCCAAAACGATCATTCAAGGATCATTCAAGGTATTAGACCTGTTGCATAAGTCAGGATTTGAGTTTGAGTTCCAGATTGTGGATGGCAGCAATCAAATTTAAACCGAGTCACAAACCTCGTCGTCGCTTGCCATAACGCCAGCACGGAATAGTACAGACCTTTAGTTTACCAATCACAGGCTCAATCTGAATCCGCCCTCGGGCTAAATGCTGAGGGGTCATTTTCTCTGCTCGGCTTAAGGGGCGAGGTTTAGATTTCTTCTTTGGCCGCCAGCTCTTGGCAGGCAAATTAGCTCAGCCTTGATGGCCAGAATCGGCTAGACAACTAATCTGCCGGCTGATTGCCGTTTGGCTATCCTTAAATAACTGAAAATCCGGTTTGGATCCTCGACTGAAAGCGTTAGCCGATCTTCGGTCGGAGATGATTTGTCAGCGGTGTTGATTGATGACTAGTTGGGCTGGCGGTGTCTGTTTTTTTCTGGTCGCTGTAATGTCGAGGCTGTTTTTTTAGCTCGTTCCATCGCTTGCTCGCTGACATCTACTATCACCCCTTGAATGTTGGTTTGGTTTTTAAGCAACTCTCTTTTACTCGGCCGTCGGAACTGTCGGCATTGGATCAACCTATTTTCAACACTAATTGATGAGCTCTTGCCTCTGCAGCGAGGAGCCGTGGTTCGAGACCAGTGTCGAAAGTAAAATCAACAGGCCCCGACAATCAAATCCAAAAGCGGGATAGATGCAAATTCTAGGCTATCGGGAAAATCTGTGATCGGTTCACTCCAGGCATAGTTGGTATAGAATCCTCGAAGTGGATTTTCCGCTGTACGTTCAAGATCAAATGTGAACTCGACCTCTAATCCGGGTGATTCATCAAGTCGTGTTGACATTTTCCTCTGATTCTGTTTCAGATCTGATACAGTTTGCTTCTGACTGTTAATCATCTCAGTGAAATCAGAGTCTTCTGCCTTATTCGTATTTTTAGAAATGCATCCTACAACGCCAGAGAACAGTATAATGAAACAGAGTGTCAGAGTAGTAATATGCCCATTCATGGGGGATCAAAACTTATGACTAAATAAAGAAAAGGGAAGGGCGTACCAACAGGTGATGGTACCCGCCTCCCCTACACCAGTTATCTTTGGCCCGGGTTTCGATCAACTTTGTGATTGATGTCAGGCCCATCTGGTTATAGAATCGGTCACTTTTGACTGTTGAAAATAGCATAAATAGAATACGAAGTAATGGTCTAAATCTATTCTCTCTCTTTGCTTCTCTTTTTCATTCCTTCGGCCTTGATAAATGGTGGCTCTTGAGGCCCCCCAGTTCCAGTCGGCATACCGTCCACTATTTCAGTCACAACCTCTGATCTACGATGCCTAATAAAGTCCTTGATCTTATTGAGGTTAGTTGGGTTTCCAAATTTCAGATTCCATTTTTGACCCTGAGTCAGGTGTGGTTCAATCAGCTTTTTCAGTCTCTCCGTTTCCGCTAATAGTTTGTCCTCATCCCAATAATTGTCTAATATGTGTTGCATCGTTTGGGCGTATCGCTGTCGGCAGGATTCAATTTGATATAGCTGGTGTGCGATCAAGCCTTGTGTCTTAACGGATAACAAATCTTGTTCTCCTCGCTCTCCCAGGCGGCTAAACTTTTCAAACAAACAATCTGCACCCCAAGGTATAAAGTGAAATTTATTTGTTTCTGGATTGAGATAAAAAAAGAAATTATTGCGGTTGGCCGAATATCCGTCCCAGAAACCCAATAATCCTTCTATGGCCCAAAAAGTATAAAAGGAATCCAGGTCTACCAATTCACTTATAGCCTGTCGGTAATCATAATTATTCAATTCTAGTTGAGCTACAATTAGCATGTCTGAACTGCCCGATCCTGTATTTAGTCCCTGGACGGCCAGCAGATTTTTCCCGGGTCGCAGTTTGTCTTTATGCGCCGATATATCCACCCACTCAAAGCCCATGGCTTCATGACTGGCGGTGGCTTTACTGGTCCAATTCAGATTAGGTGGCGCATTTAAGCTAGCTACCGGATGACCGTTCAGATAAGCCACGGCTCCATCGTCATATTTCAGCTTTAAAACTAACTTTCCCTGTGAGGCTATCTGCGGTAAGTTATCGATATCGAAAAGGAAGCGTAGATAAAGGCTGTTGGTTTGATTGTACATCTCTGTTTGAAAATCAAACTCCGGACTAATCCAATCTTGATAACCGCTATTCTGTTCGTATCCGGCTCCGTTCTGTCCCTGCCTCCAATTGGAGTCATCAAAATCTAATTTCTGCCATCGTTGGTCATACCGACCGTCAGTCGATACCCAAGCCCTCCCTATCGCTTTAGAGCTAAGAATAACCTCCCCATCTTCTCCTTGTATAGCTCGAATTAATTGTTTGATTTTCTGCCGACCGATGTCATCCTGACCTAATTTATTCTCAAAGCTTCCAGACCAACCAGGAAAGAAGTCTACTACCGTACCTTCATATAACACCCCTTGATCATTGCCAAACTTACGCTTTAAAAAAGGACGACGAACAGTTTCGACATGGCAATAAACACCCAGATAGCGGCTATTAACAGTAACTTTAGCATAGGCACAACGAGGTGCGGGCGAATCTGCAGCGTTAAATAAAGCATAACTCATAAACTGGCTCATCAGGCTATGGTCTTGTTTGTTATTATTAAGGGTTAAACTGGTTAAGCCATCAATTTGTTCTTTTGTATTGACATAGTTGAGTTTGATTTTAAGAGATGGACGTGTGGAATCTTGCGAACCAATAAAACCTTTTTTGCGAATACCGACTTGAGGAAACACCACACCATCAATAGTTATACGGCCTTCAACATAGGTATAAGGGGGGGCAATAGGCTCAAACTTTCGTCTCTCTTGGAATTCAGTTTCTATATTTCGCTGCTGAAATCGAATGGTATCCCAGTCCTGATTAGCTAGACTAATTTGGATATCCAATAAGCGATCAGTAGGAAACAGATCATCCAAGGTAATTTGGTGATGTGTTTCAAATTGAGCATTGGCGGATATAACTATTAAAAATATTAAGATACTCATTAGGGTTAGTTTAGTTATAATGCCAAGTAATGTTTCTAATTTTGTTAAACTGAATGGCAACAAGATTTTTGGCCTCAAGGTTAATTTGTAGAATTGAAATCAATCTTAAAAAGAGGTTGGCCTTGCTATGCTAACACGAATCAACTGGTTGGTCAATTGGCTAGAAAAGACAAGTCGAACGTCGGCTATCATGAATCAGAGGTGAAATGTGGAGCCGAGAGAACTAAATAGATTTAGGCAGTTATTAAGGTAATAACTAGGGGAAGATGAATTACTTTGCCTTTCTTGAAACGACCAAATGCAAGATCCAGATCAGATAAAACGGTAATCAGCAAAACATAGATACCATTAGGCAAGTCGTTACCTATAACGGTCATGTTTTTATAACTGACAACCATAGATTATTGGGAAGCCTGCGCTTTATTCATTGGAGGGGTTTGCACCCTTATCCTAAAACAGATGGTAGCTAATTACTGACCTTGATTTTCCAAAGTGAATGTATTGCCTGTAACCAAGCATAACGACAATAGACGAATGCTATCTTGATAATATGTCTCCTGTTGACCGAACTGATAATCCTTGGTTGCTAGCGCATCTTTCCGCTGGTTCACAAATAGGCTGCACATATGAGGGGCAGTAAATGCGCCATCTGTCCATTTATTTATCGTCCTCCCATCTAAACGATATCCGGCCATAAAATCATTATTAGCAACTTTGCCGATCCCGGCGTTAAAAATCCGCAGCAGATTTTGAGCCTCTTGATCATTATTTTCCATCGCGGCTGCTGCCAATCGCCATGGAACCCGGCAGGAATTATAGTACATCATGCCATCATAATCACTTTCCAGAAAATTCGGTGATGCGGGTTTCCAGCCAGTCTCATCTTTGACCACAAAATCAGGAAAAACTCCTTCCTCGAGTGATATCTGTCGTAGAATGACATAGTGAACCTGCTTGACACGCTGCCAAAGCTGGCGGTTTGACACCTGGGCAAATACATCAAAATGGGTGGGCATAATGTCAGATAACCTGATGGCATGCTGGTTTTGGTCCCAGTCTCCCCTTCGTAGCGAGTAGTCAGATCTAATAAGTGAATCTTCGATGCCGTTCAGAATCTTCTTGGCCTCTGCCATATACTTTGGCCTTTTCCACTCATGCGAGGCCAAGATCAATGCGTAGGCCATATCGAGATCGCCGTCGGTGGCACAAGTAGTCTTCTTAGGTTTAGCTAGTTTGTCATCCACATACCATGACATCAAGCGTGAATCAATTGAGCTGCTAAATTGTCTCCGAAAGATATCGAGGGTGTCAAAATCTTTCCTAGTAGTACTTCCATCCAAGCGGGACATGTAGACGCAAATCAGCATCCCATAGCCGTGAGCTTCCGAGCAGGTTGTCCGGTTATCTTGGCAATCGATAAATGCACCACCTTTAACTTGTTGGCTGAGCCTAAAATATTTGTTTCTCCAGTATTGGTAGTAATTCTGAAGCTTGATGTTGTCTGCGTCTTGGGCAATGGACCCAAGACCTGAAACCAGAAATAGACAAATGGCAGTCAAGGATAGGAGAATGCTGCTGGTAGAGCAAGACTCTTGGGGGCGGGCTTTCAGCTGAGCGAACAGGTAGCGAAAGAAGTCGACATCACAGCGGGAATAGGATATGAAAACATTAAACACAATCAAACCAAATTCAATTTACGTCTCGATTGTATGTTGGTGCCAATGATGAGTTAATAGAGTTTTAATGGATAAGATTGAAAAGAGGAGATTAGTGAATGGAAGAGAAGAAAAGGGTACCAACGGGGTGTTAATACCCACCTGATGACCCCGTACGGAGTATGACCGAGAGCGACACAAAAATCGATCTCGGCCAGTCCGTTTTGATCCACTTTCATTCTTTTGATTAAGGACCTCAAGACAGACTTTTTTGTGTCTATATCAACATCCCCTTCTACTTTACTCCTCAACTGATCTCTGAACATCTTTAAGTCCTCTGCTGTTGCGGCTTCAGTTTTCTCTGGCTATATAATTTTGCCGAAAAAACATAAAATCTTCAATCCAACCGTCAAGTACAATCGCTTGTTAGAGGGCGGAGTCCGCCGACATTTCGATCATAACCACAATTCACCTTCTCGCCGTTTGACAGACAGCGTGGCATTCACATCCAAATTGGGCGTACGGGGCAACCGAAGAATCATTACGCCTCCATCCCTCGGCGTCCGTATAAGTCCTGAGTCGGTTCTAAGAAAAAGTGAGCCACGCCAGAGTTCCCAACCAAGTCGCTCATAATAAGCAACACTGAATGGAGAGAGCACTCAGATCAAAATCCTGAATCTCATCAGCCACACGTTTCATGATCGCCGCTGCCAAGCCACGGCTGCTATATGTCTTCTCTGTGGCCACCATCTCAATATAAGCAGTAGGCATAACCGGATTCGTTCCAATCTGTAACCGTCGATTCACCCACATAGCATGACTGACTAAGAATTGGGCATAGTAGCCAAGAACGTGCACGCAGTCCTGAAAATGTTGAACAGCGACTCAAGGTCTTCCTCATATGCCCAATTTCAAAGGGAAATGATCGTATTCCTATCTACATCAGACAATGATTCACTGTTGACGACTTTAAGCTGGAGTTGGTCTTCCATTTCAACAGCCATGTTTGCCCTCCATAACATACTATTGGGCTAAATCGATAAATATGGCACTATGCGGATTTCATATAGTACCAAAAAGATTATATTCAGATTAGGTTTAAATACCTCCTGTTTCGAGTGCTTCACCAGCGCTAGCTTGTGGCAATATTAAAACAGTATCTGGCACCGCAGACACCTCAATAAACCGGCAAATCACTGATAGCTTTTGAAATCACAATACAATATGCTACTCTGTGGACTTTTTTCTGATAAAATCAAGTCTGTAAACTCGCCCTAGAATTGAAAAAACACCACTTAAACCCATATCTTCCACTCTGGATTGGCCATCAATGGCCAACGTTGAGAAAGACCTGACGTAGCATTATCGAACGTCATGCCATTCCCAATAGGGATTGATTGGTAATAGCACCCAAGCGTCTAGATAGAAGAATCTAATGAAAATGGTCGAGGCCTAGTTCAATGCACTCGGAGAGATGACTCAATGTCTTTGGCTAAAGAAAGGTATATTGTTACAAGAATCGACGTAGCAGAACAACTGATCACCAAAGCTCAAGCCTCAGCAGAGAAACAGTAATTAAAAATCACCTGCCAAGTTTGTAATCCTGATAGTTTGCCATTTGCGAATGGTCATTTCGATGCGGTGCTGTTATTGAAGACCTACTGTTATGGGCCGAAACGACAAAATCAGGTGGACCGACTCAATGAAATTGACCGTGGGCTGAAACTAAACGGTTGGCTGCGTTTATCTCAAAATGTCAGTGACGGGTGGTTCCGGTAACCCCACTCCCAAATCTTCACTCCACCTGCGATACTCCTCCCAAATCTGTTCCGCCCCCTTGAATGGTTTGACCACCACCCGCGCGCGGTATCCATAGCTTTGGCCTACCTCCGGATCCCGAATCACATATTGCCAATCCCAGGCCGGGCTATGGGAGGCGGGATCGCCAGTCTCATCCGTAAAGAAATTCCACATGGCGAAACGGATCGGATTCGTCTGATCGAATAGAACCAGATAGAGCAATTTGTCGCTAATCGTCTCCAGATCGTGATCCCCATCTATCAGGCCGTAGTAGAAAGGAGTGATGAACTTCTTCCTGGGATGCTCAATGAGGTTGAGAGTCTGCGCCTCTTCCTCGTAGGGCAGATTCGGCACAGCCACATAAGAGACGGTTCCCACTTCGAAGTCTTTTCCTGTACCTTCACCGAATGCCACCCAACCCGTTCGGTCTCCCTCCGTCCCCCAGAAGTGAATCTTCCGGTCGTGCGTACAGTGCATATAAGACGCCCACATCATGGCCGCGAATCTTTGAGAATAGAGATCCACCGTAGGTGTGCATTCGAACACTAGATCAACCTGGTCTTCCTTGGATAAATCGTAGACCATTCGAGCCTCCATTCCCCATTTGGAACCCTTGCTTGGCCAGTGGAGTTCATACCGGTTCGCCCGAACCTGTTTCAGGTGACAAGGGTCTTGTCGCGGAGTGAACATGGAGATGTCATACTGTTCTTTCGCTCCATTGAAAATGTGTTCGAAATTAATCCCAACGGCGTCATCACGATACAGATTCGCTCCGGGATGGGACTTCAAGATGAGAGGAGCGAATCCGCTGCCCTGACGTTTCTTGTTGGAAAGATTGTCATGGAGCACTCCTTCGAAACTGGTGCTGTCAACTTCCAGGCTAGCACGATCTGCTAACGGCTGTTGCCGTTCGAGGCCGCACTCGGTTGATAGCATGTCGTTGTCGCTCGCCTTGTCTCTGTGTTTACCAGGTAAATCTTCCCTCATCAGACACTTCTACATTCAGCCAGGTCTCTTTATTGAAGATGAAACTTGATTCCAGATTAAGGGGCTGGCTTCTGTCTTCGCTGTTAATTTATCCGTTTGAAGTCGTGTTGGCTCTCAATTGTTTAGACAATTCCACGATCTGATCGAATTTCTCTTCTACTAATAATTGCCCATATTGTTTAACCGCTTCCAAATGAATGTTCTGCCAGGCAGCCCATGGGTGCTGAAGTCGCCAGCCCTGGATTTGGGCAGATAGAATCGACCTTTCGGCGGTTACGAACTTGGCCCTTTTTTCTGCGGCCCATTTTGGCATCGCTATAGCCAAACACGCTAGCCGGTCAATAATCAATTCAGCGTATGCTTGGCCCAGTTCAGGTGACGAGCCTTTTTCAATCCGCTCATTTTTCCCGTAATCCGGGTCATTTCTGATACGATCAATAGCAACTAGATCCGGTTCCAAATGCCACAGTAGAGATGTTTCCCCGATCCCGGCATGATCACCCAGATAACCCGCGTCCAGAGCCAGCCAATATTCTGGTATTCCGAGTACCGGGATTTGCAATCGTTCCGACATTCTGATGGCTACTTCGCGGACCACAATCTGCTGGTTATGTCCATAGTGTCCGGTAATCATAATAATGGCTTCGAAACCGAGTCGGTGACATTCGCTGGTCATCTTTTCTAACCAAGGCCGCAGCAAATAATTTTCCCACGAATGTTCGGCTTCCATTTTGATTGTAGATGGCTTGTCCAAGCCACCCATTCCGCCGTAGAGTGGCGGATGTACGATACCGCCGGATTGATTTGCCGCTCGCACGCATAGGGCGTGCGCTTTAAGCGCATCCAATCCAAGAGCGTCGTGTTCACCATGCCATTCGACCGTACCTAACGGCAAGAAGACAGTTGGTAATTTGTCGAACGATTGCCTAAACTCCTGGGGCAACATTCGTTCCCACTGAATCGTCTCTCTCTGATTTTCCACTGGCTACTTTCCTAGCTATAAAACAGTTCTAAACTGATTTATCAGTTTGCAATTCCTGGCACGTTGAGGCTATTTCACAAGCATAAAAAAAGCCGAGAGGACTCGGCAGGGTTGGGCTGTAACTTTACGCTTTTATTTTAGCAAGCCGGCAACTATTGTCTCACAGTTTACCTATTCTGTCAAGGCACAAAATTATTTTTTCTCCTCCCCTGATTTTTGTTATTGAAACCCGGGCCAAAGATAACTGGTGTATGAGGTAATCAGCCACTTCAATGCCATCATAGATCTCGGCTAACCAGTCCGCAGTGGGCGGGATATCCTGCCGATGATTGGCCCCGGCTTGCCAATCATCGGCAGTTAGTCGATCAAACAGGTGACGGACGAAGTCGATATCACGGCTGGAATAGGAGATAAAGACGTCTGAGATGAGGCTAGATACAGAGTGTCGATAGGACTATTATAGAATAATTCAGCCTTGAGATTAAAAGACAGCGGTGGAAGACTGTTAATAGAGGTCAGTCCATCAGTTACAGTTGATTCTTTTTCACTTAATTTCGCTTAATGACAACAGGATTTGTATTCACCATTGCCATTGTTGATTAGCCCCAAAAGAAACAAGCCTAACAAATCAATATAAATTTAGCTGAGAGTTATCTGGATGACAGCTGGTAGTTATGCCTGTTACCTAGGATTTACACCTTTTTTCCTGGCCTTCTTCCTTTGGGTTAGTCTACTGGCTGTCTGTACCAAATTTAAGACCTTGATTTCATGCTGGCAATGGCCCAATAGGTGCTAAAAAAGAAAGACTGAGAAACTAAAAGCATTAGGTTGGAGAGTGATCCGTACAGGTCTGAAGACTTAGGCCAGATTACAGACGACGATGTAATCATCGAGGAAACGAAACATCGGGATCCCAGATCGGTGACCGAGCAGCTAATTTTAAAATTAGTAGAAATAGATGATCTGAAAAGTCATGATTTTGAAAATTACCAAGCTAGAAATTGCTTAATCAACGAGCAAAAGGCCAAAGCCTATATTCAAAAATTATTAGCTGCCAAGAACGAGCAATCACTCTAGATAGACTTTTTGATAACTGAACCGCTAACAACAGTCTTATTGCTGATGCTAATGAGAACATAAAAAATACAGACAAGTAATGTTGAAAAGCACCGAAAACAAGCGATATGCTCCTGCGTTTTCCTAAAAGACGGATCGAACGTAATGAGTCAATCCGGCTTTTGGTTATATTGCTTCAAAGAAACACTATGCAAGTAATATTTAAGGTGAACTAATGCCTTTGAAGGCTGTAGTACATAGGTGTGCACAGATAATCGAGTTATTTACCCCTGGTGAGATCGGATAGGGGAACTGAACTTCGTCCTAGAAAAGTTTAACTACCTCCACTTGGTACTATGAACCACCTGCTTTAAGAGCTTAATGAGCTCTTCTACTCTCCCAAGTTGAAGGCATAATCTTTTGTAAAATAGCTAAAGGCTGGCTTCATAGCTGACTAACCAGTGGTAAAAGCCCCTCTTCCCCGAAAGAGGCAAATTCACCGCTAGTAAAGCCTGCACTTCGTACGGTTCAGTGCTAATCGGATCCCCTGGAGTCGTCGATACATATCGAAATCAGTAGTTCTTGGTAGACGCAATCTACCTGGCAATAGACCTATAATAGCCGACTGTGGCCCTTTGCTTCTGTAGTTCAACTGCCCAATTCTCAACTGGAAATTTCTCTGGGTCAGGCAACCAAGCTGATAATTCCTCTCGGTAATCGGCTGGGAAATCAAATTCTTTAGCCGCCGCCACAATTCTCTCTTGATAACCTAAATTAGGTAAATTAGGGCGTGTCTTCAGCGCTTGCCGGTAAGCAGAGATATAAACTAAGCAAGATTGAGGAGTGGATTGGGCTTCAACCGTGATCATTTCTTTGCCATAGATTCCTTTAGACACGCCTTCATAGCGGTCTAAAGCCATTTCACAAGCCTCCGTTAGCTGCCAGACCACTCCCCATACTCGACTCTTTTCTTGTTCCACAATGGTGGCAAAACCACGGCCATCAATTTTATAGCCATAATTACTCGACCAACCGGTAGAAATTAAACTGGCGGCGGGACAACGCTGGGCCATTTGTCGTCGATCCATATTGGAACCGTAAGCAAAATAAAGTCTCTTTGACATGATACTCTGTTGTATTTGATTAAATCCCCCTTTGATCGCCCCAAATATCGACTTGCAGTCGAGGCGAATAACGATAACCCTGCTGTTTACATATTTCCACCATCCAATTTTGTTTGCCTTGAATCTGATCTCTGGTGATCCCTGGTGGCATTAAAACTATGGTCGACGATGGAATCTGCATCTCTTGTTGCAACTGCTGGATCTCCACTAGGTCTCGCTCTGTTTCCACTACAAACTTCAGTTGGCAGTTATACTGATCCAGAAATTGCCTCAGCACTGGCTGGTTTATCCTCAGCCGTTGATGCAGCGGGAAGTGATGATTGTTGGCATCTGGATTGGAATTGGCTAGTTTAGGGCTAATTGACAATAAGTCGGCCTCTACCGGTTCGAATAAGGTGCCGTTAGTTTCAATGGTGATATGCTGACCTTGCTGGCCCAACTGTTGACACAGGCGGGTCAACTCTTTAGCTTGCATGAAGGGTTCTCCACCAGTAATTACCACTTGTGGACAATTGTAGGCCAGGATTGCAGTTACTGCATCTTCGACTGAGATATCTTTATCTTCCGGCTGCCAACTGGTATAGGGCGTGTCGCACCAAATACAACGCAGGTTGCAGTAACTGGTGCGAAAAAAGACCGAAGGCAGACCTACTAATTGGCCTTCCCCTTGGATGGAATAGAAGATTTCGCTGTACTTCATACACCATTTACCAACCGATTACTGCCTCTTGGCCTGTTGTTCTAACATTGCTCAGCCAGGGTTAGTTATTGAGCCAGCAACTTTCTCACCGCGGCCATGATCGATGGCTGGCTGGGTTGGTATTCCTTCTCCAAAACTGGGGCAAAGGGCGGAGGGGCAAAAGGGGCGCCCAAACGTACTATCGGGGCCCGTAAATGGTCAAAACATTGCTCCCCGATCTGGCTGGCTATCTCCGCTCCCAGACCACCAAATATTACCGCTTGGTGGACAATAATCAGTCGTCCTGTCTTCCGTACCGAAGAGGCTAGCCCTTTAGTATCCAACGGTTGTAGGCAGACTGGGTCTATGACCTCCAGACTGATGCCGTCACTCTCTTCCAAGCTCTTGGCCGCTGCCAATGCCGGCTGGATTAAAGGGCCGATGGCAATAATTGTCAGCTCTTCTCCTGCTCGCAGAATCGAAGCTCGACCCATTGGCAACTGATACATCTCTGTTGGTACAGGACCAGTGATGGCGGTCATCTGTCTCGATTCCAGAAAAATGACCGGATTGGGATCAGCTAAGGCCGTCAGGAACATGCCTTTGGCCTGATAGGGAGTGGCTGGATAAACTACCGTTAAGCCCGGTACATGGGTAAACCAGGCCTCTAACGACTGGGAGTGTTGAGCTGCTGTATTTTCAGTTCCACCGATATGTATTCGAATTACCAGCGGCACGTCTATCTGACCACCCAGCATGAAGCGAATCTTAGCCGCCTGGTTTACGATCTGATCCATGGCAATAGTCGAAAAATCGGCCGACATGATATCGACCACCGGACGTTCCCCGGCTAATGCGGCCCCTGTACCAAGGCCGACCATGGCCGCTTCGCTGATCGGTGTATCACGAACACGCCCTTTTGGGTATCCTTTCGGGGCTGTCTTGACCTCCAGGTCTTCTCCCACATAGCTGATTCTGTCATCAGCCTCCATGACCTGGATTAGTGCTTCCTCAATGGCAGCGGCCATGGTCAATCGTCGATCACCCGGCTTGGGTGGCGATGGGGGTTTGATCCGAGCACCATACACACCTGACAGGATTTGATCCGGGCTTGGATCTACGGCCGTTTCCGCCACTGAAATGGCCTGTTGAATCTCAGCTTTAATTTCTGCTTGTAGGGCAGAGCGTCTCTCTGACCCTGGAGGATGGAGATAGTCAAACTGTTCCGCCAGTTGACTCAGCGGGTCTGGATTAATTCTACCATCTACTGGCCGGCTACCTAACGGATTGGGCTGGGCTCCTTGATGCGAGTAGTGGCGGTAAGTTAGACACTCAATTAAGGTGGGCCCATTCCCCTTACGAGCCCGTTCGACCGCCTGACTGGCTGCCTGATAGACGGCCAGGGTGTCGTTACCGTCAATGGTCAAGCCAGAGATTCCGTATCCCTGGGCCCGAAGCGAAATCTGTAGCTGTCTTTGATGCCTACTTTGAGCTACCGAGTCGGCATGGCCATTATTCTCACAGACAAAAATAGCTGGCAGTTGCCAAACGGCAGCCAGATTGAGGCTTTCATGAAAAGCGCCCTGATTAACAGCGCCATCACCAAAAAAGGCCACTGAAACACGGTCCGTGGCCTGTCGTTGGTGGGCATAGGCGGCGCCGACCGCCAAAGGGATTCCTCCAGCCACAATACCGTTGGCACCCAAGATCCCCAGCGACAAATCGGCAATATGCATGCTGCCACCACGGCCGCGACAGTATCCGCTTTCACGGCCCAGGAGCTCAGCAAACATACGGCTTAAATCGGCGCCCTTAGCGATAATATGGCCATGGCCTCGGTGGGTAGAAGCGATGGTGTCATCTGGCCGCAGGGCCTGACAAACCCCGGCCGCAATGGCTTCCTGACCAATGGAGAGGTGAACCAGACCGGCCAGTTTTCCCTGTTGAATAAGCTCTCTAACCGCTTCTTCAAAATAGCGAATTTTAGTGGCGACGACCAGAAATTGTTCCCACAGTCGTCGGTTGGTATTTTCCCAGTTGGTCATAACCCGTTACTGCCTAGGATAAGATAAAGCCCTGGTAGTTTTGCTCCACTACTTGCCGGCATTTCTCGGCATAAGGTGGGAAACCGACTAAGGGCATAAACACTCTGGGCTTACCCGGGATATTAGCTCCTAAATACCAGGAGTTACAACTGGTATACAGCGTATCGTCCGCCAGCCGGTTTACGTGTTGAACCCACTCTTCTTCCGCTTCAGCGCTAGCTTCGATGCGGTCATATCCCTGCTGGGCCATATATTGAAGACAATCACTAATCCATTCCACGTGCTGTTCAATAGCTACCACCATATTGGTCAAGACCGAGGGGCTGCCCGGCCCGGTAATAGTAAACAGATTAGGAAACCCGTTGACACTCAGGCCCAAATAGTTGTGGGGGCCGGTCGACCATTTCTGTTTCAGGCTCAATCCGTTTAAACCACAGATATCGATTTTCATTAAGGCGCCAGTCATGGCATCAAAGCCAGTGGCCATCACGATGGTCTCCAGTAGATACTCCTGGTCCCGCCGCAAACGAATACCGCTGGTAGTGATGCACTGGATAGGGTTGGCGCTAATATCCACCAAATCCACGTTGGGCCGGTTAAAGGTTTCAAAGTAGCCGTTTTCTAAGGCCGGACGCTTACAACCCATCACATGCTGCGGTGATAATAGTTTAGCCCGCTGTGGGTCGTTGACTATCTGGCCGATTTTAGTTCGAATAAATTCGGCCGCTGTCTGGTTGGACTGTTGATTGGTCATCAGGTCGTTAAAGGTGTCGTAGAAAACAAATCCACCCTGTTGCCAACTGGCTTGATACAGCTGTTGTCGTTGGGCGGGACTGACGGTTAGCGCCGATTGCTGACAGGTCTCCACATTCGATAGTTGGCCACTGCTCTGCTGCCGGTTGCGAGCCCGAAATCCTGGATAATCAGCTTTGATTTGAGCCACCTCCTGCGGGTCTAGTGGCCGATTGCCACTGGGAACGGCGTATTGGGCCGTGCGTTGGAAAACGACCAATTGTTTAACCTGTTTGGCCAACTCCGGAATGATTTGCAGCCCGGAAGAGCCGTTACCGATCACGCCCACCCTTTGGCCTGAGAAATCTACTTGGCTCTGAGGCCAACGGGCAGTATGATAAATCGGGCCCTTAAAAGTCTTCAACCCTTCAATGTCTGGCATATTGGGGCTGGACAGACAACCGGTGGCCATCAGTAGAAATCGACAGCTAAGTTGCTGGTCTGGATCCAATTTCAGGTGCCACTGGTTATTGGCCGGCTGGAAGTCAGCGCTAACTAAACGGGTATTGAAACAAATGCCCGAGCGCAAGTCGAATTGGTCGGCCACACGATTCAAATAGCGCAAGATTTCCACCTGGCTGGGATAACGTTCGCTCCACTCCCACTCCTGCTGCAGTTGCGGGCAGAAACTGTAGGAGTATTCCAGGCTATGGGTGTCACAACGAGCGCCGGGATATCGATTCCAATACCAGGTGCCACCCAGATCGGCCCCGGCTTCAATCACCTGGCAGGAGAAGCCAATTTGCCGTAACCGATGAAGCAGGTATAAACCGGAGATACCTGCCCCTACCACCATCGCATCCAAAACAGAATTTTTAGATTGTAGACTATTTATCTTTTCATTCATTGGAATAATGTCAATCAGTCGCAATCTTCTGGCGGTAGTCGCGAATCAGGTAGTTGGTCACCATATCGATATGGGGGCCGATATTTTGAATGGCATCCCAGAGCATAATGATCTCGGGGCTGAATAGAGTTGAATGGGGTCAGGAGTTTTCAATCTCTCAAGCAAAGAACGTCTTGATTAGGTGAACTAAACCTTCGCTTTTATTGCGGTTAAAAAGGCACTTGGCGTATGGTTCGTAAGGGCGGTACTGGTCAGCGAACCAAGCCGAAAGAGTACTTGGGTTTAAAGCAACACCGTGTTCATTTATAGCATTCAAAGCTTGAGGGATAGGAGGCCATTTTTTCAGTCTTTCACGGTAGAGTTCATGGTCTACTTTGGAACCAGCGGTGTAAAGGTTTCCAAGACTGGTTAGACGATAACGTTGAGTTCGTCCGTAACGTTCCGATTTGGCAAAACCGAATTGAACCAAGGTACGAAGAGAGTCGGAAACGCCCGAAGGCCCGGTTTTCCAACCCTTCTCACGTAACAGCTCAACGGTTTCTTGCACATTTGCCTCATCAACTTGGGAAAGGGCCAAAGCGGTAGCAGAAACAGCGGAATAAACCCGTGCGGAAAAACCTCTAAGAGCATCTTCAATTTTCCAGCAGTCCCAGAGTGAAAGACCTTCTGTAATTGGATCTAGGTGACGAACATCTGCTTTTTCGTATATTAATTCCTGAGTACCTCGCTGATCTAAGTGTTGCTGAAGCAACGGTAATCGACGAGTCCAGAGAGCTAGGCTATCCGGTAAATAAGCAAATTCGGGAAAAAGGGGATGGAATTGTATAGCTGGAGGTTCGCCTAATCTAAGCATACTACCGGACGATGGATGTCGAAAAAAAGAGGTGTCCCACTCAAACGCATCAAGGAGAGAGGTATGAGGCCCTTTCCGGTTTTGTGTCATCACTTCGCGCAATTCTGTCCACTCAATCAATTGGCAAGGTAATGTAGAGCGTTCAGCCCATACCCGTAAATTATCCTGGAATCCATTCAGCGAAACAATGCGCAGTCGCGAGCAACCAAATTCGGAGGCCGCTTGGATACGCCGATCTGGATCCACATCCCTGACACCTACAGGCCGTTCGAGAAACTTCGCCTCAAGTAAGATAAGGCGTTCTTCTTCACGCAGAATACCATCTAGCTGATACCAGGTACCCGAAGTTCCATGAGCATAGCAGGACCACCTTTCCACGCGGGTCTCTCCGGCACTTCTGTAGTGACTAAGGAGCAAGTCTTCAAAGGCAAACCCAGAGCGACTGGCTGATTGGGGAAAAACGAAAGTAGGATTTTCTTGTGGAAGTGTTATAATTGATTACTCTCTGAAAACCGCATTCGGTATTATTGACCTGACTAGTGCTCCCGATTCCAGCCACCAGTATTCGGGTGCGAGGATGATAGCATCCATCCAACAGACCTGCAACTGATTTCGCCGAACTTCACTCCAAAATAGCGTCTATGCAGATGAGAACACAACCAATGCCTGAGGCGGTGCATTGGAGCCAATACGGCTAACTTAACTTTCGTCATTTTTGGCGTACACTTCCGTTTTTGTAATTCCCGACAAATAGTCGTCAATTCAACTACCAATACGGCATCAATAAAGCCAGTTTTTGCAGCCTAAATTACCTTGACCGAATCAACTATGTTAAAATGAGCTAGTCTAGAAGAGTATGGATCTAGGGATTGATACTGTTTCTATGCTTATTACTATCGCTGGAAGGATTAGAAATGTCTCTTCGAAAAACCGTTATCGGTTCTATTTTGTTAATTCCCTATCTAATACTATTATCATCTACGGCTAATAGTGAACCGATACAAATAAAGGCGCTGGCCGATTATCCTAATCAACTAACTCGAGATGGCGAATTGATTATCCTTCCCGACCAAGGAACAGTCTATCTTGGAACCGATTTCCATGGAAAGTTGGATTGTTTTGAGCAATGGCAAAACAGACAGCCTTGATTGAACAAATTGATTCAGGCCAGGATGTCTATGGCTTAATTCTTGGCGATGTCCTGGACTACAAACTAACTGAATCGATTTCCGACCCTGAGTCCGACACAAAGATTGTAGATCAGATCCGGCGTTTTCAACAACAACTTGGGGGCAGGGGGGAACGCCTGATCTATCTAAAAGGAAATCATGAATTGGCGGCTACTGATATCTATGCCATGTTAAAAAAGAACGGAATGAACGATAGCAATCGAAAGCCCCTGATTGATTCTCTGTATCGAAGTGCTCAAGGCAGCTATTTTCAACAATTTAATTCTATAGAACGAATAACGGATGAACAATACGAGTATTTGGTTGATCTTCCTGTTATCACGGTAGGGAAACGCAGTATGGTTGCTGTTCACGCTGGCACTCCAACTTCCGCCCTGAATATTTCTGACCTTGCCCATCCAAGCCAAACGGTACTGGATCAGTTATTGTGGGGACGTCCCTCAGTTGCAATGGCGAATGGATACACAACCTCGCAGACTCAGAGTTTCCTGAAGAAAATTGGTGGTACATTCCTGATCAGTGGGCATACCCCGCTAAACTACCTGCCAGCAAAGGGGCTCAAAAATGGCGTCTCTTTACTCGATAAGGGGCAGCTTATTTTTTCCACGGGGTATGGGGCCGAACCGGGGGTTTTATCCTACTTAGCCATAGATCTATCTAAGACATATACCTCTGTTTCTGAATTGAAGCACAAAGTGGAGATACATCCGCTGTTCCCTTCAGGGAAGTAGCGGATGATTAAGATCTCATAGCTGTTTTTTAGCACTGAAATGGGAGAAATCCGGTTCGTATCACTCCACACCGGTCTCTACCTGAGTAATAACCGTATTCCACCAATACTTTGGTGTCGGCGGTTACCCTATTAGCCTCGATTGTCGAAGAAGAATGGGTTAGACCAGGCTTTTTTCCCGTCTGGCGCTGTAATCTCAACACGGACATATTTGGCGCTTTCCGGCACGACATACTCGGCTTCAGTCAACAGTTCGCCATCGGTTGCAGTTAAGTGTTTGCCCCGACTGCGCTGTGACTTGAAGGTAATCGCTTGCGCTTCTTCGCATTTCACCACGATTTTCTTGGCCTTCTCACGCTGGCTATCTTCAACATCGACCAAATCTAGATCGTGAATTTCTGGACCCAACGTCGAATAGAATGCGCCATCACGGAAGGCGCTCATAATCGCTTCTGTGGTTAATGCCACCGCTTTGACATTTACCCATGCGTGAAAGCAGTCGTGCTCGGTTCCATGAGAATCGTCTGCTGAGATACCGTATACACGGCCGGCCTTATCCAGCAGTCCATCCCAAGCCTGCTCAGAGAACCCCTTCCCAATACCCATGCAGGTATCGTTATAGACCTCAACAGCGAAATAGTCGTGCAGGGGTAGATAGTCCAGCAACGTATGCCCGCTCCAGTAGGGATGGCACAGTACCGCTTCGCCGCCCTGCCCTTTGATCTCCTGGATCACGTCGTTGGGATGAAGATCCGCGCAATTGATCCGTTCGTGAACGTCGATGGCTACAAAATGGTAGGTATCACCACCATAGGGGTTTGGAGGGTGGACTTCACTACCGGAAATGGCTAAGAAACCATCCGTGCTAAAGCTGGAGACATCGTTGACGGTACGATGATCGGTTAAGACCAGAAAATCGTAGCCGTGTTCACGATAGGCGGCGAAACGTTCATCTACTGGTAGCCGTCCGTCCGATTCCGTGCTATGGCTATGGGTGTTACCGCGGTACCATTGTCCCGGTGATTTAAAGGGGTTTGTCTTCATCTGCTTATCTCCTAATTATTTGCATGGGTAAAGTCGTAAAAGAGCCACTAAACATGACACCTTTCAAGTGGTTTAAGAATGAGTTTTTTCGGTCATTGAATACTAGCATTTCTATGATTGTATCTCCAAACATATTCCGCCAAATACAACGGCAATCTTTCCTGGCTGAGACCGCCTTTAGCCGCCAGTCTTCTTGGAAGGTAAGCCCAGAATGGTCTCCTTGGCCATGGCTGTACTCACCTGGGTTATGTTTTACTAATCCATGAACATCGCCGTTAGCCGCAACTCCGGTCTAGCTTTTCCAGCAAATCAGAACAGATAGGATTTCCCAACTCCACCCGTCGGCAGATCCGAGGTAATCAAGTCCTTGCTTCGACATCAGAAACCGCTTGTGCCCAAACCTTTCCACCTCGGCCTAGATGCCAAAAACAGGAGTGTTGGAACTCCCTCTTCCACGTTTCCTGCCACCGGCCTTGGCCCGGTGTCTTTGGTGGTTCCATTGTGCCCCAATATAGGTCTCATCCACTTCTACCGTGCCGGAAAAGATATCCGGTATATCCTTCTGGCTCTCATCGGTTAAAGCAGGTAAAATTCGTTGTCTGTGGATCCCTGTTCCCTGAGCCATGGCAATGACGGGTAAACGCCTGAAAAACCAGGGCCAAAGATTGAACCATTCTTGGCGGGTAAAATGCAGGGGGGAATTTACCAGGTTCCCATTCGTAACGAGAACAACGGCAACGTTTCTTTTCTGTTCGGACACAGGAAAGCTTTTGACAACCGCAACCGAAACACTTTAATTGCTTTTTCAGATGTGTAATTTACTAACATTGGTGGCTAAACTGCTACTTTACCCTAAAATATTGTCGATAGCTATCTAACTACCATCGTCCGGAGGGCTGCTTTTTTGTTGTCAAAGAGCAGGAGGCCATTATTAAAGGCGTTTTCAGTTATTTATGGGGTTGCTAATGGGCTGAATGATATTTATGTTCGCATTCGATACGCCTAACTTTTTACGGTACTTTGAAAAAGTGTCCCATAATCGCTATTATCGGATGAGTAAGAAAATGTAGGACAGACAAGAAATTAGTTGGAAAAGGAAAGAGAAGGGAAGAAAACTTAAGTCTCGAAGATTCAAGCCCAAGGTTTTTTGGTAAGGTATCTCTATGTCAATTCGCTTACCTTCGATATACACATCAGAAATGCCTTTTCAGTAACCCTCAGGTATGGCAGGTCTTAAATGCAGGAGCTAGAAACTAGGAGAGAGTATGAGAATTATCGCTATTGAGGCTCATGTTTTGTCCACGCGAAATCAGAGCGACAAAGCATATGAAGATACGGCGGGTCTGAAATTTCCAGGTGAGATCTACTCTGACGATGTTATTGGATGCAGCGATCAGCGGCATCTCTGCGTTTATCCGTCCGACAGATCTATGGTATTGGTAAAAGTGGTAGCGGCTAACGGGCTGATTGGTATTGGCGAAGCCCATGCACCAGTGGCGCCGCGGGTGGTTTGTACCATCATAGAGGACCTGCTGGCACCGCTACTGATCGGAGAAGATGCACGGCAAATTGGTTTACTTTGGGAACGGATGTTTTCGGCTATGCATCTGTGCTCACATACTCAAGGGTTCACGCTGGAAGCCATGGCCGGTATCGACATCGCCCTCTGGGATTTGCTGGGTAAATATCGACAGGAGCCGATCTGGTTGTTGCTGGGCGGTGCTTACCGGAGACAGCTACCCTTATATGCCTCCGGCACACCGGGCAGGACAGTATCGGAAAAGGTGACGGGGGTGGATGACATTCTGCAAGCCGGTTTTAGGGCCGTAAAGACCTCTTGTGGCCGGGGTAGTTTACAACAACAGATGGAGGTGGTGGGGGTCATCTCCGAGACGGTTGGTGACAGAGGGCAACTGATGGTAGATGCTCATGGGGCATTTGACCTGTCCGATGCGCTACAATTTGCCGATTTTCTTGAAGGGCGGGGGAATATTCTCTGGCTTGAAGATCCGTTGATTCCTGAAGATCATCACGGTTACCGTGAGTTAACCAGATCAACCCCTTTACGGATTGCTATGGGAGAAACCGAGTGTAACCGTTATGGTGTACGAGATCGCCTGTTGGGACAGGAGTGCAACATATTGTTGCCGGATGTGTGTCGGGCTGGCGGTATCTCGGAGACACTTAGAATTGCGCAACTGGCGGATGTTTTTGGTCTTTCCTAGGCCTCCCATGTCAGTACCAGCACCGCCATCCACCTGATAGCCGGGCTACATGTTGGAGCCACCACCCCCAACTTCTTTATTTCTGAACTGCCGACTGGCTTTGCCGATGGGCCATTTGGCAATGTTCTGCTCACCGATCCAATCGAGATTTCCGAGGGGCGGGTTACACTGAGCGATCGACCGGGACTGGGGATTGAACTAAATCGAACGGAAGTAGATAAACTGATCGTAGATTGAGATGGTCAACGATCAGTTTATCGGCCGGAACCGCCACCTCACCCGCCGTGTCGTCGCGACAGGTAGCGTCAAGGTCTGCAGGACTAATAATCCGCAAACGAACCGTCATCCTGGTGCCGGAACATCCCACGCAAGCGGAAGGTTTCGTCGCGAACCTTCTCAATCGCTTCGTCGGCCATATCCACTCCCAAACCTGGTGCAGTCGGCAGTTCGACAAATCCGTCCTTGAAGACTAACGGTGTCTCAAACAACCCTTCTCCACGGCGATGTCCGCCTTCGCAGATTAGTAGATTGGGAATCGTCGCTATTACGTGTAGCGAAGCCGCGACCCCGATTGGCCCGGCAGCGTTATGCGGAGCAATTGCCATGTTGTGGATCTCTGCCATAGCGGCAATCTTTTTCAATTCCATCATTCCGCCGCAATGCCGGATATCCGGTTGCAAAATTGCACACATTTCGCGCTCTATAATCTCCCGGAACCCCCAGCGTGTCAAATGCCGTTCGCCAGTGGCAATCGGCACCGTTGTCGATCGGGATAGCATTAACAACGGCTCACTGTTTTCCGGATGGCACGGCTCTTCTGCAAACAGTGGACGTAACGGTTCCAGCTCTTTCACCACGATAGCGGCCATGGTAGGACTTAATCTACGGTGCAGGTCGATCGCAATATCTACTTCATCGCCTACCGCCTCGCGCACAGCCGCCACCCGGGAAACCATGGTATCAATTACTTTGGGGGTGTCCACGAACCGAACAGGCCGGGGCGAAGCCCCCATTTTGACGGCATTAAATCCAGATTCAACCGCTTTAATTGCACTCTCCGCGCACTGCTGAGGTGTTGTTCCGCCCGTACCCGTATACACGCGGATCCGCTTCCGCACCGATCCACCCAACAACCTCCAAACAGGCAACTCCACAGCCTTACCAAACACATCCCACATCGCCATTTCGATACCGCTCAAGGCACCAATTAACACTGGCATACTACGGCTGTAGCTGGAGCGGTACATGGATTGCCAATGATCCTCGATCTGTAGTGGATCTTTGCCCACCAAGTATTCTGCCATATCATCGACAGCTTGAGCTACCACTCGCCAGTGCTCGTAGTTCATCGGTTCACCGTATCCCACCAATCCTTCATCGGTAAACATCTTCAATATCATGGCTCGCCCTTGGATCGGAATGGTCTCAAACCCCGTAATCTTCATATTGCCTCCTGAAGGCCTTCAATTCTTTGATCTTGGTTATATCCAGTAAAAATCTGGTTTAACCGTCCAATACTATCTCTTCTATTAAACGTTTCTAAGCATCGATACCACTTAGGTTGGTTACTTTTCTGAAGCTGTTTTGGGCCAGGGTTCGTCTGGCTATTTCAGAGCACTGACCGGCCTGGTGTTCTACATCGGGTTGGGCATCGATGAATACCGCTTTCCTTGTTTTACCTTGTCCACTACTCCGGATAACAGGTTTTCGGGTTCTGGTGCAAAAATATACGATGCATAAACTTATGCCGTGAAAACTAGCCAAAAATCTATCAAGTCGACCAAAAACCCATTCCACTGGAAACACTACCAAGGTGAAATCATCCTGCTAAATGTAAGATGGTATTGCAGTTATGGATTGAGTTATCGAAATTTGGTTGAAATGATGGAACAGCGCGGCCTGATCTTGGTTCACACGACCATCATGAGATGGGTTCATGAATATGCTCCGCCAATCGATACCAAGATTCGGCCACACCTGAAAAGAACCGGTAAGTCATGGAGAGTTGATGAAACAGTTCTTAAGGTTAAAGGCAAGTGGACCTATTTGTACCGGGCAGTAGATAAGGACGGAAATACTCTTGACTTCTTGCTTGGTGCCAAGCCTGATGCCAGGGCAGCAAGTCGTTTTTTCAAGAAGATCCTGAAAGCCGACCAGACTCAAACGCCTGGCCTCATTAATGTTGACAAAAACCCAGCTCTATCTTGTTCGCTAGAATAGCTGAAAAGAGAAGGTGTTTGGCCTGAAAAAATGGAGATTAGGCCCGTAAAATGCCTGAATAATATAGTTGAGCCAGACCACCGATTTATCAAGAAAGTAACAAAGCCTGGTTTAGGATTCCAATCGATACAAACGGCGGCCAAAACGATTTCTGGAATTGAAGCCAGGCATATTCTCTGGAAAGGACAATTAGGGAGAAGTTTTTCCGTCGGACTTTCACCTGCTCAAATCGTTAACAAATTGTTTGGCCTGACAGCTTAATAATAGTGAATGAATACCAAAACACGCTTGATGATATTTTTGCACCACAACCCTTTTTCTTCTCTTCATTTACTTAGTCCCTCTCTTATTTTTGATTCATTTGTTAAAATAACTGACTCCTTCGAGCTTCAGCCTCTCAGATTCTGAAAACTTAATTTAAGAGTAGTAGAATAATTGGAAACTATGTACTATCAGAAGCATCATCCCTTGTCCATATGGATCATGGTTGCTTTTATGATTTTCGATGTTGTTTTACATGTGATCATCTATGTAATAACCCATGGAGGTGGCAAGGGCTGGTTGTTGTTGAGTTTCCTTCCTTCCATGTCGATTCTCTCCTTTTTCACTTACCTCTTCCGTTTAGCAGATCATGGTCAGTTGAGATTCGGATATGCCTTATGGAGCGTCAGGCTAAACTTGACGGACATTGCCCAAATTGAAGAGACCAATATCAAATGGCTTAAGTGGGGAGGTCAGGGCTGGCGCCTTAAATCTCTCAAGCATATAGGGTATATCACAGGTGACGGACCTGGCATTCATCTGGTACTAAGCACAGATCGTGAGTATACCTTTAACTGCGATGATCCTATGGCTTGCATTACAGCCTTTCAGACCAAAACGGCAGATGGTGAACGACAGGCACTGGCTGTCGGTGAGCAGACAATTGTAGCGTAACTAGAAACATCGATAGCCAATGAGAAGTTAGAAACGTCAATAGACTCAGAACTTATGAAGCAGAAGTTGGTGATACTGAAGAAGCTAGAGAAGAATCTCCTGCATAATGATCAGAGCCCTACAAAACGGATTTCGTAGATGAAAAAGGTCGTTCAAAAACAGATAACCACCAGATCTGTGCTGATTGGATCCAGTGTAGCTATCTTTGTCAACTTGGCCTCTCCTTATACCGAAAGCGTTGGTTTCAGCAACATTTTCGTGGAGTTATCTTCCTGAAGGAGCAGCCATCCCGATGTTGCTCATTTTGGCTATTAATGCATTGATCCTGAATGTACGAAAAAAACTAAGTTTAACCCAGAGTGAGCTATTGGTTATTTTCGTTATGGGATTAGTATCTAACGCAACGTCGATCTGGTTAATTTACTTTTTTCTCGCGGCAATTGTTTCTCCTCGATACTTCGCTTCACCAGAAAATGAATGGCAGCACCTCCTTCTCCCCCACCTTCCAGATTGGTTAATTATCAGCGATATTAATCATGCTGTCCAATGGTTTTATGAAGGCCTACCATCAGGAACGAAAATGCCCTGGCAAGATTGGATCATCCCTCTAACAGTGTGGTCAACTTTCTTTGTCGCCCTCATCTTAGCCTCATATACATTAATTGTCTTCTTTCGCCAACAATGGATAGAACGAGAAAAACTGGCCTATCCATTAATGCAACCAGTACTCCATCTAACTGAAGGAGGTCGTCATCCTGAACTGTCCGTGTGGTTGAACCCGCTGCTTTGGTTGGGAGTTGCAATCCCATTTTCCATTGTTGTTTTGGATGTATGCCATCATATTAAACCTCAAATTCCATCCTTCCCAGTTGATCACCTTGGTTCGCTCAACTGGGGGACACCTTTTTCAGCCCCTGGTCTTTCATCGCTCGCATGCTGTATCAACTTTATTGCCATCGGGGTCGGGTACTTTGTACCACAAAACGTACTCCTGAGTATTTGGCTACTTTACCTCTTGATAAAAGTTGGAGAAGTCTCAGTCTTGTCCTACACTGGTAAATGGTATCTTGGTTCTGGAGGTATGTTTGTCTGGGGAAACGCAGCGATTGCCTGGCAATCTTTTGGCGCATTTATTGTCTTTGTTGTATTTTTTATTTATCGTGCTAGACAACATCTCTGGCAATTCGTTAGTTTATCATTGGAAAATACTCAGCCTGACCAAAACAGGCTGATGTCACCAAGAAGCGCGATGATAACATTTGGAGCCAGTATTGTCTTTATGCTGATATGGCTGACTCAATCAGGACTTCAATTTAAAATAAGCGTGGTTTTTATACCGTTGCTGATGCTGATTTATCTCGGAATTTCTCGTGTGATTTGCCAATCAGGTATTTTTTATGTCGTCCCCCCAATGATCGCCCAAAACCCATGTATCCATCTTTTTTCACCCCGGCGAATTGGTGCACAAGGCATGAGCTCACTGGGTTTAACTTACGCTTGGCATGGTGATGTTCAGTCTGTTGTATCTGGTTTAAGCGCGGAAGGAGTGAAATTACAGTCCGCGATTGGTTGCACTGGTCGACAGTTAACAGGCTTGATCTTGTTGGCCTTGGGTGTAGGTTTACTTGTTGCACCATGGGGAGTAATTTTCTCTGGATACTGGCAAGGTGCTATAAACTGGAATACATGGTTATTCCGTGGATTCGGCCCTAATACGTACGGTCAAGTGTTGACACAACTTGAATCTTCAATGGGACAAGAGCAAATATGGCAACGTCTAGTTTATTTTGGAATTGGCGGATTGCTGACAGTAGGCCTAACAATTATGTATTATCAATTCCTTTGGTGGCCAATACACCCAATAGGACTTGCTATAATTTCTTCATTTACTCTGTATACCGTCTACCTTGGTTTCTTTATCACGTGGGCTTGCAAGCATACTATATTGCGGTGGGGAGGATTACGTCTCTATGCAAGAGGTATTCCGTTTTTTATCGGACTACTGATTGGTCACTATCTTGGACGAGCAGTCGCGTTAACCATTTACACTATCTATGGATTGCAATTTGCTTAAATCTTCCGCTATAAGATGCGGTTACGTGCTATTTTATAAATTAAACACTAAATGTATTCAGATCCTAATGCACCAACAAAACAGTTACCCCATTCACTGGGGTATTATGGTGTAAAGAGTAAGACTTAATTAATAAAACAGAGTTTGAAATTGCTCCCAAAGCGTAATCATCCTGAATCATCTTGAAGGATGTGGCGGTTTCGTCTGGTATTAAGCGGTAGGAGAGGGAGTATGTCCAAGATTGGGTTTTCGAAAACCAACAGGAGTCGAAGTCCAGAGAACACCGATGGGAAAAACTGGAAGGCAAGTGGGAAGCCAAACACCCAGTCTAGCTATAGGAGCGCTTCTATTATGCGTAAAATAGAAGTAATTTGAATGGTATTGCTTCTCTAGTTCTATTTCAAATATTTTGATCTCAAGTACGATTCGACAGAGAAATATAATGCCAAGTATGGAGGTAGTTGAATTTTTACAGTACGAAGTTCAGTTCTCCTACGGGGTAATCAAACGGTTATCAGCACCTGTTGGTACTCTTTTGTTCCTCATATCTTATCTCATTTGCTTTCAAGCTTTGCTTCTAATTAGGCTGATCCAAGACTTTGATTTTCCACCCACACACAAGCATCTCAAGGTCGTCCAACTAAGATTCTTTTTTACTGCAGGCACTAAACTGCCAATCGTTCACCATTGTTATTCAAGAAAAGTCTGATGATCATCCAAATAATAGAAACTGGAAAATCCATCTGTTTTTGTAATAAATTCTGCTGTTTGCTGCGTTTTCGCGTTCAAAAAAGACCCAAATTGAGGTAAAATTATTTCGTCTGAGTAAAATGACCATAGCTAAAAGGAGCAGTATGTTTTTCTTTGAGCCACCGTATCTTCTATTCGCATCGCCTGGGCTTTGGCTTGGATTATGGGCTCAATGGCGTGTCAAAAATGTATTTTAACAATATTCTCAAGTTAGATTGACTAGACAGCAGACAGGGGCTCAAATTGCTCGACAAATTTTGCAACGCAGTGGTGTGAGCCATATTGACGTTGAATGCATGGACGGCTTTTCTAGCGATCACTACGATCCTCACTCTAAAGTTCTGCGACTTAGCAGCCTAACTGCGGCTGGGTTGCGGCACACGAGGCCGGATGCTAACAGGCAACTCAGATAGACTAGGCGTCGGAGATCAAGCCCGTTTTTTACACCTTTTGATCCGCAGTTGGTTTACTGCGAAGAACCTAAGTACAAATTATGCAAGTAGGAATTATGACGGGCCACTTCGCCCGTCCATCATTGGAGGAGACGCTTGACGCCATAGTCGGTCACGATATCTTCCATGTTCAATTCAACATGTCTTCCACTCATTTGAAGGAACCGTTGGCCGAGGACATCGACGCCGTTTGCGAGCAGGTTCGTAAGCAGATTGCTAGACGAAATATGATCATTTCCGCGCTGAGCGGCGAGGTTAATATGGTACACCCCGATCCCACGGCACGTCAGGCTGAGACCCGTCGGTTAGAGCTACTGATCTCAGCCTGCGAACGACTTGGAACCTCCACCATCGCAACCTGCACCGGATCTCGCAGTGCCGCAAGCATGTGGCGGAACCATCCTGATAATGCCACGGAAGAAGCTTGGCAGGTACTGCACAACACGTTGGACCAACTGCTACCGATTGCGGAGAAACACGGTGTTACCCTCGCCTTCGAGCCAGAAGTGAACAACGTTGCCAATACGGTCAGGAAGAGCCGGCGTTTGATCGAGGAGATGGGCTCCCCGAACTTGAAGGTGGTGATGGATGCGGCCAACATCTTTGGCGAGGGTGAACTGCCACGTATGAATGAGATACTCGACGAGGCCTTCGACCTGCTAGGTGACCACATTGCCATCGCACATGCCAAAGACCTGGATCATGATGGTGATGCGGGCCATCTGGCCGCGGGCACAGGCTTGCTCGATTACGAACGCTATGTATCATTGCTGTGTGATCTTCCCTTCGACGTGCCCGTCATACTGCATGGTCTGAGCGAAGGCCAGGTGGATGGTTGTGTGGCCATGCTCAATGGCTTGGCGAAATCTAGCGGGGTGGGAGCAAACAGCCGTCGCAGAAGTGGCACCTGCCAACGCTCAGAGAGTTGACAAAAAGAGGAGACACCGAGTTTGTGGCCTTATACGGCTGGGATGAATCGTTGACCGCTAAGACCGGGGAGAAATACGGCGTTCCCCCACTACTTGAATGTTGTGTTGAGCAAATGCTGGAGAAGTGCCAAAACACCATGGCCGCAGGTACTGGCACCGGTGATCCAACGCAGCATTCGATCGCCAGGATAGTGGCGGAGCACAGCAAACATGCTGTTCGCGTAGTGAAATTACTGATAGACAGCCGGAGTGAAGGGCTTGGTATAGGTGGTCTTATTGCAACCTTTTATCTTTTTCGTCTGGAGTATTTTTCATGCTTTCTACACAACCCAATATAGTACTTTTTCTCACAGATCAGCTGCGTGCCGATGCTCTTGGATGTTATGGGAACCAAATCTGTGAAACACCAAATGTAGATCGTTTGGCTGAACAAGGTGTCATCTTTAACAACGCTTATACAACCAGCCCGGTCTGTTCTCCGTCCCGGGCATCTTTGATGACGGGTCTTTATCCCCATAATCATGGTGTCATGCTCAATACACATATAGGCCCGGCTTGGTCACGGGGATTGAGCCGGGAAATGACCATTTTCAGTGATATCCTTAAAGATAATGGCTATCGCTTGGATTATGCCGGCAAATGGCACGTTCATCAGGATATACCGGCGGATGAGTATGGCTTCGATGTGTATGAATCCCAACAGGCAATACAACTAAAAAATAAACCGGCCGGCCGCGAAGCGGGAAAGCTGATACCAGGATCTGGCCGCTTTATAGAATTTCCCTCTGGTGATAAAGTCTGTGCGACAGGAACGGTATCTGGCCCCAAAGAAAATTATCCTGCCTGGCAGGTGGTTGAGGCAGGTATAGAAATGATTAAGGAGAACGCAAAGCGGGCAGAGCCGTTCTTTACCAGAATCGATATAACGCCGCCACATTTTGGTAATACTATCCCCGAGCCCTATGCCTCCATGTATGACCCCGACCAAATTCCTCCCTGGCCTAATTTTGATGAAACATTTGTGGGCAAACCGGCCAGCCACCTGAAAAAGCATCAAGATTGGAACCTGCAGGACAAGGACTGGGGGTGGTGGAAGCACGTAGTAGCCAAATACTACGGTGATGTAAGCCTGATAGATGACTTGGTAGGATTGACCTTGAAAGCTATAGAGGATGCTGGAATTGAGGATAATACTATCTTCATTTTTTCGACAGATCATGGGGATTCTACCGGCAGTCATAAGCATTTTGAGAAGGGGGGGACTATGTATGAAGAAGTATTCAAAAATCCCTTGCTCATCCGTTTACCCAACGGCATGGCCAAAGTAAAAGAGGTGAATCAATATGTCCGTTTGATGGACCTGATGCCGACATTTGTGGATTGGGCGGGCGGAGAAATTCCTGAAAAAATCGATGGAAAAAGCATTGTTCCTTTATTACAGAAACAAGTTCCAGCGGATTGGCCGGATAGTGTTTATGCAGAACATCATGGTGAAGTATGGGGTTATAGTTCGCAGCGTATGGTCAAAACAGATCAGTGGAAATATGTAATGAACGCCCATGATTTAGACGAACTTTACAACTTGCAAAAGGATCCCTGGGAGATGAAAAACCTTATAAATGAAGAAAGGTTTTCGACAGTGCTTACGGAAATGAAAGCCAGGATGCTGGGTTGGAATGATGCCACCGGTGATATGTTTAAATGGCCTTGGGTGCGTTATAATTTCCCTGCACCTGTATTGCCTGGAGATGCCAACAGCAAAAATTTACCTTTAACATGCATGAAAAAATAACTGGCACCAAGCGGTCTAAGATAGAATTCTTTAACACCAATCAAGCTAAGTCAGCAATGGCCGCCAGCAAAAATCAACTATAAGCCAATCGAAATCTTTCTGGTGCGGAAGAAATGGCTCTTAAGGTTCTGAAAGCTATCCTGCCGGAGAGACTTCCAACTCAATTCTTAGCCAATTATCCCAATTCCTTCAATCTAGAAACCTGGAGATCTTTCCAACCTAGTCAGGATGTGGAGGTGACTGTCAGCATCTATGATATGCAGGGCCAACTTAATTTGTCAGCTAGGAATGGTAATGGCTGGCGGGTATGTAGCGGTAGACGAAACTGCTTACCGGGCTGGTTAAGACGGATAATGGAAGGGCTGTAGCCCCAAGTACTAACTTCTATTAGTTACAGGCTGGTGATTACACGGAAACACGAAAAATGGTGATTCTCAAATATTATCGACAAAACAGTTATTGATACCAGAGGAGTTTTTATAATGTCAGACCAAGATTACGGCCTTTATTCCCCTACCGATTATGCTGACGCTTTGCTGCGTAGCCAATTTATGGATTATCAAATTAACCCTCTTTGGTCGCCAATTCCTAGAATATCAGGACCTGCCTTCACCGTAAAACTGGCACCATCTGACAACTTGATGCTTCATGCAGCAATTTATAAAGCCCCATCGGGCTCAATCATTGTAGTTGAGGCTGGAGATACAGACTTTGCGGTTGCTGGAGGGAATGTTTGTGCTGTTGCACAAAAGAGAGGAATAAAGGGGTTTGTAATAGATGGAGTTATTCGAGACTTGGCAGAAATCAGACAGGCCCAATTTCCAGTATTCGCTCGTGGTGTGATTCCAATTCCAGGTAAAAAAGATAAAAATACGCCGCTAAATATTCCGATAACCTGCGGGGGAGTAGATGTTTCTCCTGACGATATTATAGTGGCTGATGAAGAAGGCATCGCTGTTATACCATACTCTGAAAGAAAAGGAGTTTATATCAAAGCCAAATCAAGAGCTAAATCGGATGCCTCAACGTCGCTTGAAGAATGGAAGGAAGAACACTATAAAAAAATTCAATCTCTACTGAATATAAGTTGACTTTTCAGAAGTCCTTAACTTTATAGGATGGAATGATTAGAGTAGGTTGTGTCTGTATGGTTATACCATACAGACACAACATGAAAAACATACTTATTTTGCTAACACTGACATCTTTTTTATTTAGCTGTGGAATAAAAAAACACAGAAATAACAAATAAAGCTAAGAAGAGTATTAAGAAAAAAATTGAAAAACAAAAAGCAGAACTCAAAAAACTAGAAGATATATATGCAAACCCATCTAGCTTGCCAAAAGAGGTGAAATTACAAATTACTCAAAGAATAGAAAATAC
>JASMLX010000067.1:32811-33717 GCA_030748495.1 Candidatus Poribacteria bacterium | reverse complement strand
AGCAGGTAGACGTCGCCCCGATGTTTGAACAGCGTACTCCAAAAGGCGTTGGCAATATGGGTCGTATTCTGCCAGCTGTGACCATTGTCCTCGGAGCGGTAGACGCTGGTCAGGTGTTCTTCCTGTTGATGGTTTTTTGGACAGCCTTTACCAAAGTAGTCGTGGGTGGCCAGGATAGTACCGTCGTTGAGACGTATTAGACTGGGGCTACCGAGATAGGTACGAGTACGCGAATCTTGAAATTTGACCTGATTGAACTTCATCAGAAGACTCTAGAATTGAAGGTGTCGAGGTACCTTTTATATCTCCCTGTTGGCTGGGGAGAGCCTAACACCGAGCAGACCCTGGAGTCAAGACCAACTCTCAGAAATAGATGATGGCGCCGGAGAAAACTAGGGACAGAGGATTGAATATTGGGGAATGGTGACGGTAGAAGGAAAAAATATGACGGTGGTCAGGGCCAAAAATCGTAGGTTTTCATCTTTAGACCTAGACCTAACAGTGTCCACAGACTACCGACCATGAAATCACCCAGGGTCAGTCCCAGAAAAAAAGGCACCAGTTTCCTGTAGGTTTGCCAGCCGCTATTCCTTAAGACCAGCCACTTGACTGTTGAGCTGATCAGTAGGCATACCCACAGCATCCGTCCACCAAAACTAATCACAATTGGATAGCCCAGAGGATGAAACGGCCACCATAAAAATCGCGACCGCAGCAGGGCTAAACCGACCACTGTTAGCAATCCGATTGGTATGGCCAGGATACCGGTCCGGTCGGGGATGGATGGATAGTAGAGCCATCCTTGTAAATACGAGAACGTCTCTCGACCAAAGCCACTGGCCCACCCTCCCATTTTACCCGAATCTCCCCCCAGGTTGTAGTAGGTCTGCAGGAGCACCCAGAAGC
>JASMLX010000067.1:0-32802 GCA_030748495.1 Candidatus Poribacteria bacterium | reverse complement strand
CCCGCAATCTTCTCAATCGTGGGTTGCAGCCGTTTTATTTCACTCGGCCAGGCCGAATCAAGATCAGCGCCGATAGGGACTGCCTGGCCATCGACCACCACCATCCACTTTGTACCCTTCCCGCCTTTGGTCTTTCCAAGGCATGAGCCCCTTTTTTGGCCCAGGCCAAACTGCCATCGGCCAAGGTTTCTTCCCAATCTAACTGGCCCTGTTGCTCCAGTTCGGACAGGAATTTAGGCCATATTTGGAGCCAAACACCTGGCTCTTCCCATGGCTGTAATCTTGGCCAGCAAGTACTAGCTGATGGATATCGATCCGGTAAGTGGTTCCATCTGGCACCACTTGGCAAGACCCAGATAATGCCGTCAAACACTTGCCTGTTGTCTCTTGGCTTTCGTCCACCTTTGGCTGAAGGCTTAGGTTTTGGCCGCAAAGGTTCAAGTCTGATCCATTGTTGGTCGGTGATAAATGGTTTCTGTTTAGCCATCAAAAGTTCCTTTTTAGATCCAACTAAAACTAGACCTAATTCCTTTAGATACGCAAGTTTAAATTGTATTTAGTTTTGAAATAGCTTCTAATAAAAGCCAAATATACACGGGTTTGGGAGTCTTGGCGACGGGTGGATCTAATTTTGGATCCATTGAAATAAAATTCGATAAATGAAGGGCTAATGTGATCATCAATTTTTCCTTCGACCTGGGTTCAGGTGCAACATTTTTGTCACATTGCTGATTGGAAGTGCTACGCTAGTGTCGCACTTTTGACTGTTATTAAGCACTGCTAGAAGTAAGGGCAAGTTTTGTGCCGTTTAGATCTAGTTTAGGATCGGCGTTAAAAATAGAGGAAATTATACCCTTTGCCCGTAAACAGACCGATGATAGCCCAAATGCCAGCGACAAAAGCTTCACCTAGAACTATGCCGAGGAAGATGGGTCTGGCTTGCCGATATCCCTTCAATCCACCCTGTCGTACCAGTAGAAACTTAAACAACCAACCTAAAAAGATGGAAAACCAAATGTTATTCATCGGAAATTGGCCAGGCGTCACAAATCCGATCGGATGTAGCGGCCACCAGACAAACCGATACTGCATGCTCCATAAACCGAACATCATCAGGCTGCCAATGGCCACGAAACTCATCTGCTGCCAGTTAGTGTCTTGCGGGTTTACCAAAAACCGTTCCAGTTCCCGGAAAGGTTCCCGGGGAGAAATAGTATGAATCCAGGATCGACCTAGTGTAACAGCCCCTCTGATATAAGCCAACTTCAGGTATCCATAGAAGGAGATCACCGTTCCCACCGCCAGCGCCAGACCAATTGCCAGTAACAGGTGACGTCGGTTAACCCGGGCTTCATCGGAGACCTTGAAACTGTTGACTAGATGGGGCATCAGAATCTCCCGTCGATCTCGAAAGAAGATCCGTTTCGGGAAAGCAATGATGGTCAGATTAGCGGTACCAAAACGCGAAGTTCCCAGCGCCGAGACAAACAGATCCGGCGCCTTGAAAGAGCCGTGAATAAAAAAGAGGCCACGTGTCACCAGCCAAGCATCAATGACGCAGACTATACTAAAAAAGGTCAGGATTGACAACATCAGCCAGAGTGAAGTGGCGCCGGCCAACACCAGCAAGACGGAGAGCCCAACCACTGTGGCCAAGAGTCCGACCACCGCCCAACGGTAAGGCAGTGGTTCGTCCGCGTCTATAATCATACTTTTACCGGAGTATGTTTTCATCCACACCTTTTTCAGGTGTTCCCTGGCCAGAAAAGCAAAAAACAAAATCACAACCAGGTAAGCGCCCATTTCTCGAAACGGCACAAACCGTTGGTGATAGAGGTAGGTGGAAATTCCCGTGGCGCTGCCGATCAACCGTTCCAGCTTGTAAATCAGATAAAAAACCCACAAGCTAAAGGAGATTTCCAACGACATCAGATAGGACAAGCCGATAGTTGAGGGCTGAATGTCGAAGTTGAAGGGGCGGAGAGCGTTCCAAGGTTTTTCGGTAAATAGATGCCAAGTGCTGTATCGAAGCGGAATCTCAGGGAAAAAGGGATAATAGAAGTGGAGTGTGCTAACGGAGTGGATAACAACCGGACACAGAAATGCGATCCACATCGACCGCCGTCGAAAGAAGGTGTTTAGGAATGCACCGGCGGGGGGATCCTGCGACATTTCTGCCGGTAGCTGGACTAGCGGAAAAGAAAATTTCTCCTTTTCTACCCATTGTCGTCGCAGAATAGTAGCCAAACATACCATCATTCCCCATAAAACGAAGGTGAAGCCGGACCAGAATAGCAACGGTGGTATCCAGGCTAACCAGGGGATCTCGTCGCTACCAGTGAGGCCTTCAAAAAAATTCTGTGCTACGCTGCTGCCGCGTGGAATCAACCACCTTGGTAGATAGTGGTGAAACAACCCGACCCAGTCATTTTCGGGGGTAGCATAGTAGGTCAGCCCTACCAGAGTCGGGATCATATAGGCAGCTAATCCCAGTGTGGGTAGGCTTGCAACCACGATCATCATACACCAGATCGTAATCAGTTCGCCCGCTTTCAAAGGGTCGAAGAGGCGCATCTCCTTGAGAAAAACATTCCCCCCTAGAATCAGGACCATCAACAGGAAAGCGGCCACGATTGGAAAGTGGTGTGCCGCTAGCCAGGTATTATTAACGTAGTAGTCGTTGTGAGCTTCGGTGAAGCAAATCAGGGCAACACAGATTAAACCGGCAACAACACTTCGGCCACTGACCGGCGTGGTCTTAAATGAGGGTTTCATCTCGCTACGATTCTAAATCCCAACGATCTGGTTTAATGGTAGCCAAACCAATGGTGGCGACAATAATAAAGGTCCGGACAGAAGGAATTGGTCGATCAACACATACTTTTTCGTTGCTGATTTGCTGAGAACTTATTTTAGAATAAAGGAAGGGATACAAACAGGAGAGGTATTCTGACTGATTGGTAAGTGAATGTATGTCCGGATGTCCCCTTTCGCCAGGATAGTCAAGGGATACTCGGGCGGAAATAACAAAAAGAGATTAGGAGTATTTGTCATTTCCAATAATTGGCATCTTTAAGTCTGATGATCTCTAGCAAACGCAGGCATCATCAGACTTAAAATCGATCAGCTAGTTGTGGGTTTTGAGGTGTCCCCAGGTTAACGCGACTTTACTGTTGGCTTTGACAGGCGCAGACGGTCCATCCGGACCGTAGACGATCACATTGTCGTACCTGGCTTTGGTAGCCCAGGTGGCTAACCCGATCCGCCCGACTCCGTCTTGGGTGCCATCTTTGACCTTAGCTACCTCTTTCCCGTCCAAGAATAGGGTATAATCCTTCGGTGTGTTAACGATCTTTATTTCATACCATGTGTCGTCTTTAATGGTGTGCTTGCTGTCTGCTCCTCCGACTCCACCCCAGGATTCAACTTTAGATCTGGTATTTCCCCAACCGCCCAGATTCCACCAATACTCCAGTGACGGTTTTTGCTTTTGCATCCGTCCTGGGTGCTTTAGCAACGCTTGACCACGTGGTTGCATCATTCCACGACAACGAAACATAATCAAAAAGCCTTCTGCCCCACCGATTTTATTGCCCTTGACTTCAAAGGTATAGTTGTTCCACTCCTCTTTCCAGAACTCGTCAGTGACTAGGCTCATGGAATTGACCAACTGTAAACTTTGAATGTACTCTTTATCTTTCAAATCCCACTGGCCAAAGAGAGGGTTCCACTTTTTATCCGATTTTTTGGCATCATCAAAGTTGTCCTCAAAGTAGGTTTGGGACAAGACAGTCGTTGTCAATCCGAAGATCAACACCAGCATTAGACTCAACGCAATCTTTTTTTTCATATCATTTCACCTCTATTGTTAACTAACTATCAGTCGCTTTTCCTAAACGGCAATACTCGGTTAAGAGGTGGATTCTAAGCCAACTGAGATCCGATGTCAAGTGTTTTTTATGCTGGATCGACTGAATTAAAACACTTAATAGCCTCCTCGGCTATACCAAGTTTTTATGAACCGAGTTTATCTGAGCTTCTGCAACAACAGAATTGGTGAAATCCAATTTAGATTGTCAGCTTAGGCGACTATTGACAATCACTGAGGTTAGAAGTAGAATGTTGGATGATGGAAATATCTGGTATTTTACTGGTCGCTGGAATGTCTGCTCGGATGGGACAGCTCAAACAGTTACTTCTACTTCCTTTTGGTTACGACACGATCATAGAGGTGGTAATCCTTCCGGGCCTCCCAATTGGTTGAAGTAGTGGTTGCCCGGGGCCTCCAGCGACATGAAATCTATCAGTAAATCGAGTTGTAACCAACCCAGATTGTTGCGTCAGTATGCTGACTTCGGTTCTGGCTGCTTTTGATAGTTGGCTTATTAAGAGACACAGATACACCTCAGGACTACCCGTGCCAGTTAGAGACGCCAACCCGGTAGCAAAAAGATGGTGATATTGTTTCTGATTGCCAGTCTGATTGTCGGTACCACCAAGAATCAAGCTGCAGTCGACTACGATGCGGGCCTACGGGCGGCTTCACATCAGCAAATCTCACTGGCAATTGAGCACTTTCAACAGGCAGTACAAATCGATCCTGACCTGTCGGACGCGCATTTTCGGCTGGGGTTGATCTTTACTAATCACGAGCAGTGGCGCCGGGCGATCCAGTCATTCGGAAAGGCCATCATGGCCGATCCCAACTATCTGGAAGCTAGGTATCGCCTCGGAGAGGCTTACTTGGTCGGGACCGCGCAAGCTGTTGAGGCGGCAGAGCAGTTAAAGTCGGTAATTGCGGCGGATCCGAACCATTTAGCTGCCCGACAACTTTTAGGTCAGGCGCATCTTCGTCTACACCAGCCAGAGTTGGCCGTAGCCATCCTTGAAAAAGCCCAGTCGGCAGATCCGACCATCAATTACGATCTCGGTCTGGCGCGCTATCGAACAGCAGATTTACAAGGAGCAGTGGATTCCTTTCAGCAGGTGGTATCGGTCCAACCCAATCATGTGCAAGCCCACTTTCACCTAGCGCAGTGTTACCGTCAATTGGGGCAAGGTCAAAAGTCGAAACAGTCACTTCACACCTTTGAGCTGTTGCGGCAACAGGCCGATCAAATTGCCAATCTTCAGCAGTATTTAGCCGTCGATTCGTCCAATGCCCGCGCCTGGGCACAACTGGGACGACTTTTCCTGCGCCAGGAAGCGTGGACTGAAGCCATTTCCGCTTTCCAAAACGGCGTAACGCACCAACCGACGGAGGCCTCTTTTTGCGAACAACTAGGCTACGCTTACATGAAAAACCAAGACTATTCGTCAGCCCAACTCATTTTTCAGGAGTTGACACAACGCTATCCCCAAAGCGTTGAATACCGAAATAGTTTGGGGATCTCCCTAGCTATGCAGAATCTACTCCCTGAAGCTATTTCACAATTTGAAACGGCTAGGCAGTTGGATCCAACCGATCCCCAGATCCATTTCAATTTGTATCGGTTTTACCAGAAAACAGGAGGCCGTCGCCGTGCACAACAGGCTTTCCAGCGCTACCAGCAGTTGCAATAGGCCAGGGGGATTCCTGTGGGCATTCTTCCTTCTCCTGCCATCTTTTCTATGCTCAAAAGAGAGTCCGATGATCGAAATCCCGGCCGGAACCTTTATCATGGGGCATCCGTCCTGCGGTAATGACGCAACGCCAGTTCGACGGATCCATCTGGATACCTTCTTTATTAGTAAATACGAGATCACCAATGCTGAATATTATGCCTTTTGGATATCGGCTGGGCAGCAGTCTAGCCAACATACGCCTATCAGCTATCCGAAAGCCATTTGGCCTCAAGCCACCATCAACAAACCAAATCATCCAGTTATCGGCATTTCCTGGTATAGTGCAAACGCCTATGCGGGATGGGCTGGCGGTCGGTTACCAACCGAGGCCGAATGGGAGAAAGCGGCCAGAGGTAAACACGGTTTGATTTGGCCTTGGGGAGATCAATTTAACCTCTTGATTCAAGGTATTGAAACGCACGCTAATGTATGGCAGGATAACAGGATAAACGGGACCACCACCGTAGGAAAATATCCGACAGGCGATAGCCCTTACGGTGTTAGCGATTTAGCAGGCAATGTGTGGGAATGGACCGCCGATTGGTACGGTGAGCAGTACTATCACCAGGCCAAAGGTAAAAACCCGACTGGCCCCAGTATCGGTAGTTGGCGAACGGTCAGAGGTGGAGCTTGGTTAAATAAAGCCGACGCCGCACGCTCATCTATCCGGTTGGGGCAACATCCATCCATCGGCGCGAGTTTTATCGGTTTTCGGCTAGTAAAACAAGCCATAAACGTTCAGTAGCTCTGCCGAAATAGAACTGAAGCTATGTCGACGGAGCTAAAAGATACCTTCTCTGCCCCATTGGAACTTCAGCTTATTGTATATGGATTGTCAATAGGCATACTTCGGTATCAACCCAACCGTTGTGGTCTAAGGCTATCGTAGGTCTCAGTTGAAGTAGAGGTTATAGAATATGGATGGAGACCATGGCCGACCAACTCTACCACTTAGCCTGGTCAGAAAAATAAATAGGAGTTAGCAATGGAAGAAGTATTAACCAAAATTATTAGTCTTGTCGATCGCTGTAGAGGTAGTTGAGGAGTAAAAATCAGGCCGAAAGGGTACAAACGCTTACCATAAGTTAAAGCCGATACCAAGCATTGTCCAAGTCCCACCCACAAAAATTTGCCCCATCAATAGACCCAGAAAAAAAACAATAGCTCGACGAAAGCCATGCATTCCACTTGTTTTCAGGATGACTATTTTCAATAGCCAAACGATAAAGAATGAGCCCCACCCCCAGTTCATTTGCCAACTGCCAGAAATAGCATAGCCCAATGGGTGGAAAGGCCACCAAATAAACCTTAATCGACCTAACATTAAACCTAGAGTAGCTAAGAAACCAAAGCCAGTGAAGCTAATTGATGCTACATCTGTCTCACTAGCATAAGTAGCCCAAGACTGAAATCTTGTCCACGTTTCCCGGCCAAAATATAAGTTGACAGGAGCCGCATTCTGAATTCCGACTTCGTAGCTATGATGTAGCATCGACCACAATGCCATCGGGCCTGCTAACAGGCAAGCTACAATCATAGCACGAATAAAGTCATTCGGTCTGGCCTCAATTCGATCCACGATTTTTAGTGTTTCTAGTTGGTGTGGATGTGCATTGGAACGATAGGCTCGATCTATAGACCAAAGCTGGGCTAGACCAACTAGTGTGCTATGCGTAAATCTTCGACTACCAAAAGCATTCATCATGATAGTGCTTGGTCCACCAAAATGCAAATCGTGAAGTGGTGTTCCTATCTCAGCTCTCATTCGCCCAATGGCAAACTGAATCAGATAGTAAATTAAAAAAAATGATACTCCTACCCAAGCCGAGATACCGAGATAACGGCTGAATAAAGTTAATCCTGTCAGTCCAATAATAACCGTTAGCACTGCTAGCCGGTAGATACGACTTTCACTTCCACCGAGCAGGATTTTGCTTACCCACTTTAGATGTCGTCGTGTCAACCAAAGAGCGATTAGACCTACAGCTAAATAGCCTCCTGATGACTGTTCATAGGAATAGGGAAAGTTTGGCATACCTTGAAACCCAATCATCTTGCCTAGAATCTGCTGAAATTTGAAAATTAGGAGAAAAAACCAGCAAGAAAATAGAATGTCTAGCGGCACAAAAAAGCCGAGGCCGATATAATTGAAGATAACACTGAAAGGAGTCCATCCAATGGCATTCCATGGACTTTCAGTAAAATAACGTTTCAGGTCTACGCTGAGCGGTATTTGAGGGACCTGCGGAAAAATTCGATTCAGGTAGTTGACACTCAAAATTGAACCAGAAGTAGCTAATCCAATCCAAACTAAACGATCAGCGAAGAATTGGCGATTAGGCGCAGAAAGCTGGCAAGGAAGATGAATAACAGGAAAGCTGAGTCGATCTGTACTCGTCCATTGCTTAGCTACAATTACATTAAGAGCCAAGGAAACGCAAAGTAGAAGAGCAATAAAAAGAGACCAGCAAAGAAAGGGGCCTTGCCAAGCCAATAAATGTAATTTGTTGTAAAGGGTAGATTCCCCAACAAAGTAACGTAAAAGAGCTGATTTATCTTCAACTGTAATGGCTGTAGACAGATAAGGTAACAAAATTCTGGCCCATTCATTCTCCGGGCTAGCGTACCACCGTGGATAGGTAATTAGTGGTACTAAGATCTGAATCAAGTCATGACCAGCTACACAAGCGGCAATATTACACATGGAAAAAATAGCCAACAGTTCGGATCTTTGCAAAGTTAATCTAGGCCAAAAATGCTGAATTAATCGAAATATAATCAACAGTACGACCATGTTATAAACTGAGGTCCAGATCAGCGCAGAAGTACTACCACCACCCCCTTTATAGACAATTGCCTCAATACGAGATATCCAATAGGAGTGAATTGGCATCATTAACACACCAATCAGTATGGCAGTCAAACGAACTCGGTGGGTAGAGCTAAATTTAGTCGAATAGGAGGTCATTACGGAATTATTTTGAATTAATGAATTATTTTGAATAAATAAAGGCCAGGGCTAGTAATTTAGTTTGGATTGAATTTATTCGGCTCAATTAAGCCAAGGAGCACAGCCTAATGGATATGAAATAAAATTTTTCATCTCATATGTTTAGATGTCGTACCAGCTAGAAAAAACCTTCTCATACCTATCTTACAACTAATGATCATTTTATCAAGCCTTGAACGAAGTGTCCAATTGTGCTACAAGACATATTGTTTGCTTAGTTAATAGAGGAGAGATCATTGGCTAATTAGTTGAAGATAATACTGAATTGAAATCCACTTTCTTTTGTATAAAGTTCAACATACGGTGAATGATATTCTGCTAACTGCTTGAAGCAATCATTATGTAATTTGGTAGTTCTATATTTTGGTCTACTTTTTATGAGGGGGTTTGCAAGATGTGTCCCTAGACCGTTTGCCAGTGAAGGGGCAGAAAGTCAAAGGTGTTGGCCCAAGCCCGCTTGAAGTAGGCGTCGAAGCAGAGAGTAAGAACCAACTAGGACGACCGACAGGACGGCGATTACCGCCAGATTTAGGCATGATTTGAATACAAGATTGTAGGAGCTTCAAAGCCTGTGTGGGGTTGATCCGGCTGAAATGGCCAGAGAAGCTGAGTTAGCCCCGGAAGGTTTTCGCCAGGTAAGGCTGCAGACCGGGAATACGCTAATCAAATTGATGGATATTGCCTTGCCGCCGGCCTCGGTGTCGGATCAATTTAAGCCCGGTGTTCGCTGGTTAACCTTCTTTGTTAAGGGTATAGAGCAAACAGTAAGCGATCTGGAACAGAAAGGGGTAACATTTCTGTCCCCACCGGTATCTGTGCCCAAGACCCGGATGGCATTCTGATCGAGTTTGTACAGGTCTAGTCTCTCTAAATTTATTAATGGCTTGAATGTATCAGAAAAACTATAATCGATAATGATATTTATTATTTCTTACTTAAATGTTTGGATTTCCCTTATGCGTTGTATCATGATTTCGCTCCTCATTTTAGCCTTCCTTACACCTCACCTGTTTGCTGTCGTTGGGGCTCCTTCACCACAAGCTAAAAAAGAAGCTGCCAAGGGTCATTGGTCAACCTGGCGAGGCCCTAACCGCGATGGCCTATCGGCTGAAACCGGTTTGCTATCGTCATGGCAAGAACGTAGACCAAAGCTGGCCTGGAAAGTAAAAGGCTTGGGCAATGGATTATCCAGTGTTGCTGTTACTGAAGGACGCATTTATACGATGGGCAAACGAGATGGGGCAATCAAAATGATCGCCTTAAACAGCAAAAACGGCGCAAAAATTTGGGAATCAGACGTCGGTTCCGAGGCAAATGAAGGTCCCAATAGCACACCTTCGGTTGATGGCGACCGCGTGTACGGTTTAACTCACGCCGGCCGATTGGTCTGTGTCAGCACCACTGATGGCTTGATTCTGTGGCGGAAGCATTTGCCGACAGATTTCAACGGTAAAATGGAATCCGGTTGGAGCTATTCCGAGTCTTCTATCGTCCGACGGTGACAACCTGATCTGCACACCTGGCGGTAACCCTGCGGTCATGGTCGCTCTTAAAAAAAGACGGGGGGCACCTCTGGTCAGTTGAAATGCCAGCGGTCATTGGTGAGCGCGGTCATGACGGTGCGGGATACTCCTCGATTGTCATTGGCCGAATTGCTGGACGCAAGCAATACGTACAGTTAACCGGCCATGGAGTGATTGGAGTAAATAGTGTAAGCGGGGATTTACTTTGGACCTATAACCGTATCGCCAGCGATGTGACCAATATCCCAACCCCGATTGTGAAAGGGGATTACATTTTTTTGCAGTACTGGATATCGCACGGGCGCTGCTCTGATTAAAATCCATGATCGCAATGGCAAATACGAAGTGGAGGAAAAGTACTTTCTAAAAGGGAATAAGTTACAGAATCACCATGGAGGCATGGTACTTGTCCCTGATTGTGGACACGGCCACAATCAGGGACATCCAATTTGCTTGAACATGATGAGCGGTGAATAATATGCATGGGGGCGGGTTCGAGGTCCAGGTACTGGTAGTGCGGCAATCCTCTATGCTGAGGGTCATCTCTACTTCCGTTATGAAAGGAGGACATGGCATTAATTGAGGCAACCCCAGAAGAATACAAACTCAACGGCAAAAGCTGGCCACCCCCGGTGATCGCCGACAAGAAGCTTTATCTTCGTGATGAAGGGACCTTGATGGCCTATGACACCGCCAAGTAGCCGCAGTTTAGAACGACTACCTGCTAACTAGTTACTGTGTCAATTCCAACTTAATTTTGCCCCACCATAGGGATAGTTTATGCCACACAGTAACAGATAGTTCCTGTGTGGCAATGGCTTCTGCACCGGCGCTGAACAGTAAGACGTAGTTATTCATCTGACCTGCGGCTGGTGGGTCCGCATTTCCTCCTAACGAGTGCTTTCCTTTAGCTAAATCAGCCTTCCCCTGATAAAGTACAAAAAAACCCATACCAGGTTCGTTGGTTTCGATCATGATATTTGTTCGTTGAAAGTTACTCGACAGCCATTTAGGTGCTACACCTTTCTTGGCCGGATCTCCACGGCTGTCCCGGCCAACCCACAATCTGACCGACTGGCTGACTGCAAATGTCAGAAAGGTTTTTCCTTTTCCTTTATGGTCAGCGTTGGCTGTCATCAGGTAACTTAATCCAGTGACAGATTTCGGCACGTTGGTGAACTTGAGATGGTCACGGTCGGTATAAATACGAGCTTGCTTTTGCAGGGGGGTGCCCCCCATTCTGTATTTTTGACCACTCTCGACTTTTATTTTCGTTACTTTTAAGCCAACGGCTGGTTTTGCCTGCTGCCCAATCCCAACCTGGTTTATTAAAAAAATAACTGATGCGAAATAAAACCAAGAATAATATTGCTGTTCCTGCCAGCAGCAGTGCTTGATAATAGTCATTGACGTTTCCTGAATTGCTGATCTACTGAAAATATGCTGATTCAAATGGATTTGTTAGTGTGACCTTCCACATCAAAATAATCAGCGAGAATTAGCACCATCTCTACCCCGTCTTTTCCAATAACCATCATCTTCGGCATGGACCAAAGAAGACAACAGCAGTTATCCGAGATGCGTTCTCGCGAGGTTCTGCAACGCTTACGGGCTGTTTTTTCTGGTTAATTCCCATCATTGAATATAATACCATCAGGATAGTTTACTCACAACTTTAGAAAGTCTAAGGCTAATGCCTAAACTGTAAGACTAAGCTGCAACCGAGAAGGCTGTAGCAATACTTTTAACCGTGCTTTTTGCGCACAAATTGTAGGCATTGTTTTTTTAGTCTTTGGAACTGCAACGGATCGTCCTGTTTATGATGAATTTGGCGATTTAATAAAGGCTGAAACCATTGCCCCTGATATATATTATGGTTCTCATGCATGTACTCCGGTCTAAGAAAGGGTTTCTGGTAGGTTTCTTGGTTGCTTATCGGCCAAGGTTTCGGCCAGTTCGTTAGATGTTCAAGGCCTATGGAAATGACCGTAACTTTAAAGTGATAATCTATTTGGGAGGTAGTGGAGGAGGACCATATTGATTGTCTCTAGGCTCACTAGCAGAAACCGAGAACATAATGTTAATAATTGGGACACACACCATCCACTGCGACCAGTATCCTTCATTCTGCGAATTCCGACTGCCAGCAATGGAAGAAACACCGCCAGATTGTAGACCACCAAAATTCCCGCTTAGAAGCTTGCCCATCAAATAATAGATATCTTTTTAAGACATCTATCTCCGGTATTTCACTCAGGTCCCAAATAGCCTCTTCAGAGAATAGATGGTCGATGTGGCTTAAGTCTAGATCAGCTAGACCGTCAATATTTTTGCGGAAAAGGATGAGTTGGTCAAAATAGATCGAATAGTCTCGAACTTGAATGGAGCTGAACTCGCCCGGTCGTTGGAAACGGGTGATGTTCTGTTGAAAAATGGAGACTAATTGCTGAGGTGTGGTATAAAGCTGATCAGATAGTTGTAAGAACAGATCGACATAATAGCGAAAACGGTCGGAGTCGTTAAGATAATCCCACTTGGTGTTAACCGGGGGAACGGATGGAGTGGGAAGAAGAGTTGTGGCCGTAGTTGGTGCGTTTTTCGCCAGATTGGGGACAATTGTGTGTTGCGTTTGAGCGCTAGTTGCATTGCGTTGTTGTGTTAATTGTTCGAGCGAGGTTTCATCAATCATCCACCGCCCGTTTGGCCCTTTATGACTGATTAGAGATTCCTCCTTGATGAGACGGCGGACACTTTGAGCTGAAATTCCTAGTTTTTGCCTAGCCTGGCTGACGGAAATCATGTGCAGATCCTGGGGTAGATTTTTCTTTTAGCTACGGATAATCTAAGTTTCAAGGTTAAAAGGATCAGGGGATTTCAGTAACTAGCAATAGGCATAACCTCTTTTCAAGACTGTTGCAAGTATCTTCGAACCCAACAGATAAGGGACAAGGCAAGAACAGCGCGGTATGGCCGTGTTAGAAGCTCTTCTGATCTGCCCCGTGTACTCACAGTAGTGGGGTCTGGTATAAACATTGTCCACCCACTTTGATCTCGATATCGACCAGGTAAGTTGCTACTGCCTCTAAGTCTGGAGAGATACCTAGACCGGGTTTGTCTGGCAGACGTATTTTCCCGTCCTTATCGGGCAAAAGGTGATCCAGCGTCATCTCCAGCGCTAGCGGCTTGGGCTCGACTGGATACTCGCAGAGATTGTCCTGTTCGGTGCCGGCGTAAGGTTGTAGCGAAGCACTGAGTGCCAGGTGGGAGGTAAAGGTGTGGTTGACGTAAGTGATCCCCCTAGCCTGGGCATAGTCCACCACCTGTTTGGCCACACTGATGCCGCCGATACGACCGGCATCAATCTGCACGAAGCCGATATCAGCGTAGTCGATCATGTGTTGAGCCAGGTAGTAGTTGTTAGCCCCTTCCCCGCCGGCTAACCGAACAGGATGGGCTAATTTAGCCAGTTGATGGTATGCGCTAAATCCGCCTGAGATAAAGGGTTCTTCTAACCAAGTAACGCCACACTCCTTTAACACCTCAAGACGTAGTTTGGCTGGTTCTACATCGTCGATCCAGACAGTCCCTGCGTCGATTAGCAGGATGCCATCCTCTCCCAGGCCTTCCCGGGCAGCTCGCACCTGCTCAATGTCAGATTGAACCGTACTGCGGCCGAAGTTGCCCCAACCGAACTTACCGGCCCGATATCCCTGCCGCCGCATCTGACGCCCTTTCTCCAGGGTCTGTTCCGGTGTATCACCGAAAAGAACTGAGGCGTAGGGCGTTTTGGGATACGCGTACTGATAGCCAAGAAGCTGATAGACTGGGACTTGAAACCGGTGTCCGAGCAGGTCCCACATTGCTATATCGATACCGGAGAGCGTATGGTCAGTTTGCAACAGATCCAAACCACTTTCTCGTACCAGGTTGCCGATACGGACAATATCGTCAGTACTGTCGAGCCTCTGGCCCAGGACTGAATCTTGAATCGGTTTACAGGCGCTGTGCGACATTGGACACACCAGGCTGGCGATCGAGACTAAGGGAGCCGCTTCACACTCCCCCCAACCGACATGGTTTCCCGCTTGCAATCGGACCAAGAGTGAGTCTTGGCTACCGTCACCAATATCGAGAACCTCCGGCATGGAAAGGTAGAAGAAGTCAACGGATTCTATTTGCATTTTGCCACTTGCAACGGTACTAGGATTTTAAATGTTATTGATCAATGTATCGGGCCATCCTAACATAAATCAGCGTAAGTGAAAAGAAAAAGATTGCCTGACATTTGCAAAGACTTTTCAATCTCAGGAGATGAAATAAAAGGTTGCAATCGCCTACGGGGTAATCCGGCGGGTATCAGCACCTGTTGGTACCCCTTTCCCTTCTCCATCTTCGGACTAAATCAATATTCACATTTCAGAAATCATTCTCCTTGTTTATTTGAATGGCTTTGAGTCTTGTTTTGACTCACTGAATCCAATTTGCGTATACGTCGAGATTTTGATCTTGGCTAAGTGTAAATTTAACCGTCTAAAAATTCGGCGATGAATCGTAGAATTAGAAACTCTAGCTTTGGTATTTCTACTCCGTTATGATAGTATGAATCTAATATAGATAACTGCTTTAGATTAAGAAATATTTGAGTCTATTTTTATCCTGAAAATCCAAAAACGAGGTAAGATGAATGAAAGTGAACAGCGAACGATTGAAAGACAGTATGGATACTCTCGAAAAATCTCATAACTGGCCAGTTGGACTGGTAGGAAAACTAAGTAGCTTCATCTCTGATGGTGACGATTATGATCTGTTCAGAGTTAATCCTTTGAAATTCGCCGATGAATACCATATTTCTTCATTAGATGGGATAGATTTGTTCCTTTGGGCCACTAAATTGAATATATTTCAAATGAACTGGGAACTACTTTGTCCTGCTTGCGGAGATCACATTCAGAGTTTTAGGCACTTGAACACCATACACGACAAAATTTTCTGCTCCCTATGTCAATGTGAGCAGATTGCTTCTCTTGATGATTGGATTCAAGTTACCTTCACAGTTAATCCTAAAATTAGAGTAATCAAATTTCACCACCCAGAAAGTTTGTCAATTGAAGAGTTCATATTCGAATATCACTTTACTCCAGGCGCTAGACTTAACAAAGAATTTCCTTTCGGAGGTGAAGAGATAGTTAAAGTAATCAAGAATTCTACGAAAGGAGTAACGTTTGTAGAATCGTCGGAGAAAGAGGTAATCGAATTTGATTTAAGTGAGGGTATGCTCAGAATCTATGACTTTTTAAATCAAAAAGGTCTACATTTGCCAGTTTCTCCGGTAACGCGAGAGATCGAGCAAAGCATCGATCTAAAATATGTGAATAATGATTTTGAAATAGGTCAGTTACAGTTAAATTCAGGTAAAGTGAAATTTACTTTCGAAAACGATAGTGATCGAAGATCGGCTTTGCTCTTTTCCTTTATTCCTGCCGAAATATTGGATCATATGGATCAAGATCAAGATTTTACTATTGTTCTAGATCCTTATCTGGACGGGAAAAAGTTGTTGACCTCTCAAACATTTCGTGATCTTTTCCGTCATGAGGTCATTCAGGGAAATGAAGGTATTAATGTCAAGGATCTAACTATACTGTTCACGGACCTGAAAGGTTCAACTGAACTCTACGATAAAGTCGGAGATTTGAAAGCATTTGATTTGGTCAATTCACACTTTGAGTCACTTAGCAAAGTGATCACTAATAATAGTGGCGCTATTGTCAAAACTATTGGTGACGCAATCATGGCCACCTTTGCCAATCCATTAGATGCAATCAAAGCAGCTACTGGAATTGTGCAAGATTTGAAAGAATTTAATCAGAATCATGGAGGAGAAAACATTATCATTAAAATCGGTGTTCACAAAGGTTCATCAATTGCAGTCACCCTAAATGATCGTTTGGATTACTTCGGTCAAACAGTTAATACGGCCGCTAGGGTGCAGGGATTAGCCGATGCCGAAGAGATCTATATCACAGACAGTGTGTATGATATTGAAGAGGTTCAAAGCGAGATTAGTGGATATACAGTGGTTCCAGAAAGAACCAAATTGAAGGGAATAGAAGAAGAGGTAGACGTCTACAAAGTTCTGATCGAAAGTGTAGGGTCTTCAATGGCTGTTTAGTATTACAAACAGGAGACTATTCTAGTTTCTTGTCTCGATTGAAGGTTTCAAATTTGTATCTGGAACATATCAGGTACGGGAAGCGGGTATTAGCACCGGTTGATACCCATTTTTCTTATCTAATACTCTAACCGTTTTACATTTTTCATTCTACTTTCTTAACTATCTATCTTCATTACTATCTGATATTTTCATCACCTGATTGATATAATCAAATCTCGATTATCAGTTGGTCGACTCACCAACATTATTAGTCAATTCTGCCTTTTGTTTTCAAGAAAAGTTGGCAAAACAAAAAAGTTGAGGGTGAAACATGGTCTTAGATTACGCAATGATGCAATGGATGTTATCGATCGTAATCGGAATAACTTTAAGTCGTGTTATCAGTTCAGTTGCTTTAATGGCTAGAAAAAGACAATTAGTTAAGTTTGATTTCCTTTTGGCGAGTAATTTACTTGTCATAACGGTCAATATCGTTAATTTTCGGTTTCACCGTCTAGAAATTTTCAATAACCGGCGCTACCCATTCGCCACCAATATAATTTTCATATTGGGATTTAAATTTGGGCCTATGTGACATATTTAACTCCTTATTCATTATTGTAATGTAGTAGTAGGCTACTATGTTTTTATAGAAAAATCAAGATGATTAAAACAATAGATAAACATTATCGGACTTGAATCCAGCTGTCTTAACTGAAAGCCTGGCCAAAAGCTCCCACATCAGCCACACAATATCTAAGTGGGCTAATATCACCCTGATAGTCATTAATTCCGAGCAGCAGTGCATGCTTTTCAGCTACAGCCAGAGAAGTGATTAGCAGAAACAAGATTAGACTAAGTTTTCTCATCTTGACTTACTGACTTACTGACTTACCTCGATCTGTTTTATCCGATATAAGATCAGGGAAAGGGAAGAGTTCCCCCTTTATATATTTGCATAGATTTGCTATTATAAAATCAAGCTCTAAAAACTTCAACTGGGTAGGTTTAAGTCTAGTCCATAGACAATTCAAAATGAGTCGAGACAAAAAAGTCTTTCTGAACCAGAGATTTGTGAATGGTTTATTACGCTAGCTATAATCAGGCGAACTGGTTGGTCAGTGATGGCTGATATCCCTTTTGAGTAGCAATGAAATGAAGCAATCGTTAAATGACCAAGATGGCTATTTGGACCGTAGTGGAAAAAGGTGAAAACGTTTGTCTGTTTGACCCAAGATAGCTAGATGGCCGGTATAGGGCCAAGCAGATGAAGGGAATTATCAGAAGTAAGATCATGGTTACAATCAAGGGTTTTGGTTGAACCAAGCAATTGGCACTTGCTTGGCCCCTACGGGAAAAATGGAAATGGATGACCTAACAATTAAGTAATAGGTGAACATGATGAGAAAACTGAGACCGGTTTTCTGGATTCATTCTTCTATCAGTTTCGGGTAATTACACAGAAACTAAGAAGATGGTGGTACTAAGGTAGCTAATTAAATCTATTGCATAAACAGAGTCATTTAAGAAATTATAAGATTTTGAACAAATGCTGAATCATATTGTCTTGCTTATCGGTCTCTTAGTGCCGATTATTTCTTCTTTCAGCTCAGAGGCAGAAGCGGTACCGAACTTCGATGAACAAGGGGTAACATTTCTGCAACAATACTGTTTCGGTTGCCATAGCGGGGATCAACCAACTGCTGGTTTAGCTCTGGATCTGTTTTTGGATAATGACTCACTCATCAAACAGCCCAAGGTCTGGCAGCGAGTTCTGGAGATGGTCACTACCGGCCAGATGCCCCCCTCGGACAGCTACCCCCCGTCAGTAGAGGAAGCTACCGTGTTTATGGATCAGGTCAGGTCTATTCTTGACCAGGTTAAGCCAGAGCCGGGCCGAGTGACAGTACGCCGGCTCAATAAAATAGAATATAAACATACAGTCCGCGACTTCTTGGGCGTCGATTTTGATCCAACTGAGGGGTTCCCGGCCGATGATATTGGTCACGGATTCGACAATATCGGCGATGTGTTGACACTGTCACCGCTGTTGATGGAACGGTATTTGGATGCGGCAGAGGCCATTGCCCATCGCGTTATTTTGGTGGTTCCACCTCCGCCTTCCAAACGTTATCGCAACGGTCGTTCACTGGATCCACGCAACGACAAAAAGGTACCACAAGAACGTTATCGGTTACTGGATCCAACTGCTGAAGAAGCCTGGAAATCTGGCCCCTTCACCTTCAACGGTCGATATTTTAAGCTCTTACCTGAAGCTGAGGTCATCTTACGAGCTACCCTTTACGCTGAAGTCGCCGATAGTGAAAATGAGGATCAAGGGCCTGTGCAAGCCTCCTTGTTTGTTGAGGGCAAAGGGTTAGAACTAGTTTCCAGTCCAGACGAAGTGGCACGACTCCTGGGCACAGCTTTTAAACCAAATAGTAAGATTAAAATTTTGGAGATCTTTGACATTACGGCTCGTCAGGCAAAAAGTCCGCAGACTATCGAGGTTCGAGTTAACCGAATGTCCAACATTGAGAAGGCCGGTATTGCAATGGTCAAACCTGAAAATGGTCAAATACCAGCCAAGCTACAGATTCGCCATCTGTGGTCAGAAGGACCACTGGAGACCCGACCGGCTAGCCAACTCAAAATTTTGGCTTGTTCACCGGATAAATCCCCGGCCGAACAGACCCGAGAAGTGTTGACCCGTCTGCTACGTCGCGGTTATCGACGGCCACCCGACCAACAGGAAGTTGAACGACTAGCGCAATTTGTGGAATCTGTTCAGTCCAGTGGGCAGAAGTGGGAAGCCGGCATCCAACAAGCCATCAAGGTTATTCTCTGTTCACCCAAGTTTCTGTTCCGGCTAGAACTGGAGGATCAACCTCCAAGCCTAGCCAAGCGACCGATCGACGAATTTCATTTAGCCTCGCGCTTATCCTACTTTCTCTGGCGTACCATGCCTGACGATGAGCTATTGGATCTGTCTACCACCAACCAACTGACGGCCAATCTGGAGTCGCAGGTCCAGCGCATGTTGGCTGATGCCAAAGCGGCTGAATTCGTGCGCGACTTTGGATTTCAATGGTTACAAATCCAGCGACTGGCTACTGTTGCCCCAGATCCGACACAGTACCCAGCCTTCAATCCTAAACTTCGGGTGGCCATGTTAAAAGAGACGGAACTGTTTTTGGCCTCAATTGTTCGGGAAGACCGAAGCGTGCTGGACCTACTGGATGCCGACTATACTTTCCTTAACCAATCCTTAGCCAACCACTACGGTATTAAAGACAACAAAGGGAATTGGAAGGGTAAGCCAATTGTGGTCAAGGGCGGCCAACCGATCAAGGGACGTCAGTTCCAGCGGGTTGAGTTACAGGGCCGATTACGTGGCGGGGTACTTACTCAGGCCAGCGTATTGACAGTGACTTCTAATCCCACCCGAACTTCTCCCGTCAAAAGGGGGCGTTGGGTACTAGAGCAAATTTGGGGGTCGCCACCGCCACCGCCGCCACCAGATGTGCCTGAATTGGAAGAAGAGCACCAGACTGCCAATGGCCGCACATTGCGCCAACGCTTGGAGCAACACCGTCAAGACCCCGGCTGTGCCAGTTGCCACGCTAAAATGGATCCCATCGGTTTCGCTCTGGAAAACTACAATGCGGTCGGTGCTTACCGCAACCAAGATGGTGAATCTGAGATTAATGCTTCGGGGCAACTGCCGGACGGTACTGCCTTCGATGGAGTAGTAGAGCTGAAGCAGATTTTGATGGACCGAAAAGCGAAATTTGTTCGTTGCTTGACAGAGAAACTGCTGATCTATGCTTTAGGCCGTGGGTTAGCCTACTATGATCAACCCACCGTCGAACACATTGTCACCAACCTTGAAACCCAAAATTATAAGTTCTCTGTGCTGATAACCGAGATCGTCAAAAGTGACCCATTTCGGCTACGGCGTGGCAGTAGGGAAACCGAATCAGGAGAAGAGTTATGAGCAGTAAAAAGAAACTCTCGCGTCGAACATTGTTACGCGGTCTTGGCGTTGGTATCTCCTTGCCTTGGCTGGAAGCGATGGGTCCGATGTCCGCTTGGGCTGACGGTCTTAGCCCAAGCGGGAGTCAACCAACGACACCTAATCGGATGGCCTTTCTCTATGTGCCTAACGGAAAGCATATGGAAGATTGGGCCCCCAAGAGAGTAGGTATCGACTACGATCTGCCAAGAATTTTGGAACCATTGGAAGCGGTGAAAGATAAAACATTGGTGTTGAGTGGATTGACTGCCGACAAAGCACGTGCCAACGGCGACGGGGGTGGCGATCATGCACGAGCCTTGGCCGCTTTTCTGACCGGTGCTCAACCCCGCAAGACAGACGGCACCGATATTCGGGCCGGGATTTCGGTTGACCAAGTGGCGGCTTCGCGCCTCGGCCACCGGACGCGTTTGCCTTCACTGGAGATTGGAATTGACCGCGGGGCCATGGCCGGCAACTGTGACTCTGGTTATAGTTGCGTCTATTCATCAACCATATCTTGGCGTTCAGCTACTCAGCCACTACCCAAAGAGATTAATCCCAAATTGGCCTTCGAGCGGCTGTTTTCATCACTACCTGATTCACAGCGGACAGTTCGGGACCAAGGCCGAAAAAGCATTCTTGATTTCGTTCGGCAAGACACCTCGACGTTAAGCCGTCGGTTGAGTGGCAACGACGTACGAAAACTGGACGAGTATTTTTCAGCTATTCGAGATATTGAACAGAGAATCACACGGGCGGAAAAATTCCCGTCCATGGAAAAGCCGGACTATACGGTACCTGACTATCCTAAAGGGGTTCCGGCCGACTACCAAGAACATTTACGGATCATGGCCGATCTAATTATTTTGGCATTCCAAGCCGATGTGACCCGGATCATCACTTTTGTCCTGGCCAATGAAGGCAGTAACAAGTCCTATCCTTCTATCGGTGTGACTGATGGGCACCACAACCTGTCCCATCACCGCAACGACCCGGCAAAGATCGCCAAAATCGGCCAAATTAACCACTTCCATACCCAGCAACTGGCCTATCTGCTGGAAAAACTGGAGGCTACGCCCGAAGGAGATGGGTCTCTACTAGACCATTCCATGGTGGTTTATGGCAGTGGAAATTCGGACGGCAACCGACACAGTCACCACGATCTACCGATCTTGCTGGCCGGTGGCGGCGGTGGTACCATCAAAAGTGGCCGCCATATTCGCTATCCAAAGGAAACACCGCTCAATAATCTTTGGTTGTCGATGCTGAACCGGATGGACATTAACTTGGCCCAACTGGGAGATAGTACCGGCTGTTTGCCAGACTTCAGTTAGGTGTACTCCTGTTAATGGAGGGTGATCCTTTACAACTACTTCCATTATGGTTGATAATGCCTGTTTAGCTTCTGGTCCAATATAGCCTAGTGCCAATGCGACATTTTGACGAACATCTGAATCCATGACCCTTCAAGCTTTGAATTAAAAATGGAACTGCTTCTTGAGTAGCCCTGTCAATCTTGATCAGTGCTCGTATTGCATGTCGGCGGACACCTTTATTTGATCCTTTACAACTACTTCCATTACGGCTGGTAACGCCTGTTTAGCTTCTGGTCCCTGGACCAGTGCTGATATTGCCTTTCTACGAATATCCGTATTCTCATACTGCTGTTAATGCCTTATGGTCATTTAAATCAGTCAACAAACAGAAGAACTACCTCTTCACATTCTATGATATGCAAGGCCAACGGATACAACAACTACAGCTAGGATTGGTGGCAGCGGGAAGATATATGTAGCTGAGACCAGGCCGCCTATTGGAATGGAAAGACTGAAACGGGTTAGGCTGTAGCCAGTGGCACTTACTTCTATCAGCTGCAAGCAGGTGACTACACAGAGACTAGAAAGATGGTGATCCTGAAGTAAGTCAAGCTCTCTGAAAACCGCAACATTACCTTCACCTAGGTTTAATTACCCACGAAGACAGCCTTTAATCTAGCCATCAATGGTTTTGGCCGTTGTGATTCTTCGATTTGTAGCCTTAGATTGTCTAGCTTTTCTGATTGTCGGTCTATCGTTTGAGTTTGTGTCATGATAATAGTATCGGTTCGTTTTCGTTCTTCGACCATGTCATTGGTCAATTTAGCTAAATTTGACTCGGTTACCCTCAGCTTCTTTGTCAATTCTTGGATGTGATCGTCTTTATGTTTTATCAGTTGTTGTGTGGTTGGCTGCTGTGTGTTGTGGGCAGGGGTGGTGTCGCCCGCTGCCGGCTCTTGTTGTGTGGTGTGGTGTTGCGACTTGTTATTGGGGGTCGTCTGTGCTGATTTTTGATTTGGCAGCCAATCCTCTATAATAATATAGGTGTTATCTGGTTGCAGTTCAGCTTTAATCTTATTTTTTTTTATCCGTCGTCGAACGGTTTCAATATGTAGTCCGTGCGTCTGAGCGTATTCAGCTGTTGTCACCAAGTTGCCTCCTGTTGTGTTGTTAGGTGTCGTGTCAAGATCAACGTAGATTACATAGGATCGTTTCAATCTAGTTCTAGTAGTTGTTAAACTGTTTTTTCTAGAGATATCAGCCGAGGGCTAAAATAGCCAAACAATAAAAAAGCCCCTACTTTGAGGTGCAGGGACAGTAACAAGTAAGAGACCGTTTGGTCGCTACAGTTGTCGCTTGCTGCCGCAATTGTAGTCTATCAAACAGTCTCCTTTCAAGTAACCCTTTTTCCGAGGAGATTTTATGATGGTACCTGCTATCGCCCAACATCTAGACCAATTCCAAGCTACTAGCCCGGCCTACCAAGCCGAATCCAACGATTTCCATAGTCGTCGTGCTACCGTCGACTGCATCCCCAAAGCCCATCCCAAGCTGCCATTTCTCTACGCTCCTGTGAGCTGGGACATGGTTGACTCCGACCAGTATCGAGAGTTATCTGGCGAAGCGGTCAAGCTCTACGTCTACCTGTTACGCCACGTTGACCTCAGAATCAAACAGAAAACCCGAGCTGATGGGTCGGACCTTCGCCAAAAAGTATGACACCATCGTTGAACAGTGCTATGGTGGGCGTAAATCTGTCCGTTCTATTCAAAGATACGTCAATGAATTAGTGAAAAATGACTTAATTGAAGTACAAAAAGGCTGGGGCAACGTCTGTACTTTTACTCTGATGGCTTTTCATCAAACAGACAAGATTGAAGAATATGAGACTAATGCTGTCCAGCGGGAGTATCAGATTCAGCAAGCAGCGCTAAAAAATAATAAACTCAGATTGCTGAGACATAAAAAAGATGAAGTCATCGAGGTGGAAACACCGTAAGTGATGACTGAGCCTGTGGCTGAAACAGCGATTGATGAGCCAGATACGACAACTGTGTTTAGTCCAGACACGACACCGGTGCCCACTCTCATTTATAACAAAGAAACTTATCTTAAACAAACTCCTGCTTCTAACACTGAAATCCCAACTCAGTTAGAATTTGAGTCTTCTTCTTCTGAAACCGATTATGACCAGCTTAAACTACAAACACTCGAACTCTGGTGCCTTCAGCAACACAAATTAGGTAACCCCTCTCCCGCTGCTGGCGATCGTTACCAAATCATGCGTCCTGATCATCAACTTGGTATCGATGCTTTCGTCACTGAGGCTATCCGATTATGCCCTAATCTCACACCCACACTGGCTTTGAAGCTCCTGTAGTCTTGCATCCAAATTATGCCTAAGACCGGTGGTAACAGCCGTCCTGTCGGTCGGCCCGGCTGGTTCCTCCTTTCCGCTTCGGATCAACTCTTTAAACGGGCTTGGTCTAATACCCTTTGACTTTTTGCCTCTCCACTGGCAGAATCAACAACTATCTGCTCCTCGTCGCCCTTTTAACCGCAATAAACCTCGGGCTAGCCATTTTTAGCCGTAAACAGGTATAGTCTCTCAATGTCAATTCCAACCATTCTACGATATCGCGGATCTATTCTTGGTCTGGCTGCTGGTGATGCCGTTGGTACCACGGTAGAGTTCCAGGCTCCCGGCACGTTTGAGCCTGTCATCGACATGATCGGTGGCGGTGTCTTCCAACTACAACCCGGTCACTGGACCGATGACACCTCTATGGCTCTTTGCTTAGCTGAAAGCTTAATCCAATACCAGGGCTTTAATTTAGTTGACGAGCTTACTCGTTACTGTCGCTGGTATCGTGACGAATACTTTAGTTTAAAGACCACTGCTTTGACATTGGTCGCGCCACCCGTGCCGCTCTACACGCCTTTGAGCAATTTATTGGAGGCAAGACTCATTATCTGCAGAAATAGAACAGGTCCGGTTGGGCAGTTTCAAAACCAAGCAACCGCCTGAGATTGTGGGCTTCGGTTATGTAGTCAAATCTCTGGAAGCTGCTCTCTGGGCTTTTGAACACAGCGATTCTTTTGAAGAGGACACCCTGATGGCAGTTAATCTGGGTGATGGTACCGATACCGCAGGGGCCATATATGGGCCATTAGCAATACTATGGCGAGAGTAGGTATCCCAGCCCATTGGAGACAACAACTAGCTTTTGAACCGCAGATAGAGACCATGGCAGACCAACTCTGCCACTTAGTCTGGTCAGAAAAATGAAAAAAAGGAATTAGCCATGAAAGAAGGTTTAGCCAAAATTATCAGTCTTGTCGATCGCTCCGGTTCCATGCAATCCATCTTGGATGACGCTATTGGTGGCTTTAATACTTTTCTGGCTGCCCAGCAACGCCAGCCAGGTGAAGCAGAGTTAAGTTTGATTTTATTTGATGACGAGTATCAGATAAATTGTAATCCCTGATTGCGCTTGAAGGAGAGAGTATGAAACCCATCTTAACGTCAGAACGGCATGACTCTTATGAACGGGATGGCTTTCTCGTGCTGGAAAATTTTTTTGATCCTTCTGAATTGGAAATTCTTTACGCTGATTTTAATGGCGTGGTTGACGATTGGGCAAACATCTACTATCAGCAAGGCCGATTGACAGGCCTGTTTGCGGATCAACCCTTTGAACACCGCCTCTTCTCAATTCACCAGGCCATGGCTGGTGATTGTCACGAACTGTTGGCTACCGTCTCAGGTAAGCGCAAAACAGCGGCAATGTTTCATGTGATGACCTTGCCTGTCATTCTGGATCTAGTGGAGTTCCTGATTGGTCCTGAGATCTTGGTACATCCCCAATTTAACGCCCGGGCCAAGTTGCCTGACCAGACATCAGTTGTGCCTTGGCACCAGGACTTAGGCTATCTGCATCAAAGCGCCGAAGAGACATTTATGGTCAATCTCTGGCTGCCGCTGGTTGATGCCAAGGCCGAGAACGGTTGTCTGGAAGTCATCCGTGGAAGCCACAATTACGGTATTCTACCTTACAACAGCGGCGGGGCGGAGGACTTGGTGCCAGAATCAATCCCGGCGGGAGAAGAGGTCTGTTGCCCTCTTCAGGTTGGTGGCGTGCTGATGCTTCAGCATAAAACGGTTCACCGGTCCACTCCCAATTTTTCTGACCACATTCGTTGGAGCTTGGATATCCGTTATAGCGACCCGTCGTTGCCCACGGGACGGGACCATGTACCTGGATTTCTAGCGCGTTCGGTTTTGCAACCGAACCGGGTGGCTAAAGATCATCACGACTGGTTAAAACTGTTTGCCGAGAATGGGGATTGATTGTGAATCACTCCCCAGGTCATTTTATTCCCGTTCAGAGCTTGTTTTGATCGTGATTTCATGCAACCCTGATTAACCATGGCAATTTCACTCTACCTGAAGATACAGAGCTGCCTGATTTCCCTGATAGCAACATTGGAAAGTAATTAAATTGGGGCAGCCAAGCGGTAAAAGGTGGCAAAACTGGTTAGGATATTTGATGTTCAGGCAGGCATTCAAGCTGTGCTTGGTTAAGGATTAGCCACTAAAACTATCTTTTGTCGCAGCAGCGAACGGGATCGGATCTCGCTCGTTGCCGGCTCCGATCTCCTCACCTTTACAGGCGCTAAAATTCTTGTTATATTCTATTAGCCTCCAATGGTGCAAAATCCACCGGAGGCTGATGGAAAAAGATTTTTGGTACTGTTTAGTAGCTGGAAACAGTTAGATCCAGGGACCGATAGGAATCACCACGTCTTTATATTGGCTCAGGTCCAACGCCGTAACGAATTGCGCCGATTCACCAATTAGATTTTGGGCACACAATCCGATCTGGTATGGTTAAACCCAACAAAACTAGAACCAAGCCCCGTTGACAGAGTAAATATCGCTAACGTTCAAGTTAATCATTTACAAGGAGTTATCAGGATGACAATCCCCCATTTACTTAATGATCCAGAGATGCAGAAGTTTATTCGAGACGGTTATGTCTCTGTCAAGGTCGATTTGCCTTCGAGTTTTCACGACGCTTTATACGAAAAGACGGAGAAAATGTTTTCGTCAGTTGGTAACCCCGGTAATAATCTACTTCCCCGCCTGCCGGAGATTCAGCAGGTGTTTAGAGATCCCACCGTACATGGTGCCATGGTTAGCATTTTAGGCCCCGACTACTATTTGCACCCACACCGCCATTGCCATGAAAATACTCCTGATAGCGGAGAGCAGGGCATGCACAAAGATAGTTTACATAACAGTCGGTTTGCAGTCGATGATAATCATCGTCACCATCATACCCGTTGGGCCATGGCTTTTTACTATCCCCAAGACAGCTGGGTTGAGATTGGTCCAACCGCTATTTGGCCCCGTTCTCAGTACCTCAATACTCAACCGCCATTGGAAAAAAGTGACGAATTAGCCTTGGCAGGTGAGGCTGGAACGGTTGTTATCGTCAACTACGATGTGTTTCACCGCAAAATGTTGAATCAATCCGAAAAAACTAGGTACATGATGAAATTTTTGTTTACCCGGATGTCCGAGCCGACTAGTCCTAGTTGGAACTATCAGGGCACAGAGTGGCAAGATAGCGACGATGTGCAGGAGCAGACCTGGCAGCATATATGGAATTGGCATTTAGGACACTGGAATGGCAGTGGGCAACACACAACATCAGAAACAGTGTCGGGATTAACAAATCTGATCGGTTCTGACCAGGAAGCGGTAGGTATTGAGGCCGCGTATAAGCTCGGTCGTTTGGGGCAACAAGGGTTAGAGCCACTCATCGAGGCTGCCACTGGCGACGACCCGGTAGCTTGCCGAAACGCTATCTACGGCTTCAGCCAGATGGGGCAAGAGGCGGTACCGTCATTAATTGAGTTGCTCTCTCATGATCAAGCAGAAACCCGTGTACGGGCGGCGGATACGCTGGGTGATTTGGGACTCCAAGCCAAATCCTCTCTACCGACATTGTTTGAGAAACTAAGTGATCAAGACGATAAAGTTCGGCACCACGCCGCTGAGGCAATGGGAACAATTGCACCTGACGAAGACACGGCTGTCGAACCACTGACAAAGGCGCTAACGGACGAGGTAGACTTGGTACGTCGAAATGCCGCTTTGTCTCTGGCCCGGATTGGTCAGCACGCAACCCAAGCAGTACCGGCGTTAACCCTGGCCTTAAAGGACTCCAACCACTTTGTCCGAGCCTTTTCGGGGCAGGCTCTCGAGAGAAATGGCACACCGGAAGCGATGGCCGCACTACTGGAACACTTGCGGGCCGTACGATGGTGCCCATCCCACTAAATATTTAGACACAAAGGGACGGGCAGATAACCCAATTCCCCCGCCCCTGGTGTTTTCTGCCCATTACCTTTGATTGTTTGCCCCTACACTGGCAAAAACAGCACCAATCTGTTAGTCGACCTGCTTTTAACCGCAATCAACCCCGAGCTAGCCATTTTTAGGGCCGATGGCTACATGCTCTTAGAAAAGAGAACGCCAGACTCCGAAATTGCTGGTCTCCCCAATCCTAGGATGGTATTGAGATGGTGAAAGAATATTAGTAGGCAAAGTTATTCTGTTGGTGGCCGTATTTGCCCTGTCGGCTATCGTTTCTGTCCAGAGTCGCAATGTAGCTTTTAGCCCCGGGCGTACAGGTATAACAATGTTACTTAGTCGGTTTGTTTTAACTAACTTACCAACATGAGGTCAATTTTACGTTTGATTCCTAATCACAGTCTTTTGCTACGGTTTTGGCCTGATATTGGCGGTTTGTTTCAGAGAACTAAATGTGGTAGAAAAAGGGTCCTTTTTTTGATACGGCTGAGTGTGGGTGACACCAATCTCTCCTGTTCAAATTCTGTGATTCTTGCTATAATCCATTAACTATGTCAGACGTCTTTATCTCCTATTCTGGCCCTGACATCGACTTCGTTCGCCACCTGTGCGATCAATTGAAAGCTCGTGATCGTCAGCCCTGGGCCGACTGGCAGGATATTCCGCCCACCGCTGATTAGTTAGCTGGGATTTATAGCGGTATCGAAGCAGCCAACACTTTCCTGTTTGCCATCAGCCCTGATTCGGCAGTCTTTGAAATCTGTACCTTGGAGATCGAGCCTGTCGTCAAGGACCACAAGCGTTGGTACCTGTAATGTTGGAAAGAGTTAGAAGATAGCAAGGTTCACTCTACCATGACGGCTCAAGTGGCTTGCTTATAAGCTAGGGGATGAACACATGGCTATCAGGCAAATCCGATGGTTAACTCGGGGCCACATCTTGGCCGGCCGTTCGTCAAACCTCATGCATTTCGCAGGATAGAAGAATAATAAACACGACTTGATAAAAAAGAAGGCTTATATCCATGAATACAGCATTACCAGCACTGAGCACACAGGAGATCCAACAGTTCATCAAAAACGGATTTCTGGTGAAACGAAATATCCTCGACCCCAAACTTTGTGCTGCCGCGCGGGACAGGTTGTGGGCAGGGAACACTTCAAGTCATTTGCGCCGGGATGATCCTAAAACCTGGTTAAACGGTCTTCCAGAGGCAGATCGCCACAGCACGCCTGATGGCCTGAATGATCGCACCGGTGACCACGGCTGGCGATTGCGTGAACTCTCTGGCGACGAGGATTTGATCAACTTGCTTCCACGCCGTGTATTTCCATGGTTTGAGCAACTCCTCGGTGAAGGTGAAGTTGTAACACCAGAGGTCAGTTCCTCAGCGGCCAATCCAGATTCTCGTGGGAGTCGGTTGCGTGGCTGGCCGGTTTGGGGCGGTAAGGAGTTGCGCGGTATGTACTGTGTGCTGCCGAGAGAGCGTACCAGCGATTCACCTGCTCTGGCGGATGCCGCCCGTGCGGGCGCACACATTGACCCCGAGCCGATGCATCTGGTAGCCAGCGCATACGTTGATAAGGTTCCAAAGGACGGCGGTGGCATCACCCTCTTCCCGGGCAGTCACTGCTTGCTCTACCAAGTAGAGCCGGACTCTGTAGATCTGGCTCGTTATTCGATACTGTACTCGCCTCATCCGGAGAGTGGTGCTGCCGCATTTGTTTTGCCACAGCCTTCAGGTCTCAAGGACGCACTCGCCGACATTGAACCCTTTGAGTTTTTTGGTGATGAAGGAGATGTGGTCTTGTGGCACGGACGAATGTTTCACTCGGCAACGCCGAACTACAGCAACCCCCCGCAGATTCGACAGATGATTCTTTATGATGCCTACAAAAAGTCTGTGTATGACAGAACATACAACGGCCGTTATGTCAAAGGCCCACGACCATCGCCACCGCCCAACGTGAGAAAACTCCACGAACTTGAACTCGGGCCAGAAGTTCCACCGCCAGAGCCTCGTCCGGAGGGGCCGGGGCTTTGGGATGACTGGAGCGAAGCGGTTCGTACTATTGCCGCCTCTGAGGTCTAGACATGAGCGTGGATAGACGCTCAATGTTGGAACAGGGTGAATAGAAATTCGGCATGAATGGAAGGTATCTTATGGATACGCAAGATAAACCTAATGGGTGCTATTGTCAGTTGAGTGGAAGGCAAATCAAAATTTACCTTCTTGGCCCTGGCCAAAGATTCAACGGCGATAACCGCAACTGCGGCGATCAAAAAGGCTTTTAGTATTGATCCGGGTTTACCGATTCATACAACCACTTATGATAATGGCCAAGAATTTAGCCGTCATGAACCGGTTGCCCATTCACTATCCACACCATGCTACTTTGCTGGTTCTTACCACTCCTGGCAGCGAAGACTCAGTGAGCACACCAACGGCCTGGTTAGACAGTACTTACCTCAAAAAACGAATTTCTTAGCCTTAGACCAGAGTGTGGGGAACAAGATTCAAAAAAAGCTTAACAGTCAGCCAAGAAAGGTGTTAGGATACAAGACACCGTTAGAAGTACTGCCAAGCAAATTTAGACCTCAAAAAATTGCACTTCGAGCTTGAATGAGCCTAGGCTTGATTCGACAACAAAAAGAGCGTCAACTTTGGGATCAACGTTTCGTCCAACCTTTGCCAAAATACCATTATCCCCATCCTAATAAACCGGACTTGGAGCAACCGTTGCGTATTAGTTACGTGTCAGTTGATTTTAAATGTCATTCGGCTGCTCAAGGATTCGCCGACTTGATCCTCAATTATGATGCCAAACAGTTTCAAGTCTACTGTTATTCTGGTGTGGGAATTCAGCAAGCAGATAAGTTAACTGCCTCTTTTCAAGATCAAGCCAGTGTATGGCGTTCCATTCGAGGGATCACAGATACGGCCCTGGCCGAACAGATCCGAAATGACCAGATTGATATTCTGGTTGATCCGTCTGGTCATACGGCTGGTAACCGACTCGTAACTTTTGGTTACAAACCAGCCCCGATTCAAGTCACTGGTATTGGACTATGTGTGATCGCTTAAGCGCAAATGGCTGTAATATCTAAACTAAATACCTGAGTCTTTCTTTTATATTCGGATCCTCCCCAAATCTGAAGAGCAGATCATCAACATTACCCGCCAGCAAACGCATCGACCGAAACCTCGGCATCGTGGCCCACATGAGCCAGTCTCTCAAACTCTGACTGAAGTCTTTTGACCCACGGAGTAGAGGCAGCTCAGGCCAGGAAGGAATCCGACTCTTGATCACCTCTCGACACTTGTGACTCACCAGGTCAGACCAGATTGAGGCCCCATACCATATCTTTGTCACCACTGGGGAGATCTATCTCCTCAAGAGTGGTCTCCAGGCATCGTCTGGAACAAGATCTCAACCTGCCACCTCAGCGCATCAACCCTGGCCACTGACTCGGCGAAAACTGATCCACCGGCAGGTTTGTCATGTCGCAGTGATCGCGCCTCTCTTCATCGTTATAGACTGCGATTAAGCCAAAGCAGCGTTGATCTCTCTGCTGCTCACCGTTGTAAACTCTAAGCTTAAAGTTCACCTCAACCGGAACATCCAGGAGGCTTGGCTTAATCTTTGAGAGCACCTTTTCGCCGTTTGGCTCTCTTCGACCGAAAAACTGGTCAGAATAGTCTCCCAGATCAATCAGCAACAGCGAGTCCTTGAGCCACGGACCGAGATGATTCCAAGCGTTGAGATCAGAGACCCGCCCGGCCGTGTTTTTGAGCTTGAGAAGCCTGCCGCTCAAGATGTCAAAGAGGCCGTGACCCTTCATCCCGTCCTCAGTTGAGGCTCCTGGAGACCTCTTGTTGAGTTTATCTCTCAACTGGAGCCAACTGCGGTCGAAGGCAGAGACGGCTTTGAAGAGTGTTTGGAGCTGATTAGCCCACTCTTTGTCTGGAGCGCTCCTGTCCTCGGTTAATGACCGCCTGATGAGATTTAAGGCGATACATTTCGGTAGATTAGCGAGCTTTTTATTTCAGCGTTTAGACCTCGATGATCTCGTCATCCACTCACCCGTGAGCGTCTGATACTCCTGTGCCATCATGGCGATGGTCCTCGGTGACTCACCACTACTGGCGAAGATTATGGCCCAGACCAACGGTGTGAGGTCTATCTTTGGCTGAGGTTGAACTAGACCGAGCTCTCTGGCAGGTGGAGTTACAATGTTTTTATTAACGAAGCTGGAGAGTGGCTGTGTTAAGGTGTTAGATTTACTCCTGGATGGCCATCAGTCCCAGGTCTGTTTGTAGCAAACTAACCGATCAGACTTGTTGGCCATTTTCTAGTTGAGTTGTGCTTAAGCGATCACGTATGAGTCTAAAAGAGGTAATTGATGGAATTCTTGGCAGGTAATCAGATGTAGGAAATCAATCCATCACTTGATTCAATTGTTCCATTAGTTCTTCTGCTTGAAACGGTTTGCCTACATATCCATCCATCCCTGCTGATTGACACTTTTCCCACACCTCTCCTACTACACTTGCCGTCAATGCCACTATTACCACCCTTTTCAGTCCAGATGACTGTTCCAATTGTCTGATCTGTTCTGTCGCTTGGAATCCATCTACTTCCGGCATCTGTAAATCCATTAGTATCAGGTCGTATTGGTTCTGCTGGTACTGGGTCAGACAATCCTGACCATCAACCGCTTCATCTACCTGACACCCTAAATTCTCCAGATGTTTTCGGGCAATAACTCGGTTGATCAGATCATCATCAACCAC
>JASMLX010000066.1 GCA_030748495.1 Candidatus Poribacteria bacterium | reverse complement strand
TAGTAACAGAGAGAGCAACTCGAACAGGCTGATAATAATCAACCTGAAAATAGCTTGCTCACTCTAAACTCGAGTTACAGAAACAAAATCAAAAAATTGTACTCCGAATTCAGGATTGACGAATAGCGATAGCAGTGGCGTGACCAGCCAACCCTTCTGTTTCCGCCAGTTTAATCACAGATGGGCCTATTTGGTTTAGTGCAGACTGGGTATATTGAATAAGACTCGTCTTTTTAATGAAATCGTCCACGCTCAGAGGAGAGGCAAATCGTGCTGTTCCGCCGGTCGGTAAAATGTGGTTTGGGCCAGCAATGTAATCACCAACAGATTCTGGCGTGTATTCGCCAACCATGATGGCTCCAGCGTTTCGAATACAACCCAAAATAGCATACGGGTCTTGAACAACGAGTCCAAGGTGCTCAGGGGCAATTCGGTTAGCAAGTTCTACCGCCTGTCCGAGATCTTCAACCACTAAAGCTACACCGTAATTATTAAAAGATTTGACTATCTCCGTTTGACGTGGCAATCGCTCAGTTTGTATATGTATCTGGCTTTTAACAGCTTGTGCTAGTGCTTGACAGGTGGTCACCAGAATAGCAGAAGAATCTACTCCGTGCTCAGCTTGGGAAATCAGGTCGGCGGCTACGTAAGAGGGATTTGCTTTGCCATCAGCGACAACTAAAACTTCGCTGGGGCCGGCGATTTTGTCAATATCTACCAGCCCCATGACCTGGCGCTTGGCTTGTTGAACATACGGATTACCAGGGCCAACGATCTTATCAACCCGTTGAATGCTCTTTGTGCCATAGGCCATCGCAGCTACAGCCTGCGCGCCACCACATTTATAGATTTCCTTAGTGTTACATTCACTGGCGGTCATCAGCATGTGGGGATCAATCGTTCCGTCAGGTTGAGGCCCCATGAAAATAGCAATTTCCCTAACCCCAACCACTTTGGGGGGCAATACATTCATCAATAGAGAGGAGACTAAAAGTTGGCTAACTGCGGGCACACAAACCCCGACCCGATCCAGTGGTCGGATTAGGTGCCCCAGTATTACTCCGTTCTCCTCAGTGGAGATCCACGACTGTCGAACTTGGCGTTGATGGAATTTTTGAATATTCTCCTTGGCCTTGCGGATAGAAATCAAAAAATCGTTATCGACCATTTGCTGGGCTTGGTCGAATTCAGCCTCTGTAACACGTAGATTTTCAACGCTCACATGAGTAGAGTCAAACTGTTCGGTGTAGTCAATAACCGCTTGATCACCTTTCTCCTTGACAGCTTTTAGAATCTGACTCACAGTGTGTAAAATTTCTTGGTTCTCAAACTGTCCTCGCCGGTCCAATTTATCAATAAATTGATCTGCCTCTGCTGAGCGACTGTCAATAATTCTAATCATTTTCTATCCTTCTGATTTCGGCACCAACTGCCGACAGTTTATCCTCAAGATACTCGTATCCGCGATCAATATGATAGATACGTGAAACAGTTGTTTCTCCTTCAGCGGCTAAACCGGCCAGAACCAAGACCACACCGGCTCTTAGATCTGAAGCCATAACTGGTGCTCCGCTCAACCGTTCCACCCCATGAATCATGGCACTATTTCCATCAACCCGGATATTAGCTCCCATCCGATTTAATTCAGCCACGTGCATAAACCGGTCTTGATGGATGGTTTCAGTGATAACACTGATGCCTGGTGTAATACTGAGGAGCCCCATGATCTGGGCTTGCATGTCGGTTGGAAATCCAGGATAAGCGTCTGTCCGAATGTCAGTGGAACCAAATGGTTGATTGGTAGTGACACGCACACCATCATCCTGCCATAATAGCGTAACACCGATCTCTCGAAGTTTCTTGGCCGCTGCATGTACGTGATCCTCAACAGCACCTCTGAGAAATAGATCTCCTCTGGTCATGGCCGCTGCAACCATGAAGGTGCTGGCTTCAATATCGTCGGAAACCACAGAGTAGTGTGCACCGTTCAACGAAGCTACACCATGAATTTTCAATTCTGTAGTTCCAATTCCTTCGATATTAGCACCCATTCGGTTCAAAAAGTAAGCTAGATCAGCAATATGGGGTTCACAAGCCGCAGCTTGAATTGTAGTCGTTCCTTTTGCCAATGTTGCGGCCATCATTACATTGGCCGTGGCTCCAACGCTAGGGCCAAAAACACCTCTCAGGTAAATTTCTGTCCCTCGAAGTCGATTTGATTGCGCGTTGATGTATCCACCCTCAATTTCGACGTCTGCTCCCAACGCTTCTAATCCTTCAAGATGCAGATCAATCGGTCTAGGCCCGATAGCACAACCCCCAGGGAATGATACTTTAGCTCGTCCAATTCTCGCCAGTAAAGGGCCCAGCACATAAATTGAGGCACGCATTCTTCGCACTAAGTCGTAAGGGGCTTCATAAGAGGAAAGATCTATTGGATCAATTGTCAGAATTCCATTCTGAAAGTTAGTGGTAGATCCGAGATGTCTGAGGACAACCTGGAGAGTCCGCACATCAGCAAGGTTTGGAACATTTGTAATGATGCTTTGTGTTTGCCCTAAAATAGCCGCAGCCACAATAATCGGAAGGGTCGCATTTTTGGATCCACTGATATCGATTACACCTTGGAGGGGCGCACCACCGGTAATAATAAACTTATCCATGGAGGGTTATCCGCTTCACCTTCATCTGAGAGTCTGTTTACTCCTACTCAATTTACGATCTTATATTATAACATCCGTTCAGTTTTTTTCGGAAATTCCTTGACACAATAGACCAAATGTGACAAAATAAATCGGTTCTAGGTCAAGCTGCCAGAAACAATCTTGAGTCTCGTATTTGATTAGTTAGAAAGAAGTATGATAGATAGGTGCCTTTTCTCCCCTTGCACGTAATGTTAGTTTATCCACTTATAATCCTAGAGCTTACCTGCAAGAAGCCTATTCACTAAACTCATTACAATTCTCAATCGGTCAACTTTCAGACGAGATGGTCTTTCCGATTGGATTTCGGGAAACTTAACGCAGATTTTTCAAAGTGTAGATTTTCGTCCTGACAACCGAACTCACGCTATCAATTTGAATGACACAGTCGGGGGGATGCTTGACAGTCTGTAGGAATTATGCGAGAATAAACCGATTTGGTTGGTTATCAAAACAACTATTTATCAGTTGGATGGACAAGGTTCTAATAAATTATGAAGAGGATTAGGAAAGGATTAAACTTGCCGATCGCGGGCAACCCTCGCCCGGAGCTTGACGAAGGGAAACCGATTAATCAGGTTGCTGTTCTCAACTTAGATTATGTCAATATGCGGCCAACGATGTTAGTCAAGGTTGGAGACAAAGTCAAGATTGGGCAACCGCTTTTTGAATGCAAAAGGCAGATTGGCATCACCTACACTTCTCCTGCTGCAGGAGAGGTCGTCGCAATCAACCGGGGCGAGAGGAGAATTTTTCAAAGTGTTGTCGTAAAAGTTGCATCAGACGAAGATCAGGTGGAATTTTCTCATTATAAATCAACGGATCCAGCCAATCTTGACCTTGCTGATGTTAGAGCGTTATTGTTGGAATCCGGGCTTTGGACTGCGCTAAGAACACGACCTTACTCCAAAAATCCACTTCCGGATAGCTCCCCGAAATCAATTTTTGTTAATGCCATGGATACAAACCCATTGGCTCTAGATCCGACCTTTGTCATTGATCGATATCAAGACGATTTTGCAACCGGTGTTACCGTTTTATCAAAGCTGACAACTGGTACAACCTACGTTTGCCACGAGGAAGGGAAACGGTTACCTGCCACCTCTGGAAATGTCCAGTTCCAAACCTTTCAAGGACCGCATCCAGCCGGTAATACCGGAACCCACATCCATTTCACTGCCCCGGTAAGTGCGGAGAAAACTGTTTGGTCGGTCAATTACCAGGATGTAATTGCAATCGGTAAACTTTTTGCGAGCGGCCAACTTTGGCTGGATCGAATCATTTCGGTGGCCGGGCCAAAAGTGAAATCCCCCCGATTGCTTCTGGTCAGGCTTGGTGCTTCTATTGATGACATTCTCCGAGATGAATTATTAGAAGGCGAAGTCCGAACTGTCTCTGGTTCCGTTTTCAACGGGTTTCATGCTCAGGGTCCTTACTCCTATTTAGGCCGTTATCATCATCAAATTTCGGTTTTGGAAGAAGGTCGTAAACGCGAATTTTTAGGATGGGCTGGTGTCGGTATAGATAAATATTCTATCAAACCCAGCTATCTTTCTAAATTATCGCCCTCCAAGCTCTTCAACTTTACCACCTCTACTGAGGGAAGTCCGCGAGCAATGATTCCAACGGGCAATTACGAGAAAGTAATGCCGTTGGATATTTTAGCAACTCAACTGCTGCGGGCATTAATTACCAAACAGACTGATTTGGCCCAGCAATTGGGTTGCCTAGAGTTAGCAGAAGAGGATTTGGCTCTTTGCACATTTGTTGACCACGGCAAGGTCGATTACGGTCCAATACTCAGAGAAAACTTAACCCAAATTGATCAGGAAGGGTAATGAAATTTTTAAGAAATATTCTTGATGATCTCCATCCCCAATTTTCTGAAGGGGGAAAGCTAGAAAGGTTGTATCCCCTTTATGAGGCGCTAGATACCTTTGCCTTTACACCAGGGGAGGTCTCCACAGGTTCTACTCATGTTCGCGATTCCATGGATATTAAGCGCCTCATGGTCACGGTCGTCGTTTCACTGATTCCCGTAACCATGATGGGAATGTGGAACACCGGTTATCAAGCGATTAAAGTTTTGTCGGCTCAAAGCACTAACTCGTGGGCCGATGTAGAGGGCTGGCAAGCATCAGTAATGAGTTTGCTGAACCTAGGGTTGGACCCCAGTAACCTGGTCAGTAATTTCATCTATGGTGCACTATTTTTCCTGCCTGTTTACATCGTTACCGTAGCTGTCGGTGGCGGCGTTGAATTCACTTTTTGTCTGGTACGAAAGCATGAAGTTAATGAAGGATTCCTTGTAACTAGCTTGCTTTTTCCTTTAACACTACCAGCGACAATCCCGCTATGGCAAGTAGCTCTCGGAATTGCCTTCGGTGTATTGTTTGCCAAGGAGGTTTTTGGCGGAACCGGCAAGAACTTTCTGAACGTGGCCCTTACGTCCAGAGCTTTCTTGTATTTCGCTTATCCGGCTCAACTTTCAGGTGACGCAGTTTGGGTGGCAGTGGACGGCCACACCGCAGCCACCTCTTTGGGGTTGGCTGCCGCTGGCGGCGTCGACGCCGCCAGCGTCGGGTGGGATATATTAGACGCTTTCTATGGTCTTATTCCCGGTTCAATGGGAGAGACATCCGTTTTATGCGCCTTGATTGGTGCCCTTATTCTAATCGGCACCGGCACCGGTTCCTGGCGAATTATGTTGAGTGTCGTGTTAGGGGCAGTGGCTACTGCTGCTTTCTTCAACGCTGTTGGTAGTGATACCAACCCCATGTTTGGTATGAGCATTCCCTGGCATCTGTGCTTAGGTGGTTTTGCTTTCGGTACCGTTTTTATGGCAACCGACCCGGTTACCGCAGCTATGACAAACCGAGGTAAATGGTTCTATGGCGCCCTAATTGGAATCATGACAATTTTGATTCGAGTAGTCAACCCGGCTTATCCGGAAGGTATTATGTTGGCTATTTTATTTGCCAACCTGTTTGCTCCCTTAATCGACTACTTTGTCATGGAATCAAATATCAAGAGGAGGTTAAAAAGAAGTGCAAGTTAACTCTTGGTACGGAACGATCATTGTCGCGTTCTTGTTGTGTTTGGTTTGTTCTGTTGTAGTATCCACTACAGCTGTGAAACTGAAAGAAGAGCAGAAGGCAAATGTCGAACTCGACATTAAACGAAACCTTCTCCTTTCGTCGGGACTGATAACAGATAAAAAAGCATCTCGGAATACAGTTGAAGAAAAGTTCAAGAATGTAGAAACCAAAGTTGTTGACTTAGAAACGGGCCAGTATGTGGAGAATTCTCCGCAGAACTTTGACGCTCGAAAAGCGGCTAAGGATCCGAAAATGAGTGTGGAAGTTCCATCCCCAGACAAAGCTAAGATAAAAAATCGGTCAAAATGGGCTACTGTTTATTTGATAGAGGACGGTGGTGTGCCGGTTTCCTTAGTTCTTCCCGTTAGTGGTTACGGGCTTTGGTCTACGTTATATGGATTTTTAACACTAGATGCCGACACTAGAACAGTCAAGGGACTTGGTTTTTATGAGCATGCCGAAACACCAGGGCTTGGCGGTGAGGTTGACAATCCAAAGTGGAAAGCTCAATGGAATGGTAAAGTCATTTTGGATAAAAACTATCAACCCAATGTGCGCGTTGAAAAAAATGGAAATGACAAAGGTAAAAATTCGGTTGACGCGCTTTCCGGGGCGACGATCACCAGCCGCGGGGTTGAAAATCTTCTGCACTACTGGCTGGGAGATCACGGTTACGGACCATTTCTAGCAGAATTCAGGAAAGGAGAAATTTAATCTATGAGTAAAGTATCGGATGCACTATTTGATCCAGTCTTTAAGAATAACCCTATTGCCCTGCAGATACTCGGCATCTGTTCGGCTTTGGCGGTGACCACCAAGATGGAAACGACCGTCATTATGTGCATTGCTTTAACTCTGGTGGTAGGTTTTTCGAGTTTTTTCGTCAGCCTGATTCGAAACTCCATTCCGTCGAGCATTCGGATCATTGTTCAAATGACGATTATCGCTTCTTTGGTTATCGTTGCCGACCAAATTTTGAAGGCCTTTGTTTACGATATTTCCAAACAGTTGTCTGTTTTTGTAGGCTTGATCATTACCAATTGTATCGTGATGGGAAGAGCCGAAGCATATGCCATGAAAAATGGGCCTGTTTTAAGCTTCCTGGATGGTATTGGTAATGGTTTGGGCTACAGCGCTGTGCTTTTGATCGTAGGAGCGATCAGGGAACTGTTCGGCAGTGGAAAGTTCTTCAACATTCCTGTGTTTAAGCTAGCTTCGGATGATGGTTGGTACACCGGTAATGGACTAATGGTATCGCCTCCGAGTGCCTTTCTCCTGATCGGTGTTTTAATTTGGATTTTGCGAACTTTCCAGCCTGACCAAGTCGAAGAGGAGTAGTTTTTATGGAACATTACATTAGCCTATTCGCCAAAGCCGTATTTGTAGAGAATATGGCCTTAGCTTTCTTCCTAGGGATGTGCACCTTTTTGGCTGTTTCAAAGCAGGTGAAAACCGCTGTTGGGTTGGGTGTAGCTGTTATTGTGGTGCAAAGTATTACTATTCCAGCTAACAATCTAATCTATACCTATTTACTAAAAGAGGGGGCCCTGTCCTGGGCAGGATTTACGGATTTGGACCTCTCTTTTTTGGGGTTAATCAGTTACATCGGTGTCATTGCAGCCATGGTTCAAATACTTGAAATGACCTTGGATCGGCATGTCCCATCATTGTACAATGCCTTGGGTGTTTTTTTACCTTTGATCACCGTGAACTGCGCTATTTTGGGTGGTTCTCTGCTTATGGTTGAAAGAAGCTATAATTTCCCAGACAGTGTTGTTTTTGGTATCGGTTCAGGAACCGGTTGGGCCTTGGCCATCATGGCTCTGGCTGGCATTAGAGAAAAATTGAAGTACAGTGATATCCCAGAAGGTCTAAGAGGATTGGGAATTACCTTTGTCACAGTTGGTCTAATGGCCCTCGGATTTTTAGCCTTTTCAGGCATTCAACTGTAAATGGGCTATTGTCAATAAGGATAAAACATGATAGAAATTTTGCTTCCTTCATTAGTATTCACCCTTGTTGTTTTGGCTTTGGTATTTATTATCCTACTTGCTAAATCACAACTAGTTGCCAGTGGTAACATCAATCTGAACATTAATGGGGAAAGGGATTGTTCCATTCCTGCAGGTGGTAAGTTGCTAAATGTGCTGTCTGATCAGGAACTTTATGTTTCTTCGGCTTGTGGTGGTGGTGGAACATGCGGAATGTGTAAAGTCAAAGTTTTGGAGGGCGGTGGGGAAATTTTACCCACAGAACTTTCTCACATCACCAAACGGGAAGCCCGAGAAGGGGAGCGACTCTCCTGTCAAGTAACAGTCAAGCAAGACATGAGGATCGAGGTGCCAGAAGAAGTTTTTGGCATAAAACAGTGGAGATGTAAAGTCAGATCTAACGAAAGCGTTGCTACGTTCATCAAAAACTTGGTCTTGGAGTTGCCCGAGGGAGAAGAGGTACCTTTTAGAGCGGGTGGGTATATTCAAATCCAAAGGCCGCCAGGCTTGACTGTTGACTATAAAGATTTCGACATTCCTGAACTTTATGCCGGGACATGGGAGCGATTCGGTGTTTTCGACCACGTTTCCACAGTTGATGAGGAAGTTTCTCGAGCCTATTCTATGGCAAATTACCCTGATGAGAAAGGGATTATCATGCTCAATATCCGCGTGGCATCTCCACCGCCCGGCTCTCCACCAGGTATTCCACCTGGTAAAATGTCATCTTATTGCTTTGGTTTAAAACCCGGTGACGAGGTTACCATATCCGGACCTTTTGGCGAATTTTTCGCCAGAGATACCGACAAAGAAATGGTCTTTATCGGGGGTGGGGCTGGTATGGCGCCTATGAGATCTCATATTTACGATCAATTAAAACGGATCAAATCTGATAGGAAAATCACCTTCTGGTATGGTGCGCGCTCAAAAGCCGAAATTTTCTTTGAAGAGGATTTCGATGGGTTGGACGAAAACTTTGATAATTTTGAGTGGCACATCGCTCTGTCAGATGCTATGCCTGAAGATGAGTGGGAAGGCTTAACCGGTTTTATTCACCAAGTCACATATGATGAGTATTTGAAGGACCATCCCGCGCCAGAAGATTGCGAATACTACATTTGTGGACCTCCCATTATGTTGAAATTCGTGATGGAAATGTTAATCGATCTGGGCGTGGAAGAAAAAGATATCATGTACGATGATTTTGGCAGCTAAATTTATTTATTGCCTGATCACCTAAGAATTGAGACGTCCTAAATATAAGCCCTCATATGGTCTGCTTATCGCATCTTGGGCTTTCCTTTTTGCTTGCCAGACTCCGGATGCAATAGTATCGTTGTCTGGTCGAACAATGGGTACAACTTATGCCATCAAATATACCCCATCCCGGAGTGATCATACGCCAGAACAGGTGCAACAACAGGTGGATCAGCTGTTGCAAGAGATCAACCAAGAAATGTCCACCTACATCCAAGACTCAGAAATATCACTAATTAACCAAAACCAAAGTGACGATTGGATCGATCTGTCCCCACGGCTGTTTAAGGTCGTGAAAGCTGCAAAAACAGTTTATCTTTTGTCTGAGGGCGCTTTCGATGTGACTGTTGGCCCCTTGGTCAATCTTTGGGGATTTGGGCCAGATGGCACCCAAGCCTTACCCGAAGAGGCCCAGATTGAACAAGCCAAACAGTCCGTAGGCTTTGAAAAAATCTTATTAGACGAAGAGTCACAACGGATGAAAAAGACTAGGTCTGGTATTTACCTTGACCTCTCTGCTATCGCTAAAGGGTTTGGCGTGGATGAAGTCGGTGATTTGCTAGTTGGCCTCGAAATAAATAGTTACATGGTCGATATAGGTGGTGAGGTTAAAACCAAAGGTACAAAAAAGGGGCAATTGTGGAAAATTGGAATTGAAACGCCGGATGACCGTTCGCGTACTATTAAAAAGATTTTGAGACTCTCAGATATGGCGATGGCAACTTCAGGCAGCTATCGAAACTTTTTCGAGTCGGGAGGGAAGCGATTTTCACATACTATTGATCCCAAAACAGGACACCCGGTTGAACATCAATTGGTATCGGTGACCGTACTAACCCCTACATCGTGCATGGAAGCCGATGCCTTTGCAACGGCTTTAATGGTGCTTGGTCCTCGAGCAGGTATGACATTTGTCAATAAAATCGGCGTAGCCGCCTATTTTATTTATGGTACAGAAAATAGAGAAAGTACAGATTTAGTAGAAGCTGCCTCGCCTCGACTAAAATCGCTTTATCCCGATTCTTTTGCCAAGATGCGAACTGACATCTCTTCTGGAATACTTAATTGAGAATGCTGGCCACACAATGCAGTATTTTATTTTAACGCTAATTTTTATGGGCATAATGATTTTTGCCATGGCGGTTGGGGTCATTTTTAGTAATAAACGCTTAAAAGGGAGTTGTGGTGGTTTGGGCGCTGTGATGGGAGAAGACTGTGACTTTTGTGATGACAAAGATAAATGTCAAGGAAAAAAGGGGAAAGAGAACACAGACCAAAAGTCTGACGATCGATTCTCTTTTGTTTGAAGGATTTCTGATATGGTAGAGATGACAGAGCGAGAAAAGTTTTTGTTTGATTTGCAAGGGTTTTTAGTTGTTCATAATTTTCTGAATTCTGACGAACTCACCTGTGTTAACGATGCAGTTGATGCCTGTATTCATCTACAGCATGAGGATGGTAATTCCAATACCGCTGGGTCAAAATCCTTAGTGGGAACCCACAAGCGTGGAATGTTCACTGGCATGCTGAATTGGCCAAAGCCCCATTGCCAACCGTTTCGCGAATTGATTGTGCATCCAAAAGCAATTCCCTATCTAAACACGATGCACGGTCGAGGGTGGCGGCTGGACCACGCCCCATTCATCTTAACTTCCGACTACGGTACGGAAGGCCTGGTAATTCATGGATCCACTGCCCGCCATTTTGATGGTTCACAGTATTATACTTACCGCAACGGGCAAATGCGTTGTGGAATGGTTGTACTCCAGTATCAACTGGCTGATATCGAAGAAGGAGATGGTGGACTGTGTGTAATTCCGGGTAGTCACAAATCTAATTACAGTTGTCCCCAGGAAATTCGAAAATGGGAGGAAGACAGAGGCGTTGTATACAATGTCCCCGCTAAAGCCGGCGATATGGTAATCTTTAACGAGGCTACTCTACACGGCACGCTGCCTTGGACTCGGAAAGATCGCCACCGGCGATCCCTATTGATTCGTTACTCGCCTAAATATCTGCATTTTGCTGGTGGGTACTACGACGTAACATTTCCGAAATGGGCCGACGAATTGACAGATGCCCAACGATCTGTGCTAGAACCTCCGTATATCTATCATCGGCCACTGATTGAAGATGATGGTGAAACTGTAGTAAAACCTCGACGAGAGGGTTAGATAAAGTCGAATTAACAAACACTATCAAGAAACCTCTGGGCGAACTGACCACTTCTCAGTAGTAGGCGTTACATACTCAACACTGTAGATCAAATTGTTAGTTGAAATGGAGTAGGCTCATGCCAATAAATTATCGGATTGCTAATTTTCGACAACTTCTCGTATTTGTACCTTTACTGATATTCCTACTACTGCCATTGATCGCCGTTGGAGCAGATGATACTGCCTCCCATGAGGCTGACACCCACACCCACAATACAGATCACCAAGATCATGAAACTGAAGCAACCAGCCATGGCGAGGATCATGGACACCATGGCGTAGAAGGAGCTAAATTACCGTTGTGGTGGGTTATCCCTTTCGTTGGCATCCTACTCTCGATTGCGGTTTTTCCGCTGGTGGCTGAGCATTTCTGGCACCATAACTACGGCAAGGTATCGTTGGCCTGGATCGTTATTTTCTCAATTCCATTTTTGTTAGGCTACAAAGGTGACGCCTGGTACGAAATTGTACATATTGTTCTGCTGGATTACGTTCCCTTCATTATATTATTAACCGCTCTTTTTACTGCAGCCGGTGGCATTTGTCTCAAAGGCTCCCTCAGGGGCTCCCCCTTAGTAAACACGCTTATCATCGCCATCGGTACGGCGCTGGCCAGTTGGATGGGAACTACAGGGGCTGCGATGTTGCTGATTCGACCACTCTTAAGGGCAAACGCCTGGCGACAACACCGAGTCCATGTGGTCGTGTTCTTTATTTTCTTAGTAGCTAATATTGGCGGTTCACTTACACCACTAGGGGATCCGCCGCTGTTCCTCGGTTTTTTGAAGGGGGTTGAATTCTTTTGGACACTTAAGCTTTTCCCGTTGATGTTGCCGGTTTCGATTGTATTGTTGATCGTATTCTTTGTTTTTGACACCTTAATGTTTCAAAAAGAGGGCGCTCCACCAGAGGATGGCGAAAAGCAACCGATTGGACTGGACGGCAAAGTTAACTTTATTTTTGTTGCCTGCATTATTGGCGCGATTCTATTTTCAAAATCTCTGGCTGATGGTGCGTTCAAAGATGCCTCAGTCGCCGAAAAAATGGCTCCGCAGATTCAAGCGGCGGAAGAGGTGATGAAAGCAGCTAAAGAAGAATTGGTCACCTATGTTGAAGCCCATTCTAGTGTCAAATTGGATGACAACAACACAGAATATCATAACCTGCGTAAGAAACATCTGCATGCAGTAGCAACGGTAAACGGCCTGCGTGCTCAGAAAAGCCACGATGAGAATTCTGGCGTCGACATTTTCGGTGTCCGAGTTCCATACGCCAACTTAGTAAGAGATGGATTAATGATCTTGATCGCTCTTGCTAGCCTGTTATATACGCCTATGTATCGTACTATCAAGGATGATCATGGGCATGATATTCCAGACCCAAGTGAGCAAGAGAGCAATGTTCGCGCGGCTAATGGTTTCACCTGGGAACCAATCCTAGAGGTAGCGAAACTATTCATCGGTATTTTTGTTTGTATGATCCCGGCCTTGAAGATTCTACAAGCTGGAGTTGATGGTAAACTCAGCAGCGTGATTTTGGCCGTTCAAACCTCAACTAATGATCCGATCAATATGATGTACTTCTGGTTGACTGGATTGCTTTCCAGTTTCTTAGATAACGCGCCAACCTATGTTGTCTTCTTCAACACCGCTGGTGGTGACCCTACCTCACTTATGGGCGTCATGTCACAAACCTTGCTAGCCATTAGCTGCGGTGCGGTCTTTATGGGAGCCAACACCTATATCGGCAATGCACCAAACTTTATGGTTAAAGCCATTGCTGAAGAGAACGGTGTCAAGATGCCAAGTTTCTTTGGTTATATGGCCTGGTCATTCTCGATACTAATTCCGATCTTTATTCTTGTTACCTTAGTCTTTTTTAGATCCTAATCTAATTTCCTGACAGGACAGATCTAATCCGTGTAATGAATCTCGACGACCAATCGATGGGTCAAGAGAGAAAGCAGCCTCGTTATTCAGTTGCTGCACGTCAGTCGGCACTGACCAGTGTCGGGGACCTCAGTACGATTGGGTTGACGCTTGTTTTTTCAATCGTGATAGGAACTTTTACAGGAAAGTGGCTTGGGAGTAAGTTTGGTAATCAGCAACTTGGATTAATAATTGGTTTTCTGCTTGGTACCGTCGCAGGTTTTATCCAGATGTACAAGTCCATTTACCGTTGGAATCGAAGGATTGAACAGCAAAAAGAACTCGGGCTAAAAGGCAAAACTCATCCGGATTAAAGAACATGGTCTTATCCAAACAACCCCAATCCTCTTTTGAGGTTGACGGTCGCTTTCTCCGGCGGATATACTACCTATCTGTGTTTTTGACGATAGTCATGTCCGCTTTGTTCGGGATAGTTTATGGTTTTCCTACTGCACTTAGCTTTGTGGTCGGGAGCCTTTTTAGTTTAGGGGCAATCTTAACACTAGAATTTGTTGTTCGCCTGATGGTAAGGCCTGGGAGTAAGCCCAAGACGAAGAGGTGGCTCAGCTTAGTTGCGCTAGGGAAATATACGCTTATTGCTGTTGGATTCTATTTTCTGATGAAGGCTAATTGGCTTAATATTTACTCATTTGCTATAGGTGTAGGGCTGATTCAGATAGTTGTTATTCTCAAAGCAATCAAGTTGATGGTGTTGATTCCGCTACACAGCAAGACAAACAAAAGCAGTTGATGAAGGTAAAAAAGACTCCTTATATTTCACTACTGCTGGCTGTTTCCTTTTTCTTTGTCGTTGCAGTTCATCCTCTGTCTGCTTCGGAAGATTCTCATCGTACTTGGCTAAAGCCTATTTCGGATCTTCCTTTACTCAAAGGCCTTCAATCTAACACTTGGCACCAACCGGACCTGATTCCCAACACCTATTTCGTTGTTCTGATTCTTATCGGGCTTTTCAGTTTGGCGACGCGAAACCTGAAACGCTTGCCCGACAGTAAAGGGCAAACACTTCTGGAACTTTTTACGGCTGGCATAATTAATTTTTTCGGGGATATTCTGGGCGATCATGGCAAAAAATATGTCTGGTTTCCTGGCTCGTTTTTTATTTTCATTCTATCTTTGAATTATCTTGGTCTGATTCCCGGTTTACAAGCACCGACTGCTGATTTAAATACAACCCTTGCTTTGGGCGTGACTGCCTTGATAGGTGTTCATATTATCGCCATCAAAGAGAATGGGGTTGTCGGTTACTTGAAGCACTTTATCGGGGATCCCTGGTGGTTAGGGCCGTTGATGTTCCCATTGCATATCGTGGGAGAATTGGCACGTGCAGGTTCACTCGGAATCCGGCTCTTTGGTAACATCTATGGCGAGGAAACAGTTATTTTTCAATTGACATTGTTAGGTCTGGGAATTTGGTTCCCAACTCAATTGCCAATGCTGTTCTTTGGATTGTTCGGTGGCTTTCTACAGGCCTTCGTTTTTTCACTGTTGACGTCAATCTATATTGTCACCTTTTTAGAGCATGGTGATGAGCACGGTGCTGCAGCACACTGAGTTGTGGTAGTACCAATCTTACTGTTTTACACACAATTTCTTAGGAGGAAATATTTATGATTTATCTTGCGGTATTGGCCTTTGGTGTTACGTTGGGTTTACCGATTGCGGTGATTTTTGCTTCGACCGCACAGGGCAAAGCAACATGCACTGCTCTAGAAGGAATCGCTCGTCAGCCGGAGGCAGCCGGTCAGGTTCAAACAGCGATGATTATTGGTTTAGCCCTGATAGAATCGTTAGTCATTTACTCGTTATTAATGTTCTTTTTGTTAATGGGTAAACTGCCTGATAGTGTTAGTGATGTAGAGAAGTTGATTACAGCTGAAGCCGCAGTACAAACAAACGAGAATTAGGACGGGTGATTTCATGAAACTAGGAACCAGGAAATTACGGGGACTTTAGTATCCGTTCATTATTGCCTATGAAGATATATTTGAGTTTAACATTGGTTCTGTGTATAGCGATTCTGGCGCTTACGCCAGTCTTGGCCTCGGCCGCAGATGAGATGATTGATCATGATAGTTCAGATCAGGCCGGTGGTGGCCTTTTGGAAGCGATGGGATTGAATCCGAAGTTGATCATTATTCAGGCGGCGGGGTTCCTCATCGTTTTGTTAGTTCTCAACAAATTCGTTTTCGGAAAAGTTGGTGGGATACTTGATGACCGGCAGAAGGAAATCGTTTCGCGGATGGACAAACTTGAAAACGACCAATCTGAGCTTGACCGCTTGACCTCAGAGACGCAGCAGCGTCTGAATGAGATTGAGGCAGAAGCCCGAACAAAGGTCCAAGAAGCCGTTGAACGCGGCGAGCTAGAACGGCAGCAAATCCTCGAACAGGCACGCCAGGAAGCAGCGGCTCAGATCGAGCATGCTCGATCTGAGATTCAACGTGACAAAGATGCGGCAATCCTGGAACTACGGGGACAGATAGCTGAAATCGCCATCAGTGCGGCCAGTCAGGTGATCGACCAGCAACTCGATCAAGCGACACATCAGCATATTATCGATGAGTATGTTAGCCGCTTACCCGAAGCGCCTAACGTCTAGAGGCATGTATTAATCGTACCAACTGAACAAAGGATTGTCATGAAGGATGTACGAGTTGCGCAACGCTATTCAACTGCTTTGTATCAAGCGGCGGTAGAGCAGGAAATCATCGATAAGATAGCTACTGATGCATCCTATTTGCTGGAGTTAGCTGAAACTTCTGACGAATTTGGTGAACTGATCCACGATCCACTAATTTCACCAGAATTTAAGAAGGAAATCTTTCAAAACCTTTTCTCTAGCCGAGTTGATCCATTAATGCTTGGATTTCTAACTATGCTGGCGGATAAACAGAGAGAAAGAGGGTTAGTTGCAATTTTAGATAATTTCCAATCAATTCTGGACGAACAAGCAGGGCGAATTGAGGCGCAAGTCACCGTAGCGACGGAACTGGGAGAAACTCAACGAACGAAGCTAATCGAGAAGTTGAGTGTATATTCGGGTAAGACCGTTCGTCTCAAAATCGACATTGACCCATCCATTCAAGGTGGGTTTATAGCTAAACTTGGGGACACAATTTTTGATGGGAGCATTACCACACAATTAGAGCGAATGAAGTTGCAACTGGCAAGTGGCTCCTTGCCGGCAAGAGGATAGATTTTATGGCGAGAGACGTGAGACCGGACGAAGTTTCAAGTATTCTTAAACAACAGCTATTACAGTATAGCCGAGATGTAGACGTTTATGATGCAGGAACTGTTCTGCAGGTTGGTGATGGTATTGCGCGCGTTCACGGTTTAGCAAATGCCATGGCTGGGGAGGAAATAGAATTCCCCAACGGCGTTATGGGCATGGTTTTTAACCTAGAAGAAGACAATGTTGGCTGCGTGTTATTTGGTGAAGACACTGAGGTGCGAGAGGGTGATACTGTCAAGCGAACCAACTCGCTGTTAGCTGTTCCCGTTGGCGAAGCGTTGCTGGGTCGAGTTGTAGACGCCCTGGGCGAACCAATTGACGGCGGACCACCCATCGAAACTGATCATACGCTACCGGTTGAGCGCAAAGGGTTAGGAATTATTCAGCGGCAGCCAGTAGAAGAGCCTCTCCTAACAGGTCTTAAGGCCATCGACAGTATGGTGCCAATTGGGCGTGGCCAACGTGAGCTCATCATCGGGGATCGGCAAACCGGTAAGACGACCATTGCTATTGACACCATCATCAACCAAAAAGATTCAGATGTAAAATGCATCTATGTTGCAATCGGACAAAAAGGATCGACGATTGCACAAGTGGTCGATACACTCCGGCAACACGGTGCACTCGACTATACTATCGTCGTTGCGGCAACAGCTAGTGACACGTCACCGATGCAGTATCTGGCCCCCTATTCTGGAACCTCCATGGGCGAATATTTTCGAGATAAAGGTGAGCATGCGCTTATTATTTACGATGACCTCACCATCCACGCTTGGGCCTACCGCCAAATGTCACTCCTGCTGCGGCGCCCACCTGGCCGTGAAGCTTATCCAGGAGATGTCTTCTACTTACACTCTCGTCTGCTGGAGCGAGCGGCTAAGCTAAGTGACGACCTAGGGGCTGGTTCCTTGACATCTCTGCCAATAGTGCAGATTTTCGAAGGCGATCTGACGACTTACATTCCGACTAATATTATTTCAATTACCGATGGGCAAATCTATTTGACGACGGATCTATTTAATGCGGGGGTTCGCCCCGCCATCAACCCCGGTGTTTCGGTGTCTCGGGTAGGTGGTGACGCCCAACTCAAAGCGATGAAAGCAGATGGTGTTGCCAAAACGATGCGCTTAGATCTAGCCCGTTATCGGGAGGTCGCCGCCTTTGCACAGTTTGGCTCAGACCTCGATGCCGCAACTCAGCAACAACTACGACGTGGTGATCGATTGATTGAGTTATTAAAACAGCCACAGCACCAACCGCTACCGGTCGAGAAAGAGATTGTTTCGATCTTCTGTGGATCTAACGGTTATATGGATGATTTAGAGCTGGGCGATATTGCGCGGTTCGAATCGGAGTTTTTGGCCTACATGGATCAGAACCATGGCGATATCCTGAACGAAATTATCGAAACTGGGGACCTCAGCGACGAACTCACTGAACAGTTGAACCAGGCGGTCAGCACTTTCAAAGCATCTTTCCAACCTAGCGATCAACGATAGGCTAGCAGTGTAGGGTATAACGTGGAAACACTCCGTGAGATTCGGCGACGAATCGCCAGTATTACCAAAATCTCTCAAGTTACGGATGCCATGCGAATGGTGGCAACGGCTAAGTTACGTCGAGCCCAGCAAGCGATCGAAGCCAACCGCCCTTACGCTAATAGGTTTAATCGAATCCTAACCCAGCTAGTCTCTGTCCTGGAAGACGAGTCGGCCATCTCCCACCCGTTGCTAGAGACACGTTCTCTTCAGAAGGTCTGCGTTGTTGCTGTTTCAGCTGACCGTGGGCTCTGTGGCAGTTTTAATGCCAATACGATTCGTACAACCAGTCAGCGGATTCAGCATTATCAACAACAGAAAGTCGAAGTAGATCTAATTTGTGTCGGTCGTCGAGTTGCTGATTTCTTCCGTCGTCGGGAGACAAACGTTATGGCCGAATACATTAATATCTTTAATCAATTGGGGTTCGAAACGGCCACCGCATTATCGAGTCAGATTAGCGAAATGTATTCCTCCGCCAAAGTAGATTTAGTCGAAATTATTTATAACGATTTTCGGTCAGCCATTCTTCAGGTAGTCCAAACTGAACAGCTTTTACCGCTAGATGAAATTTCAGCTGAATCACTAGCCGAACCAACTGAGCCGACAACTGTTTTAGAATACCTCTATGAACCAACACAGGGAGAGATCTTGCAACAAATTCTACCCAAACATCTCAATGCGCAGATGTGGAAGGTATTGCTGGACTCAAATGCAGCCGAACATGCGGCTAGAATGACAGCAATGGAAAACGCAACTCAGAATGCCAAGGACCTTATCGAGGAGATGGTGCTGCAACGAAACAGAGCCAGACAAACAATGATTACAAAAGAGGTAGCCGAAATTGTCAGCGGTGCAGAGGCTTCAGGTTAAGGTAGAACAAATACCAGAAGGAGAGCCTCTAATAGATTAATAGATGCATTAAGGGGCAAAAGTCAAGGCTTGCCTACAATAAGGCAGGATATTAAAAGGAATCAAATATGAATCAGGGGAAGGTCTTAGAGGTTGTTGGCGCGCGGGTAGATCTCGATTTCTCTGGCGCAGAACTGCCAGACATCATGAATGCGGTTGAGGTCACCCGAGCTGACGAATCCAAGCTGATTTTGGAAGTCCAGCAACATCTGGGGGAAAATCGGGTCCGTTGCGTCTCAATGGATACAACGGACGGGATTGTTCGCGGTACGCCAGCAAATGATACAGGTGGACCAATCACAGTTCCGGTGGGCGAAGGCGTCCTGGGCCGCGTAATGAATGTAACGGGAGATCCTATTGATGAAGCGGGTGAGATTCAAGCGGAGAAACGCTATCCGATACACCAAGCACCTCCACTACACAAAGAGCTAAGCACTGTTGCCGAAATGCTTGAAACGGGTATAAAAGTTATCGATTTGATTCAACCGGTAGCCAAAGGTGGTAAGGTTGGTTTATTTGGTGGGGCCGGTGTTGGCAAAACAGTGCTAATCGCCGAACTGATTAATAACATCGCCACCCAGCACGGTGGATTTTCGGTCTTCTGCGGCGTTGGGGAACGAACCCGCGAAGGAAATGGTTTCTACATAGAGCTGGATGAATACGGCGTGCTGGACAAAACGGCCTTGATTTTTGGACAGATGAATGAACCACCAGGGGCCAGATTGCGAGTCGGTTTGGCCGGGCTGGCGGTGGCGGAGTACTTCCGAGACGAACAGAATCAAGATGTATTGATTTTCATCGATAATGTGTTTCGTTTCACACTGGCTGGAGCCGAGGTATCAGCTTTGCTGGGTCGGATGCCTTCTGCTGTTGGATACCAACCGACCTTGGCAACTGAAATGGGAGCCATGCAAGAGCGGATTACGAGTACGCAAACAGGATCGATCTCTTCTTTCCAAGCTGTTTACGTTCCAGCCGATGATTATACTGATCCAGCTGTAGTGACCGTGTTTGGTCACTTAGATGCGGCAACCCGTTTAGAACGATCGATAGTCGAAAAGGGGCGATATCCAGCAGTAGATCCGCTGGCCTCAACTTCCCGTATTTTAGATCCGGCGGTGATTGGTGACGATCATTATCAGACGGCGCGTCGCGTCCAATCGGTGATGCAGGAGTACGAGGACCTGAAAGATATCATCGCAATTTTAGGAGTCGATGAATTGACCGACGATCAGAAACAGGTGGTAGACCGGGCCCGAAAATTGGAGATGTTCCTGACGCAACCGATGTTCGTAGCAGCAAGATTCACTAATATCCCTGGGAAGTATGTCAAGATTGAAGATACTATCAAAGGATGCAAATCTATCCTCGATGGGGAATGTGATGAACTCTCTGATCTTTCCTTGTACATGATCGGTAGTCTCGAGGAAGGATTTGAGAAAGAAGAGCAATCGAAGAAGGTCCAGGCTGCGTAAATAGAGGTGGAAGCGTATATCCGTAATGGCTGACAAAGCATTTTTGCTGGAAATTCGAACGCCAGAACGCTTAATCTTTGACGATGAGGTTACCAGTGTGCGTGCGCCTGGGAATCAAGGTAACTTTCAGGTACTAGCTGGGCATATTCCGTTTCTGACGGTTCTTGAACCGGGTATTATTATTGTAAGGTCAGAGAATACCGATCGGTCCATGGCTACTAGTGGTGGCCTATTTGAAGTACTTCCAGGTGGTACCACGGCTTTACTTGATACCGCTGAGTGGTCAGATGAAATTGATCTCAAGCGGGTGGAGTCTGCCCGGGAGCGAGCCATTAACCGGTTAGCTTCACGAGACGAGGGCATTGACATAAGCCGTGCTGAAGCAGCGCTGAGAAGAGCATTAGTTCGGCTAAAGATTGCAAGTCGTTAATCATATCTGCTGGTTCAAGTTTGAACAGGGAAACAGCGTATGCCGGCCCAGTCGGAAACCTGTTTCCCTTTTTTTATTTTGGAGTTGAATTTTGAAGTGCCGAAACTTAATAGATCGGTTGTGGGCCAAGGATTCAACCCTTTGGTCAACTAACCCTGATGTCCAGGCTAAGATTCAAAATCGACTAGGCTGGTTAACTTCACCCAATCAGTTCCTGTCTCGCCTCTCTGAAATTACCAAATTTTCAGCCGAAATTATTCAAAGTGGCTATCAAGCGGTTGTTTTGCTAGGCATGGGTGGTAGCAGTCTGGCACCTGAAGTCTTTGCCGACATTTTCAAAACCGACGACGGGTTGCCGTTAACGGTGCTCGATACAACTGACCCTTCGAGTATTGCGCAAGCCCAACAAAGCTTGGAGATAGATCAAACCCTGTTTATTGTTTCGACCAAATCGGGATCGACGATCGAAACAAGATCTCTGTTCCATTACTTTTATCAACAAGCAAAAGGTAATGGCGATCAGTTTGTAGCCATTACTGATCCAGGATCAAAGTTAGTAGGCCTAGCTGAAGAGTGCCGGTTTAAATCTTGCTTTTTGAACCCGGTTGATATTGGTGGCCGTTATTCCGTCTTCTCCTATTTTGGGTTGATTCCAGCATCACTGATTGGTATCGATCTGGAGCGGCTTTTGAAAAACGCTATCGGTTTGGATTGGCAATTGGCCGTCGATTTCGGTCTGGAATTGGCTCGGCATTCACTGGCAGGCCGTGATAAAATGACATTGGTCTCCTCGCCCGGCATCGATAAAATTGGATGTTGGGTGGAACAGCTAATTGCCGAAAGTACCGGCAAAGATGGAAAAGGAATTATTCCGGTCGATGCAGAACCAGTTGGAGTTGTTAATGACTACGGTGCCGACCGTATCTTTGTCTATCTACGGTTAGATAACGAGTTAGATTCTCAAGTTGGAGCCTTGAAGGAAGGAGGTTTCCCAGTTTATCGGCACGATCTTGCTGATCTCTATGACCTGGGTCAGTCATTTCTCTATTGGGAGCTCGCGACGGCTATTGCGGGAACCGCACTCGGGATCAATCCCTTTGACGAACCAAATGTCACAGAAAGTAAAAACTGTACAGCGGAGATTTTGAATGACTTTCCAACAGGACCCAAGTTGCCAGAAGAAGAATACTTGTTTGACGACGGTGGAATCCAAATCTATGGAACGGAGTCTCATCCTAAAGGCTCAATTAAGAAGTGTCTATCTACTTTCCTTAGTTCCGCTCAGTTAGGAGACTACACAGCAATAATGGCCTATACCCCCTCGTTTGGGAGTTTTCGTGTCGCAGATTTGTTTGAGCGTATCCGTGGATCTATTCGTCGAGTTTATCGTTTGGCTACTACCCTAGGATACGGCCCCCGATTTCTCCATTCAACGGGACAACTGCACAAAGGTGGGGCCAACAATGGTCTCTTTATTCAAGTCACAGTGGATTGTCCAGAGGGGGAACTCCCGATACCGGAAGCTGATTACGATTTCTGGACGTTGAAAATGGCGCAGGCTTACGGTGATCTAAGAGCCCTGTTAGACAAAAATAGACGTGTCATCCGAATCCATATTAGTGGGCAAGATATCGAAACTAAAATCGAAAAATTGACGGAGGTATTTGAACAATTATGAAAAAAGGCATATGTTACGGAACGTTAGCTGGTGACTCGATTGAAGATCGATTTCAGTTAGCCCGAGAAGCCGGATTTGCAGGCGTCGAGATTGGAACACAGGAAAACGATGCAGATCGACAAAACTTCAAGGCCATCGCCAATGATAATGGAATCGACCTATTTAGTGTAATGAATTCAAAGCATTGGGGGCTTCCGCTGTCAGATGCCGATCCAGAGGTACGTGCAGGATCGATGCAAGGCGTTATCGAGTCACTCGATACAGCGACAGTGATCGGGGCTTCAAGCGTTTTATTGGTACCCGCTGTGGTCAACGATGATACTACTTACGAGGATGCTTACCAGCGTTCGCAGGAAGAAATCAAAAAGCTGATTCCGATAGCTGCAGAAAAAGGAGTCAGAATCTCGATAGAAAATGTCTGGAACAAATTTCTTTTAAGTCCAATCGAATTTGTTAATTACATCGATGAGTTCGAGAGCGACAGCATTGGTGCTTACTTCGATGTGGGCAATATCTTGCTCTATGGGTTTCCACAACACTGGATTCGTTCGATTGGTGAACGGATGGACAAGGTCCACATTAAAGGCTTCAATACTAACGGATTCCGTTGGACTGGGTTAATTGACGACTGTTCTATTGATTGGAATGCGGTGATGGCAGCCCTAAGCGATATTGAGTATGATGATTACATCACGGCGGAACTTGGTGTCGATGCCAACGATCCGGTTGGAGGTGTACACAAAATTAGTCAGGACATGGATCGGATCCTGTCCGGTCAGATCTAAAGATCACCCAGTAAGCTTAATTGGGATCAATGCCAAATGAAGTGTGGATTCTAATTTCTAAACAGCAGGGTCTATCAAAAAACAGTTGGAGGCTAAAACCAGATGAATCGGGATCGATTACAGGAATTGATTGGTCGCTTTTCTCGACACCGAATACTGGTTGTAGGTGATTTTTACTTGGATGCCTATTGGACGGTGGATCAAACTAAATCTACCCTCTCCTTAGAAACCTCGTGGCATAATTCACCTGTTGTTGATCAACAATACAGCCCTGGTGCGGCGGGAACCGTAACCAACAATTTGAAGGCCCTTGGAGTTGGCGAGGTCTACACCATTGGGATTATCGGAGAAGATGGGTTTGGAACGACATTGATCCAGGAACTCGAATCACGCAGTTGTCGAACCGATTTTATGGTTCAGACCTCAGAGCGGGTAACACCGACCTACCTCAAACCGATTTATTGCGGCTATGAGGGTATCAGGATGGAGGCATCTCGCTTTGATATCGAAAACCAGACGCCCACCCCCCTGTTGTTGCAGAACCTGTTGTTAACTAATCTTCGCCGATGTCTGCCGATGGTCAATGCGGTGATTATTGCCGATCAAACTCCAACTGATAATCTAGGAGGAGTAACGGACTTAGTTCGGGATCATATCTGTCACTTGGCTCTTCAGTTTCCAGAAAAGATCTTTTTCGCAGATTCTCGCACACGCATCGGTAAATACCAGAATCTGTTGGTTAAGCCGAACCGTTTCGAGGCCATCCGTGCAGTGCAACCTGAATGGTCTGGTACGGACTTAACCGTCGAAGAAGCTAAAAAGATTGGAACAGAACTTCAATGGCAAACCAATGCTCCACTCTTTATCACCTGCGGTGAAAATGGTATTCTGTCGTTCGAGGGCTCAGATATACAACATGCTACGGGGATTGCTGTCGATGGTCCAGTAGATCCAGTTGGAGCCGGAGATAGCGTCACTGCTGGTCTTGTCTCTACGCTTATTAGTGGTGGATCAATGAGCGAAGCCGCTTTTATTGGTAATTTAGTAGCTTCTATCACCGTGGCTAAGATTGGTACCACTGGCACCGCCTCCCCAGAGGAAGTGATTCGACAACTGAGTAGTTGAGATCATAACCTGAGTCATGGACCTATTTGAGGTCATCACCAAGCGACGGACACATCGTAGCGAGTTCTCAGATCGGCCAATTTCTGAATCTGATCTAGCACAACTGATTGAATCTGCGCGTTGGGCACCTTCGCCATTCAACGTTCAACCGTGGCATTTAGTAGTAGTGAGAGATCGAGCACAGAAAAAAGCGATCGCAGATCTGACTACCTGCGCGATTACGGAACAGTTCGAAGACCCACAGTTTTTGGACGATAATGGTCGATGGATGCGGACTACTATTGAGGAGTGGGAGCGATTTCAGGATGGTGTTCTGCTTCAAGATCACGTTGATTTACCTGCAGACCTGTCTAACTCTACTGTGTTGAAACCACTCTTGAAGCACGCCTCCCATCTTAGCCTACTGGGGAAGTTGGGAGTAGGAGGTAAACCGGCACAGGAAATCGCGGGCTTGGTTATTCGAGCACCGGTATTGATTATGATCAGTATGGATCGAGAGCGGAAACCGCCAGGCGAGGCTTATCTGCGCTGGATGTGGTTGGGCATGGGAGCCATGATTCAGAATATACTCTTAACCGCAACTGCGCTTCAGATCGGCTCCCAGTTCATAAGTGCAGCCATCGAGCGAACATCCGATCGACAGCAGTTATCGCAGATCTTGGGCCTGCCGAAGTCGCATGAAATGGTCAGTTTAATTCGCTTTGGCTATCTTCTTCATACGGATGGGGAAGGGCTTTTGCCGGCAAAAGGGGTTCGACGACAATCATCTGATTTCGTCAGCTACGAAAACTACGCACAAAAAAAGGCAGAATGACACCGATGGGAACATCGGCCAATTGCCATCTGCCGTAGTGCCGGAGGTCGGACTCGAACCGACACGGGCCGAAGCCCACTGGATTTTGAATCCAGCGCGTCTACCAATTTCACCACTCCGGCGAGATGCTCTCTGGACTCAACCAAAGCCCACGAAGCTCGAGGATTTTAGCATATCCTCACCAACCTCGACAAGATAAAATCGTGAACCAGCGCGGAATCAAACAAGGCCGATTAGCACAATTAGCTAGCCGACTCAGTCTCTTCGTCACCCGATCAATTTTCCAAAAGCAAACCTGGTTATTGATTGGTGACTGGGTTGTCTGGCATCTGTTGCCCCATCGACGACTAATCCAGAAACTAGTCAATCAACTGATTCCACTTCAACGAGGTACCTCACCGGACAGAGTACGCTTTCGTAACCGTATCTTCACCTTGACCTGTCTCAAGATACGACCACCTGATCGTTTGCGCCTGGTTGAGCTACTCAATCAGGCACACGAACCAACTGGCTTGGAACAAGCTTTCCTGAGCGCTATCTTCCCGCCAATTGTCAACCGAGGGTTGGGGACTGTTTCGCTTCCTTCAACAGAAAGGTCACACTTGAACGTAGAAATTGGCTACCTCGCTCACAATGAAGACTATTTTTTTTGGCAACTTAAAATAGACGGTGAGCGAAGGGACGATCCAGACCGAAAAACAATCGTCCCGGAACTGGAGATGCGTGGCGATAAACGGTATCCAAGTTATCCACTAGGAGTAGCAAGGATAGCAGAGGGCATCGAAGTCGAGCGGGTGACGACTGGTAATTTGGATCCACTGGCATGGATCGTCAGGTCACAAACTCATTTTAACCAAGTTCTGTTGGATCTAAAAAAGCGGAACTACAAGATCACAACAGTGGAGAGACCGCGGTTTGAACTGGGGCGGTTGAGACTACTACGCCGCCTTGGTCTGGAGGAGCTAAAAAAACATCAATCTCGGTCCGCACACCAAAGTCGCCGCTAAAGTAGATGCCGGGTTCAATCGAGAAGCAGATCCCTTCGACTAACTGACGTTCGTCTTTACTCTCGAAATTATCCATGTTGACTCCATTCCCATGGACTTCGATACCGATATTATGCCCCGTTCGGTGAGTGAAACAGTCGCCGTAACCAGATTGTTGGATCCAACCTCTCACCACATCATCTACCTCAAAACCGCAAGTAATACGACCATTCGACATCCGCTGTTTAATAAAATCGATAGCTCGATCTCTAGCCACTCTGACAACGTCGAAGACCCGAGTATATTTCTCCGGTACCTCCTGCCCGACATATCCGACCCAGGTGGTATCGGCAAAGATAGCATCGTGTTGCGCCTGCTTGGCCCACAGATCAATCAAAATAAGGTCACCCTCCACAATCGGTTGGTGATGGTTGACCGTTGGGGAATAGTGTGGATCTGCACTATTGGCGTTGACGGCAACAATCGGGGGGTAATCAGTTACCAGGTTGTATCGATCAAAATCAGCCATGATACGCTGTTGCACCTGATATTCGGTGATTGTTTTACCAGATTTAATCTGCTGACCGATCCACTCAAAGGCTGAGTCTTTGGCTGATAAAATCAGCTGGGCTGATTGTTGGTGCCCTCGAAATTGTTCTACAGACAGTTTGGATTCCACATGTTGAACCAGGTCGGCTGACGTTACCACATCTACCCCAGTCGATTTCACTAACTCCAGAGTTCCCCCATCTACGCGAGACACATAGGGAATATGCGGGGAGTATTCCATCGCAACCGTCCGGTAACCGGCCAGGAGTTGAACCAACTTTGACTTCAACTCTTGCCAACCGCCATAGACCAAGTGCTCTCCCTCTACATCTTGAAAGTGGGACTGCTCAATGTGTTGAATCAACCATGTGGGTGATCCTTGCTGAGGCAGGCAACAAAACCAGCGACGGGTGATTTTCCGACCCTCTAAAGCTGTTACGCGTTGTGCGATGGGATTTAAACCGCGAAAATCATACAACAACCAGGCTTCGATATCCTGCTGCTTCAGCAACCGTTGGATCTTTGTCGTCTCCAATTTCGCTTTAACCTCTAGCTGTAAATTGCACCCGATACGTAACCCACCACCTGATCATGCCCACCTTGTAGCGCATCACCCGAATTGTTGGCCGCTAAGATCTTCAGTTGCTTCCCGCCTAATAACTTACTGGCTTCGAGGGTAGCGTAGACGGCGGCTGTGCTGCATATCATACAGTGCAAATTAGGTGTCGGATGCTGACTCATATAGGTCGAGAGTGTCGTTCGCAAGTAATCTGAATCGTAAGCCGCCAGCGCGTCGATGCTGACACGGTCGGCAGCTACTGCCTCTGAATAGGTAGGGTAATGACACAAATCGGTGCTACCGATCAGTAAGGTGGACCTACCCACCATCGCCTCAGAAATAGCTACGGCCAACGAAGAGATATTAGAAATAGAATCGTCATTGACCAAAATTGGCACAATCCTAAAACCGGTGAGTATCTGTTGCAAAAATGGGAGTTGAACTTCTAAGCTGTGTTCGCCTTCATGCGCCTGCGGTAGGTGGCGGGCCTGGCCTTGGCGCATGATCAGACTAGCCATTTCAGCATCAATTTCAACATCCCCGAGCGGTGTGCGAAAAATTCCCTCACCATAAATCGCTGCCCCTTCAAAACGATATCGATGACTCAAACCGACCATCACCACTGTCTCAAAGGTCTGTCCCCTCAACTCCCGGTAGGCATATCCAGCGACTAAGCCAGAAAATAGATAGCCGGCGTGGGGGACGATCAGTGCCAGCGGATCTGGTCGTTCGGCTGGATCTGAGGGAACCTCCATCCACCGGTCAACCTGCTGTTGGAGTAATTTTGGCTCGTCAGGATAAAACTGGCCTGCCACGGCCGGCATTCTGACCGTAGACATGTTAGTTTTCCGCGGTTTCTGGGTCTGTGGCCTCTGCTGACTCCGTTGACGCAACAGATTCGTTTCCAGTTGAAGCCTCATCTTCCTGAGGCGGTGGATTGTTGACGGCCCTGACGTATGACATTCTAAGATTGTAGAGTGTATTGTCCAAAAAATTATTTTCTGGCATGGTCAAATTGCCATCCGTTTTCTCCTTTAGCATTTCAATAATATCGATCATCCGCTTCGCGAGATTGAGATCGATAAATACTTTCTTTGTCTCAGGATCTTGAATGCCGTTCAGATAGGCCAAGGCCGTCCCTGCATACTCAGAGATCAGGCTCTCAAATGTTACGGCGGGTAAAGCGGATGATGATCCGCTGTTTGTCTCCTCTTGACTCATTTTTCACCCTCCTTTTTACTTACTCCTTATTCGTCAAAGGTAATGATCTGTGCCAGAATGTAACCTGCCTGGTTATTGTGAGCTGGATTTTCGTTCATAGCTAAAAATATGACACCATCGTCGGGGGCTGAATTGTCGTATCTAGAACCGATAGCAACTACCGTTTCCCCGATCTTGGCAATTAGCATACCGACATTACTGCCAGGTAGCAGAAAATCATCGTCACCGGTCAGGCCAGGAATTCCATCTGCCCCACACCAAACCGTTCGATTCCTAGCATCTGGAGACCAGGCTCCCTCGGCTTCGATGATCATCCGTTGTCCTTTTTCGACACGGACATAACTCTCTTGCCAGACAGGGCTAGGTCTGGCCATTCGTGTAATTGTAAAAGGCATCTATAACTCCTTCAACCAATTGATAATTTGTGTTTCTAATTGAATGGAATCAGCTAACTCAGGTAAAGATGTAAATTGATCTGGTTTGCCTGCCACACTGTAGAGGTCAGCGACCCACTGGGTTGGGAACTGCTGTCCGGTATTCAGTAGCAATAACGGTTTAGGGGCAATCAATGCACCTGCCGTCCGGAAATCGCCTGTGCGACGGAGACTCGGAATCGGTAACTCGTCTATGAAAGCGTCATCGCTGCTAGCATCAAAGTGCTCAACGTCTACAATCACTCGGTCAGCTACTGAGAATCCGGCTACCAGCATGGTGATTGGGCCGGCACCGTTGATACCGATCAGGTTGATAGCTGAAATCTCTGGTAAATGTTGATGGATCTGCTTTAAGGCGGACAGAATATCTTGTGCCCAGAGAGCAGGGTCGGTTCGGTTATAGGTGGTAAAGAATCCACTGCCTGTATCCCGTCCGGTAGGTTGCAAAGGCAAAGCGAAAACCGCCAGTTGGTGCTGATCTAACTGTTTGACCAGCGAATCAATGTCGCCGTTTTGATAGACGATTAGCGCCGCCTCAATGGCTGTTGGCTCTACAGACACCTTTTGCAGTAGATTGACTGCTGCATCGAGTCCGTCTTGCAACGCTAGAGCGTGAGAAAGCCCCATCCCCATTTCAGATTGAAATGTCTCTAACCCGGCTACATCGGTTGGTTTTCTGCATTCGATGGCAGCCTTGGCCTGATGAATCAGGGATTGAATTAATTGTTCATCGTCCAGAGCATGATAAGGGACCGATCTACGGGAGAAGGCTAATAGGGCTTCGTCGGCTTCAACTTCGAAATCGGTCTCTTTTAGCGTCGATGGATCGGCCTGATCTAAAAACCATTTGCCGAACCATTGATAAACCGCTTCTCGACTGGCCTGATTATAGTTGTGTTCAGCGTCTATTTGTACCTGATGTATCCGTTCAGTAGCCTCAAAATGTTGATAGATCGACCGAATAGCCGGATACTCAACCGTTGGCGTATCCTTGGTCCAATCGCCGGTGGCAGAAACCAACAGCAAAGGGCGAGGCGCCATCATGGCCCCAATTTCCATATTGCTAAAGTCGATTCGCAGGTTGGGCGAGTTTTCGCACAGGCAACCCCCCTGCATATGGGCTGAAATCATATTTACCGGTGCAGCTACCTTTACCCGATCATCAATAGCCATCAGCATAAAGGTCTGGGTACCGCCACCAGAAGCTCCAGTACAGCCGATTTGGTCAGGATCAACATCTGGTAAGGTCTGCAGAAAATCGATAGCACGAATAGCATTTTGTAGTTGGAGTCCCATCAGGCTGATACCCCAGAGCCCTTCTCTAGTACCACTGGGAAACGAACGGTGTTCGACCTGCCGTCCACTATCGTTATAACCGGCCATGTCGTAGCTGAAAACGACGTATCCCTGCCTAGCAAAGTTGATACATCGACCCGGGATAGATCCCCGTTCGATATTCTCTAGCCGACCTCGGTCCCAGTGGCCGTGTGGGCTGATAATACCTGGAAATGGGCCTTCTTTGCCTCTAGGGCGATAAAGGTTTCCAGTGCAAAAGAAGCCCGGATAAGATTCAAAATAGGCTTTCTCTACCGTGTAGTCTTCCCGTTCAATACGGTCAAAAACCTGTGCGTTTAGTGCAGCTTTAGCCATCGGCGCAAAGTAGGGGTACTGGCCAGTGCTGACCAAGATATGTGTCCGGAGATTCTGGGCTACCTTTTCCCAGTTGCGACGGTTATAGCCGGGAAATTGACGAACTGTATTGACATCCTGTAAAGGTGGGGCTAACCGTAGAGTTTCAGTGGGGTGATTTTCAGTTGTCACTGTCGAGTTCCTTTCCAGTTGATCTGATTGGGCGATGGCCGATACAGCATAGCATAGCATCAGCCAGAAGACAAGAATGTTCATGCTTACACCAGCGCGAACCCAACACTTTTTGCTTGTCGATTATACGCATATATTGTTACACTGTCAATCTTGAATCGACATTGATTAATAGAGACCTTTGATTAATTCCCAGGATTCATTTGTTTTCATACTTTTAAATTTTGAAGTTTATCTAAAATTCTAAATTTCTCTTGAAGCCAAGACTGATTTCTTAAATTTCACCTGCTTTTTGGCCCAATCCTACTCTATATCTCCCTTTTTTATTATCTGGACCTATCTATGCCGTTGCCTTCTGTTTTGTTTAAGATATTAAATCCTCTTTGTATGTTGAATGCCACCTGCCTGAAACAGAGGTCTATATTATTTTTGGCTCTCGTTGTGAATCTGGCTGGCTAACCGTTATCATGAAGATGACTTACATCCAAAATATTGTTCGACTATAGACCTGGCCCTGGATATTTCCTGCTTCCGGTCTATCTCTAATTCTGTTAACTTGGCCTTTGTCTCACTCTTTCTCATAAGACCATCTTTAAAATCGTTGATGGCTGAGAATGATCGGTTGGGTACACCGTGAGCCCCTTTATCCCCAGACACAACGGCTAACTTTTGTTTAGTCTACCGGCTATATATCGTGGAGTATGCCAAATAATTGGTCTCATGTATGGAGGCTTTACTCAGTACGGTTGCCAGAATAAATCTATGCGTTGCATCGACTGATATCTGCTCTTTTAGAGCGTAATAGTGTTGGCCATTTTTATCCAGCTTACCTGCCGGGCTTTCTCTCTTGGCTTTTAGATCCTCTATTTTTTTATTGCTCACTGGACGACTGGCTGATTTTACAACCCTGGCATCGATCGCAACCCCTTCATTAATCGTTAACCCCCAATCGGCAGATTGATGGCGGATATTTCCTACGATGAGATCAAACTTACCTTTAGTCAATCTTTTCCTAAACTTGGAAAAGGTTGAATCCTCTAGCGAGGCCTCAACCGAGGCTAAGCCTCAGAATGTTTGAAAGGGTTCACGATTGTTAATTGAACCCTCTAATTCAGGGGCAGAACTGAGGTGAAACCATTTTTTTACCGTAAGCATTTGAATAAAAGCAATGGATTGTGGGCTTTGTTGCCTTCTTTCTTTTGGTCAATGGGATAATCCTTCCTCAGGATTACTTCTATTCGATTCCAAGCAATAGTCTCCTCCATCTTTTTCGAAGTCTCCTGGCTGCGGTTTTTCTCAATTCGGAGTGACTTCTCAAAATTAGAAAAGGTGAGTTTTTTTGATTTGGTTTAAATGCCATTTAGTATCCTCACATTTATACTCTTCTCGTCATTTCTGTAATATAAATGAGATGAATTTTCAGTAATTTTAATGGGTTATATTAACAAATGGCTATTTTTGATTTATTAATTTCAATTATAAGTGAGTGCTTTTTGCTCTGAGTTAATCAAAGGTCTCTTCTCATCCTTTTCTCACTACTGCCCAGATCTCACGGTCAAAACCTGAAGAGATTCCGTTTAGAGATTCCGTTTAGAGATTCCAACGACGACTTGCCCTTTCAAGATATTCCGCTTGAGAGTTATTGTTTGCACGGTCTCGATCTTCCTTCCAAATGCCTGAAACAACGCATAACACTTTCCCCGGTAGATTTGCTGCCTAACGAGTCCATCTGCCACTGTGAAGCGCGATGTGATAGCAGTTAAGTACGGCGTTTTGTCAGGGGCTTTCTACTGAGGTTTGCCTCTCCACTACAATTAAATGTTTTCTACTAGATCTGGAACATATCCCGTATAAGAAATTACCCGGCCTAATTGTATCTCCGTCCCAATTGATTTAGGCCTTTTCTTGCCCGAGACTTCTACTTTCAAAACATGATTTCCGCCGGAAAGACCTGCATATAGACGCACGCCTGACAAAACTGTCGACTTCAATATAGTCGACAGTTTTGTCAGGCGTTAAAAATTCCTTGTATTTTTCATCAATCTTCCATTCTCTATGGCATTTCAACTCCGGTGAGAACTCTGGACGTGTGTCGTGAATGTATTTTTGAAAGAAAAATTGTTAAATGAAACCTCAGGCGCACCATCAAATTCATATTCTTGTGTTTCTATACTGATATCATTGCCAACAACTGTTCCGTCATTCTCCAAAATATTTTCAAGCGCCAGATCATACGCTTGGTTCACTCGCTGAGTTGATAGACAGGCCGGTAAAATTATAGTTCCTATCCATGTAGGACTCAAGTTCATTCTTTACCGTTTGCGACAGTTCTTTATAGCCAGTTATAATACCCATGACACCTCCACAATTGGCCACATCAGAATCAGTGTCCTGCTCACAGCGAGTGCGTATTTTGATAAACTCCAGATAATCCCTCTGGCCGTAGAGCAGACCAATGAGTATATAAACTCTATTAAAGTGGCCCTGGATATTGAACTTACCTACGACTTTTCCCTGCCGGGAAGAGGGAGCAGACTTAGCCCAAGGACACAGGTCAGAATTCCATTTATTTTCTAGCTTTTTCCATGCTCGCCGCACCTTATCTCAGACCACTTACCCGAGATAAAAACCCGAATATCAGATTTAATGTGGCCGAGATTCTTGCTTCTCTCGGTGATGAATCAGGCTATGATATACTGCTTTCCGAACTTCAAATGACAAATATAGCCTCAGAGCAACACTTTGCCTTCCTGTAGAACATATCGAAAAACCCCAACCTGTTTTGGAAGCTAATAAAAACAGTCCGGACTCGGCCATCAGAGAACAAATTGAAGAAGAACTCGTACAAGCTGCTCTTCAAACTAGTGAACGAGGATGCTATTTCGCCAAAAAAGTATATCAACCATTGGTAGGAGTTTAGAGACGGAATGGAGCCATGGAGAGCGGAACAAATCCATCTACCTCTGGAGATAGTCCATCCCATTGAATCCAGAGATGAAACCCGGTCATGATAAACCTGACTCTGGTTTGGAAGTATTGCCAACCACGGCACCTCACCGACTTGAGGTGACAGACCAAAGTCAGCCTCGATTAAACGCTCGCCACCATCATGGACTGATTCCATAGCCCCGGTTGACAAAGCCGTAGATTGATTGGATGCCAATCGAGGTTAGCAAACCCTTGATCGGCCAAAACGACCATTTCCTCTTTGAGAGCATCAACGATCTGTTGGAAGGCGTGGCCATGGTAGAGGTTGGCCCTGTCACCGTTCCGGTCGACAGTTTGTGCCAACTGGTCGAGTAGCAAGCCGAGTTTCCCACCCACAATCCATGGCTGGTTGGAGAAACCCTTTCGACCCATCTACGGTTAGCTTGATCCTACTCGAAGGGATGAATCAACTCAATGCCATAGGTGTCAACCAGCCTGGTCATTGAAGGGTTTGCCATCAAGATACCGATTGAACAGACGGAACCAGCGGGTTGGGTGGAGCAAATTTGGAAACCCGTGTTTGTAATCTTTAACAATCCAGCGCTAGAAGGAACAATGGCCGACGCCTTGGAGGGAGAACAGTAGTGCTAAAGTCACCACTTCAGACGGATACAGCTTAGTTGGGCTATGCTGTTAATTTTGGCCAGCTGCAGTCAGTTAATGATCGGCAGGGCAGAACAGTTGGATGATAAAATCGAAGGTGGTCATGAGTTTCTGTCTACAGTCAATCGAGAATGTGTTGCTATCTCGGATTAAGGGTGGGATGGGATGTTCTCATG
>JASMLX010000065.1:18576-35354 GCA_030748495.1 Candidatus Poribacteria bacterium | reverse complement strand
TTGGAGTCTATCAGTTATATGACCAGTGAAAAACAGTTTTGTTCGGCCAATTTTCGAGAATGATAGCAGATAAATTTCCTCTAAATTAGGTTTAACCTCCGCTCTCATCGAGATAGGACATCCCGTGTCCACGCAATTATAGCCGACTAAGTTTCCGGTGATAAGCCACTGGAACTCCTAAACCTTTTCGGCTCACCTATCTTGGACCCGCACCTACACATCGGTAATAGTGAAATCCTTTCTATCACTCACTGAGACACGTCATTTGTATCCGATTTATTTTATCAGATTTCCAAACTGTTGAACGTAAGATCGTTGATATCACCAAAAGTGCAGCCGACAATCCTACTGCTTTACAATGTAGATCTGATTCTTCTATAGTACCATCTTTCACTTTTCCGTTGGGGAATCACGGATAACTCCTTTTCTTTCTTGGAATCTACTTTTGAAGTTATCTCGACGTTCACTGTTACTTCTCTCAACTTGGAAAACAAGAACTCAGGACCTTGGGTATTACCCTAATCCAGATGCCGTGCAAGAAAATACTCCGGCCATAGCAGCCTTGATAGGAGCATCGGCCAGTTGCTTGTGGGCCGTTCGCGCCTGTACTAACCGCGTTTCAGCCTATTGAGGTCAGATATATATACTCATTATTCATTTCCGCTGTTCCTACCTGTAAGGCTAAATTATCTATCAAGGAAAATAAGTAAGGTCTCATTCTAGACCTGACCTAGCAAGAGATCTAACTAGTTTTCTAACTCAAAGACTTTAGTATTCAAGCATATTTTGAGCCTGGTGGGATCTTCGATATTATTGTTCAAGGTGATGTCTGCAGTTCTACCTATAATACTGGCAATACTCGCCTCTAATTATTTTCTCCTAATACCTGTTTGGTTTGTCATTCAATACTCTTCTTCCTCCAAAAGTATGATAGCCTCTGATGTTTGCCACATTCTTGAGGTCATTTCTAATCTCATAATGTTCTTTCAGGATCTAGCTGTGGGTTTAGGTGTAAGCTAAAGGAACCCGTATGAATCCTTTGGTGTTGAAATTTTTGCCAAGTCCATGTTGAGCTCCTAAACTGTAAAACTCATGCCGCAACTTTTATCAGCCTTTTGAGAGTTGAACTTAATTATTGCCGTCAATATTATTTCACTTTTCCCCGTTGTTTAATTAAAATGGCACGTAGTCTGACAACTGCTGCCGCAGGTTACGAATCGCATTGAATAGATGAGTTTTGATAGTCCTGATTTGTAACCCCATGACCTCCTCGATTTGACGTAGTTGTAAATGCTGATAGTATACGAAGAATAAAAACCTGTTTGGGTTGAATCCACTTCGCTTCCTCCAAAGAGCACCTCCCTAAACTCTATTTCTTTACCTTCAATCTGAAAAGTGGCCAGAATCCGTTCCTCGATTTTTTCGGCTGCGGATTTCAACTGCTCTTCAGATAAATCACCTGTTACCACCATGTTGATCATGGGATAACTGCGGCTTCCGACCTCAACGCTGGCCACCTCTGGCTCATCCGGAATCTGTTCTGGCAAATCCCTGATGCGGTCGCCAACCGTGCGCAGGTTCTGAATCCGCCTGTCAAAGTCGCACTGACTGATTTCTTCGAATCGAATCGTAATCTCCGACCGGCTCTCAAAGGGACGGGGGGTAATTAAATTAATCTGATTAATATTTTCGATTCCCTTTTCAATTCTAGCTGTCACCAACTTCTCTACATTCTTCTGATGAGGCTCCGGATAGAAAGTGGTGATTCTGACGGTATAGGTATATTAGTAAGTGGAGGAATAAGGTCCCTAGGCAAAGATATCCAGGCATAAATGCCAATCTAATGATGATTCTGATCATCATTAGATTGGCTAGAACCGGATTTGTGATTGATAGCTTGGATACTGACATCGAACGCAACCGAAACGACGCATCATGCAGGTAAACACTCACTTTTCTTTCAGGTGGCTGAATTGCATCTGCACTAAAGAGTCATAGTCAAGTCAAAATCGATTTCTACCCTTACCTTTTATCTGATTGCTGAATAGCGTTGTAATATGGTTCTGGATTTGACTATAATCCTTTAAGGAATCAGACAGAAAAACAGTTGGAAGGCGGTATTTCTACCGGTGGAAAGAAAACGGACTCGACTTTCGGCCGATGAGCGTAGGAAGCAGATTGTATCTGTTGCCGCCGAACTATTTTCAAAAAGGGCTTTCACGGTACTAAAACATGGGAAATCTCACAGGCGGCCAATATCAGTGAAGCCGTGATTTCACGTCTGTTTGAGACCAAGGAAAAACTCTATGAAGCTATCGTCGAATCGCAATTTGTTGCGTATGAATACTCTTTCCTATCCGACTTGGCTGCAAAAAAAGATGATTACGGAGTCTTTTACTCTATTGCCAAGTCAATTTTGTTAAAGGGTGAAAACACCACGCTTTACCGGCTGTTGATGTATAGTGTTCTGGAAGAGGTGAAGTTGGGCGATATATATCTAAAGACCACGAAAGTACCGATAAAAGACTTTATTAATTACATTCAATAGCGCACTGAGGATAATGCCTTTAAGCAAATGAATTCCCGTCTGGTTGCCTCTACATTTGTCGGCACCTGTGGTTCACTCATATCATTTGAAAGAGGATGCTGGAGGTCGCCTGTAGTCTGGATGAAATATCCGCAACCGTTACCCTCCTTTTTTAACAGGGGCTCCAAAAGTAAGTCCGTCTGAGGTTGAAGCCGTAAGACATAGAACAGGTGTCGGCAATCGAGGCCAAGGAAGAACAAAATATGAAACCACAAGAGTTGATAGCTGACTCGCTTTACGGCCGTAATGATAACGGCGAATATACCAAAGAATTATGAAGTGGAACCGATTGCTCCGGCCATGGGTACAGTTGATCAAGACCAGTTGAGCCTGGCTGATTTTCGCTGTCTAAGCGGACATGCACTGAGAAAAGTCAAGCAGAGAAAACCGGCTGGCACAGGTTTTTCTTCACTGCATTGTCACAACTGCCCACAACGTTCAATCTGCCCGCTGAAAAAGGGCAGAAAATTTTGCTGCCGGCATTTTTCAGATCCTGCGTTTTTCAGATAAAGAGATGCGCCTGGCACAAGGCAGGATCTTTGAACGCCGGAAAAAGTTTAAAAACCGGTACCGGTGGCGAGGTCACGAGGAGTGAATATGACCAGCGGACCGGAGTTAAACACCTGCGAGTCCAAAGCCTCAAAGCCGTCAGGTTCTGTGCAACCTTAAAGGCCTTGGGCCTTAACATCTTGAGGGCGGCTGTCGTAAAGATAGCGAAAATGGTGCCGGATCAGGCCCTGTGTGCGGTATAACACCGTCCGGGCTACTACCTTTTTGATGATAAAGAGTAGATTTTTCCCCTGTTTCTAGCCACCTACTACTACCCGTGGCGAAACCCAGGGAGAAACTTTAGCGGCAAATGAAGGCTGAGGACACGCATTATCACTTTTTGGCGAGCAGACGAGCCCCTTGCTTGGTCACTGTTGAGTAGTTGACACAACTTCTATTTTCTGGCATCATGTCTTGGCTGACAACCTCAAACGAGGAGCAGATCCTCCTTAAATCCAACCTCTAGAAAGATAAACTCTTTTATTAAAATTTAGTGTAAGTCTAACTGGATACGGGTGACAAATCGAGGTTTTGAGCCTTTTCGTCCTTTAGCGAAACAAGAGAAAAATAGATAACCTGATAATGAAAACCCCTCTTTCCCTGTTCCCCCTCACCTTTTGGCATTATCGACAACCCCATGCCTGCGGTTGAAACAGGGCTGACTTTTCAACTGGAGGAAGACTGGGCCTTCCAAGCCCAGAGCACCCTCTATTCCCGCCCAGTGGTAGCCAATGTAACCGCCAACCCGGGGATGGAAGTTATTATCTGTGACGCCGAGGTTCGCCTGCTGCGTTGCATCGACGCTTCCGGACGGCAACTCTGGCAATACGACGGAGGCTGGCGCAAACGCCTGACGGCAACACCAGCCCTCAGTTTCAACGCCCACCCCGATTTCCCACTGCTGGCCATCGGAAACGCCGACGGCCAGCTATGTTGCCTGCGGGCTGATACTGGTCAGGAGGTCTGGACCACCCTTGTCGGTGGGATTGAGTGGGGCTCTCCGGTCTGGGCTGACCTGGACGGTGATGGCCAGGATGAACTAGTAGTTGCCACTGAGGTTGAAGGTATCACCGCTTTCCGGACCGACGGTACCCGCCTCTGGACCTACCGGCAGGACATTGCCGGTAACCCACTGGTGATACGTTGCCCCATTACTGCTCAGGATGTCGATGGGGACGGGCGAGCAGAGGTGTTTGTCTGTGACCGCTGGGGGCCACTATGCCTAAACTCGACCGGTAAGTTGCGCTGGCACCAGCGACCAGGCCACGAATTTCTCAGCGGGTTGACGGTGGCTGACCTGGAGGGTGACGGAAGATATGATGTTCTGTGTGCGGCTAAAGACGACAATCTGTTGTTTCGTCTGGCAGATTCCACCGCTGGCCGGTTGCGATGTCTATTCTAACTCTTACTATCCCACTGGTGATCTGGATGGTGACGGTAAGTTGGAAGTTATCGCCTGTGACGACAACGGAAATGTCTATTGTCTCAACAGTCAAGGGCAGCACCTGTGGACCTTTTTAACTCCCAAACCGGTCCATACGGCTGCTACCGTGGCCGATTTAGAGAAGACCGGCCAACTGTCGGTGATCGTTACCAGCGGCGACCATTCCCTTTATGTGCTGAACGCCGACGGCAACCTGGTCGGCAGATATAAAGAGGAACGCAGACTAATAGCCCCGGCTACCGTAGCCGACATCCACAATGACGGCAAAATGCGCCTCCTTTTCGGCGGTAGCGGCTGCAAACTAAACTGTATTTCTGTTGCTAAGTCCATCCCAATCGAAGGAGATACCACCAGTGCCGCTCAAGTACAAGTGCTGAATACATCCAAGGTAGAAGAGACCTACCCCCTGCTGGAAGGGGGGGACTTTGAATCTACACAAGCATTGCTGGCGGATGACGAATACCCCGGCGACACCGATTTTGCCGCTTGTAAACGTATGCGGCCCGGCGGCTGGCGACCAGACAGTATTCTACCGGTCGATGATAACTGGCAGCGGGATCAGCAGGAAAAGTTTACCGGCCAAGCCTCAATCAAGGTCATTCCGGTAGCGGTCTCCTTTGTGCTGGCCAGTGAGCAGATCGAGATTGGACCGGACTTAGTAGCAGTGGAGGCTGAAATTATGGGCAGAGGAGGCGGGGCCGCGACGGCCGCCTTGCGCTGGACCGGTTTGAAAGGCCGGTTGCGCCAGGATCCGTTAACCCCGAGTCCGGCGGACAAAAACGGTTGGTGCCGGTTCTGGCTGGATAATGCACACCCCCCTACTGGTGCTCATTGGCTACAATTGATTTGTGAGACCCGGAAGAGTGGTGACCAGCCAGCCTGGTGGGACCAGGCTACCATTATTGGCCATTTTTTACGGCCCCGGCAGATCGAAATTCTGGTTAACCAGGTCGGCTACGATCTGGAAGCTCCGAAATGTTTCACTGTCCAGACTAACTTTCTACCGATTAACGACAATGCGGTCAGTGGCCAGTTGGTTGATCTATCCGGTACTCCAGTTTACCTCGTGCTCCTGGAGTATCGCGGCCGGATAAAAGGCGCATTTGGCAACGACTGGGGGCGGGAATATTGGCGTGGCGATTTCACCAGTTTCGATACCCCCGGACACTATCGATTGAAGGTCGGCATAGACGGTCAGACGGCAGTTTCTCACCCTTTTCGCTTGGAGCCTAACCTGCTCTGGGATCAGACTCACCGCCCAGCCTACCGGTTCTTCTACCACCAGCGTTGTGGCATGGAGATTCCCGGCTTCCACGCTGCCTGTCACTTGGACGACGCTGTTACTCCCGACGGCCGACAACTAGCTCTGGCTGGTGGCTGGCACGACGCTGGCGACTGCAACACCTACGTCAATGCCCCTTATGTCTTTGGCCTGTTACGCGCCTATACCAGTGCTCGTTCCCATTTCGAGCAATCGGCCAAGGATAATGATCCGCCGGACGGTCTGCTAGGGGAGATTCTGTGGGGTGCCGACCGCGTCCGTCGCTTAATAGCGCCCGATGGTGCAGGCCACGGTTCAATTACCTCCGGTTACGGTTTCTGGGGGCCACCCGAGTTGGAGACCGACAATCTGCCCAGCACCGGCGACAAACGCCCGGTCATCAATTACGGCGGTGACCACAACGACGGTGACACCTCCGAGCATACCGCTGCTATGGCCCGGATCTCCCGTTATCTACCCGACCCGGACATCTGGATTGAAACGGCAGAACGGGGACTAAAGTGGGCTGTTCAAAAGGGTAAGAGCAGCCCCCGCCAGTTCAGCGCCGCCGTCGACCTTTACGTACTGACCCAAAAGCAGACCTACGCTGACCTAGCCCAACAATGGTTACCTCAAACTCCGGACGGCATGGTTGAAGCAATCGAATCGATGGAGGCATACGATCGCTTGTTCAACTCGGATCACACGGAGCTATTGCAGTCGGCGCTAACTGATAAGGCTGACCGGTTGCTAGCAGTAGCAGATAACCCTTTCGGCATTTGTACCTTTGGACCGGTGGAGAATCCCAATTTTTTCGGTACCCCGGTCCAACCGGCTAACAGCTTGGGTACCAACAGCCACCTACTACAGGCGGCCATTACTATGGGGCACGCCTACCGTTACCGCCCTGATCCTCGTTACCTAGCCTTTATCTACGACCAGTTCAACTGGATCCTAGGCAACAATCCTTTCAATATTAGCCTGATGGAAGGACAGGGCAGTGCCTTCCCGCCCACCTATCACCACCGCTATCTGTTCGGCGGGGTGGATCGAGGGGCGGTACCGGGCAGCATCGTCAACGGTATCATCTGGCAGGGACCGGGAGACGACCGGCCCTGGTTTGACATGTCCGAGGTAGACATTCCCGCCAGTTCCACTAACGAGTGTTGGCTACCCCATAACACTAACTACCTGCGCGCCCTGGCCGTCCTGAAAATGATCCAGTTCTCCTCTCAGACGGATACCGGTCCGACCGGGGGAGAAGAGGTTGACCGAACACCTTAAACCCGGACCCACATACCGCTAAGCAAAAAGAGAATCATGATTATGATCTCCTTTAATGGAACTATAAATGGATATTGTTCGGCCTTTATTCCTTTTTCCAAAAGACACCCTGTCGAAGAAGGACTCGAGATCAATACGGCACGTGACCGGCCAAGAGGAAAGTGGTTAAATGGAACCGGAATCGATTTCCAATATAACCGGCAAATCGATATCATGTATACATTGAAGAACACGAACACTGCTCATTGCAGGACATCAACTATGCCTTGCCTATTAAAAACTCAATCACCAGGCCAACGGTCAAATGCCGGCACAAAATTAGCACCGGGACAGCGGCTCTCACTACGGTTCCTAGGTAAAACACCTATAGATTTCCTACTGCCCTCAGTATCTTTTTGTAGCCATTGATTCCTCGGCTAATAACGAAAGCCGTAGTTATGGTCGCGCATTCCGGTCGATCAACCATCGTTCGGACGGCAATCCCAAATACAGGAAGTTAAAAGTGAATCCAGCTACATTAGCCAAGGCGATTTTTACCTCCATTTCAAATAAGTAGGTAAGGTAACATTGGTTGACAAAACCAAAATTAGATAGGCTGACGACAGTCATCAGCCTCTAAATATCAGGTTAAAGACAATCTGTTTGTAACCATTAGATAGGAGTAAGCAGGTGACGATGCAGAACAATTTTTTGCGATATTTACAACAGCTATACGCTGAAAATTCACGTCGAATGCGATTTCAAGGCGCAATTCAAACTTTTGAATCGTGGAAGGCAGAGGCTCGCTCAAAGGTCATTGAATTACTTCAGATCGCAGACCTACCCACCTATACAACTGAACAGGATTTCAATCCAGAGTTAGAAACCGTAGCAGAAGAGGAGTTTCCCAATTACCGGTTGACAAAGGTAATGTACCAAACGTTGCCGCATCTCACAGTTTCAGCTTATCTGTTGAGACCTAAAGGAAACGACCAACCCCGACCAGCGATTCTTTGCCCACCTGGACATGGGAAAGGAATTAATCAGGTGATGGGAGAAGAAGAAAGCGGCTATCATCTTTATCCCAGAAAACTGGCTGAGGCCGGATATGTGGCTTTTGTGCCGGAACATATCAGCTTTGGTGAACGGGCTAATCCAGAGCCGTATCACGGTTGTCGCTTCGATCATGAAGCTCTCAACCTGCTCGGTAGTACTGTCATTGGTTATCGAATGTGGGAATTACAGCGAGCGCTCGATATCTTGACCACGTTACCGGCTGTAGATTCAAATCGAATCGGTTGTGCTGGGTTGAGCCTAGGGGGTGAAATGACCCTCTACCTGGCGGCTTGTGATGAACGGATTAAAGTTGCTTGTATCGCCTGTTTTTTAACCTCTTTTGAGGGCACCTTTTTGAAAGAACCCCACTGCATTTGCGGCTACGTCCCACAGATGGCAAAATACTTTGAGCATGCTGATATTGCCACGCTGATTTCGCCTCGTCCCTTGATGATTCAAGCAGGAGAGAAAGATCCCAGTTTCCTGGTTTCGGATGCCACTGAGGCTTACAATCAACTCGACGATCACTACCGGGCACTCGGTATCGATAATCGAGTGACACTGGATGTTTTTGCGGGTGAGCACGAATTCGATGTTGAACCGGCTATCGATTGGTTCAACCAATGGCTATGACCCTAATTCCAATGATATTAGAGGAGATATTATGAAAAATATCATCGTTTTGTTGACTGATACGTTCCGCTACGATAATTTAGGCAACCGGGCTGAACGACCTGTTCGTACGCCGGAAATTGACGCGTTCGCCGCCAAACGTGCTACCTCGGTGGAAAAGTTCTATATGAACAGTTTTCCTACCATCCCGCATCGGACAGACTTCGCTACCGGTGTCCTGGGTTGGCCTCATTATGGCTGGCAACCGATTGATGTCAGTGGTCCAAATCATGTTGCAAAGATGCTGAACCGACAGGGGTATACAACCCAATTAATCTGCGATTGCCCCCACTTATTCAACGCCCGGTTTCAACACGGGTTCGATGCTGCTTTTCAGCATCGCGGACAAGAAGGTGACCTCCCACTTTTGCACCTGAATGACCCAATCCAAGAAATTGTTCCGTTAGAAAAGACAAGACCTGGCCCTAGTTTTAACGGTCACACCTTGCCTAATAAGCACCGGTGGACTAACCGATACTACGAATTGGAGTCCGAGACCTTTGCCGCTAAGACCGGTATGACCACAGTTCGTTTCTTGGAAGAGAATGCCAGTCACAACCCCTTCTTCCTCTGGGTTGACTTTTTCGATCCACATGAACCGTGGGATCCTCCAGAGTACATGGTTCGACGCTACGACCCCGATTACGATGGCGTACCGATGTTGCATCCTAATTATGGCCCATCATCAGTTTACACAGAAGCTGAACTCTATAACCTATGGGCGCACTATGCGGCGGAATCTGAGCTGGTTGACCGTTACATTGGACGAGTCTTGCAAAAAATCGATGATCTGCAACTTTGGGAAGACAGCATTGTGGTGGTGATGGCTGACCACGGCATGTCGATTGGCGAACACGGTCGAACGGGTAAATCCAATATCTCCCCCGAAGACAAACGCTTTTGGCCGATCTACCCCGAGATTGGCCACGTGCCGTTCCTGATCGCTGGTGGAGGTATACCCAAACAGCAAAGCCTGGACCTAATCGCTCAACCGATTGATCTGCTACCCACGATTTGCGATCTGGCTAACGTTGAAATTGTAACTGAAAAAAAGACGGACGGAATCTCCTTTGCCGATCAGATTCGCAACAGTACAAATAAACACCGTGATTTTGCAGTTAGCGGTTGTCACATTAGCGCTACAGGCGCAAGACCACAGCGGGCGACTACACCTTTCTTGATCACCTATCGGTGGGGCTACGCCCCTATCGGTGAGGATGGATCACCTGAACTTTACGATTTAACTGTAGACCCGCTAGCCAAACATAATATTGCTGCTGACAATCTAGATATTGTTGCTGAATTACATCAGCTTTTCACCAACCATTTGACTGACCACCAGGCACCAGACGATTTTCTGGCTCTTTGGCAACGATCGGCTGATGGTGGGACTGGTCGCGGCAGCTGGGCCGTTGACTATGCCGATCAGTAAATACCTACGGGCTTACGTTCGTAGCGCTTTGAATTCGAAATCATCTCATATGGTACTTTGGTTCTTTGTGCTAGAATGTCGTTGACTATCTCCGTTTACAGGATATTAGCGATATTTTAACGACTATAGGAGGCAAGGCGAAAAATGAACCTCTGCTGTAAACCGATTGAAAATTGCTACTGGGTGAATAAAAACCTTTTAGCTAGTGAATATCCGGGCCATGTCAAGGTTGCTGAAGCCCGGTTGCGTCTGCGTCGTTTCCTGGCTGAGGGCCTCGACTATTTCATGGATCTAACCCAGGTGAAGGAACTTGAACCTTATAACCTGCTGCTGGAAGAGGAAGCCGGAGGGTTGGGGCTAAGCCCGGTTTATATTCGGAAGCCGATTGTAGATTACTCGACCCCTACCAAATCGGAGATGGTCGAAATCCTGGATTTAATCGACTCCGCTATTGCTGGGCAAAGACAAGTGGTGATACACTGTTGGGGTGGTGTCGGTAGAACCGGAACAGTAGTTGGCTGTTATTTGGTGAGACAAGGCCTTTCGGGGGAGGATGCACTGCAGATGTTGCGAGAACACTGGAAAACAGTCAGTCGCGAAAAACGGTGGCACCATCCCAATACACCGGAGTCACCGGCTCAACATCAGATGGTACTCGACTGGCAAGAACCTTAGAAGGGGAGGAATAAAATGGCAACTCGACCCAATCCCAATGTGCTTCTAATCAGCACCGATCATTGGCCGGCGGCTCTACTGGGCGTAGCTGGGCATCCGGTAGTCCAAACACCTACCTTAGATAGCTTAGCCAGAAGCGGTACCCGTTACACCAATGCTTACGCCGAATGCCCGGTCTGTATTCCGGCTCGCCGGACATTGATGACGGGCACCATGCCAAAAACGCACGACGATCGAGTTTTCAAAGAGAAATTGGTTATGCCGGAACTCCCAACTTTAGCCCAAACTTTTCGTAATGCGGGCTATCAGGCGACTGCAGTGGGGAAACTCCACGTGTATCCTCAAAGGAATCGGATCGGTTTCGACGATGTGATTCTGGATGAGGAGGGGCGAACCCAGTATGGTGTCATCGACGATTATGAAATCTTTCTCGCCGATCAAGGGGCTGCTGGACAACAATTCTACCACGGAATGAGCAATAATGAATACGGTTGGCGGCCCTGGCATCTGCCGGAAGGGACACATGCCACCAATTGGGCGACACAACAAATGGCACGCACCATCAAGCGTCGCGACCCGGATCGTCCTGCCTTCTGGTTCGTTTCTTACCGCCATCCTCATCCCCCCCTCGTCCCACTACAAATCTATCTCGATTTCTACCACCAACTGGAAATCGATGATCCACAGATTGGCCGGTGGACAGATGAAGAGAACTGTTTTGCCATCTGCGGCAATATTGCCCGGGGCGCACACTTTCAACAACAAGCCTCGTCAGCAGATCAGATTCGCTTGGTGAGACGGGCATTTTATGCCCTATGTACGCATATTGACCATCAACTTCGAGTGCTGATCGGAACCCTGCGGGAAGAAGGCTTACTCAGCAACACCGTCATCTGCTTCACCTCAGATCATGGTGATATGTTAGGTAACCACGGCATGTGGGCCAAGCGGCTGTTTTACGAGTATTCGGCCAACATCCCGATGATTCTAGTAGGAACAGATGATGACGATCAGGTGGGTATCAACCGGGTCGACCATCGATTGGTGGGCTGGTGTGACGTAATGCCGACACTGCTGGATTTAGCTCAAGTCGAGGTCCCAGCAACGGTGGAAGGTCTCTCAATGGTCGGTGGTCAAGAGCGAGACTGGTTTTATGGAGAGGTGGGCGAGGATGCTTTTTCCACCCGAATGATCCACGATAGACGTTACAAGCTGATCTACTATCCGGTGGGCAACCAGCGACAGCTATTCGATCTGGAACAAGACCCGAACGAATTGGTTGATCTATCGACTTCGCCCTCGCATCAACAGAAACTTGAAGACTTGACCCAAATTCTGATCTCACAACTCTATGGTGCGGATCTGGAATGGATGGTCGATGGAGAACTGAAAGGGCTACCAGATCGAGATTTTGTAGCCGGAGCCAATAAAGGTCTGACCAGTCAGCGGGGTGATCATTTCCCTCCACCACCTCGAACCAATATGCGCCAAATCCAGTGGTTCTCGGACGATAAAAAAAGGGTCCCGTGACCGCTATTGTTAGTTAAAGCTCAGATTTAAGCGTTGATAATAACGGCAAATTGATGGTAGCCCGAATGACAATCAGGTTGGAGCTGATACCAACTACGAGAACCAGAATCAGCGTAATTACTAGAGAAAACAGAGGGATCGGGTTACCCATCGACAGCAGGTGAGGAGCAACTGCCAGTAGGGCGGACACGGTTCCAATTCCTAAACCGACCAGGATCAAAAAGCTATTCTCGATTAGCAGCATGACCGATAAGGTCAACTGGCGGAATCCGAAGGCACGTAACATCGCCAGTTCCTGTTTTCGTTCGATGGTATTTCTCACCAGCACAATTCCCAAGCCCAGTGAGCCTAACATCAACCCCAGCCCACCAATGACTTGAAACACCGACATATAGGTGTCCTCCACCAGATGGAAATCTCTTAATTTCTTGACTGTCGAGACGACGTCCAATCCATAGTTGCGGAACTGCTCTTCTAATTGAGTGGCAATATCCGGTTGGCTCGACCGAATCAGAAACCAGCGGTATCCAGCCTGGCCGGGAAAGTGCCGGCTCAAGTTGTCGGCTGACATGATCAACTCACTCTGAAAAATGCTGCCTTTTAGCAAGCCGGCAATTCGCAGTTTGATGGTCCGTCCCAATTCGTTCTGAATCTCTAAATCTTGACTTAGTCCTAGATGCAAGATCCACATTACCGAGTTGTAGTCGCCAAAAACTGGGACCACATCATCACCCAAATCTTGCTTTAAGAGTTGCCAAGGGTTATCAAACTGATGCTCAACCGTTTGTTGGAACTGGAATCCGTCTCGCTGAATCAGGTCGTCTGAGAACCCAAGTAGCCGTGGTTGCTGCGGTTGAAATAGATTGAGGCAACTGGTATCATCACCCGGTAGGAGCCGGCAGGGAAAGACGGCTTGATCCAGACCAACGGCTGAATTGAGATGTTCAATATCATTTAGAATCGGAATATCGGTTTCTGCGATATGAGTAAAGCCACCGGTTCCCGTCTGCCGTTTGTGCTGGTGTGAACGGCCTCCTAGGTTGGGCGTTGTATGACGGTTGGCCCCAACCGCTACGATGACAAAACTAGCACAAGCCACCAGGGCTACACAGAGCAGGCTTCGGCCCGGACGGCGTCTAGTGTTTCTAATACCGGTTTCAACCTGACTGTCGAAGCGTTGGCGAGACCGATTGTGAAGCCAGGCTGAAAAAAAGAGCAGTCCAGACAATAACAGTAGTGTCCCGGCCAGGTAAAATAGAGTTGGTGACAGTCGCGTTAAGCTGGCGTAAAGCGTGATGAAAGCAGCAAGAGCTAAACACATGGCGGCAATCGTACTTTTCAGGAATTGCGGGTTATTCCGGTTGGATCGAGAGATAGGCTCTGTTTGGAGTTGGCGACGAAGTAGAGGGATGATAGCGGTTTGATGAAGTCGCCAAACGGTCCATCCAATAGTCAGCGGTGCCATAATCAAGCTAATCGCTAACCCCAAAAACAGACTCGTCGGCGAAACGTGAAGCGTAAGGGCAGTAGTCCCAACGGCGCCAATCCACCAGGTTCGTAACCCATACATCATTAGACTGGCATAGCCAACTGCCATGGTTAGACCAAGTAGAGTTCCCACTACCGACAAAATCAGCCCTTCTAAAGATAGACGAATCTGTACCTGTTTGACTGAAAATCCGGTTGCCCTGAGCAGACCGATCTCGTTGAGCCGTATTTCGACTCCCAGACGAAACAGAAGGCCAATTATCAAGATAGCGGAGATAATCAAAAAGAGGCTCAGGCCGATGAACAAACCGCTGAAATCGGTTGATCCTTTGGAGGCAGATAATCCAGCTGACTTGACGTTCTGGATCTGAAATCCGAGTTGCCGTGGCGTTAGGCGGTCTAAAACCGCCTGCTCTAGCCCCTCCTGGATCTGGCGAATAGATCGATCTAAACCAGAAATCCGAAGTGCAGTCAGGTTACCGAACCGGTTGGCCCACAATTCTTGGCCGGCCTGCAACGAAACTACCGCCTTGGGCGTGGTCTGGTAGAGATCCCAGTACTGCTCGTCCACCGAGCGAATCTGGCTATAATCAACAGGGAAGGGCACATCCCAATCCGACATATTCCCGGCAGTTTGGATGCCAAGCAGTTTGGGGGTTAGTTGTTGATCGATGGTATTCATCTCGACGACGCCCACCAATCGAAATCGAGCCGTCTTGGTCTGAAGGTTTTCCTCGGCGTCGGGAACAAAAAATTGGATTGTCACCTCGGTTTGGCTCGTCTGAGTTAAGCCGAGATCGTTGAATGCCCAACGGTTGAGCAGAATCGGTGGGAACAAGTTAGCCTGATCTGTGTGGCTGGCAATAGCGTGTGCGTCTAGATCCATGGCGGTGATGGTCGAGTAGGGGATATGCTGACCGTTAACCGTGATGCGATTGGCCAGATAGGTGAAAATCGGTTGCCATTGTAAATCCAACGCGGTGGCTGCTGATTGTAGGGCAGAAGCCAGATCCGTTGGTAACAGAAAGTCCCGACTCTCAACGATAAGATGTTCACTCTTTGAGGACTGACCGTTGTTATGTCTAAAAACAAGACCGAGGTCTGAGAAGCGGAGCCTCTGTTTAAGCCGAGCAACAAGATCTGCTGACTCTGATCCGGGGACGGAGAGTAAAACTGTATTAACCTGTTTCTCCCGATCTATAACCTGCTGTAGAGATTCAAGATCAAGATAGGCGTTGGCCGGAAAATGCCGGCTGGATTGTAGACCAAATCGACCGATCCCTTGATCGGCAATAACTTGAGTAACCGTCAAACGCAACGACTGAACCAGATCTTCGTACTCTCGCCGTCCCAAGATAAACTCGCGGTGAATATTGGTGGGGCGTTCGAAAGAGAGAACAATTGTATCCCCAACTTCGACCTGTAGTTCTTGCTGAAGGGTTCGGTTAAGCATCACAGAAGGGAAAAGTTGCTTGCCTGTTTTCTGCAGATGATCGGCTGATGTTTCTCCACGGCCGGGATCTAGGGAAAGTGAGGATTGGATTTGCCAAAAACGACCAAATTCAGTCGGCAGACCATAAATATTGACTTTGGAGTATCTGGCTTTGGTCTGAGGTTGGACCGCCGTTCCAGTCAAAGAGATGATTGGCATCGACCCGTATGGTGAATCTGTCCTTGTTGCTTTAGGCTCAACGATTTCGTCAGCTAGAGATTGTCGAAAGAAGCCGGTCGTAGTTAAGGTATAATCGACCGGCCCGAGCCGATCCAAGGTGAGGATCCTCAAACTGCCACGAACCGAATCACCAACCAGCAAGGCGCCAGTTAGTACCGCAGTAGCAACTGAAACAGCCAACAAAACCGCTAAATTCATGCGCCAGAAATGAAATAGGCTACGAAATATCATGAGATATGAGAGTCACAAGAATTAGCGTCGAAAAGTATAGATGAAAATGCCATACGTCGGATTTTATCAACAAAGTTAAAAAAAAGTCAAAGGATTCCAGTGTGGCGATTTGAAAATAAAGACAATGAAAAAATCGCCTGTGACCTTTTACATACGCTCTTCGGCGAATTCACAGGCCAGTGAAAAATCAGTGAAATTTGTATTAAATTACTGATGTTTACGCATGAAGCAAATGCTGGATATGAAAAAATGGAGAGTCTCGTAGATTGTAGGGGAGAAATGGAGACCATCTCTGACCGGAACATTATTGGATTTAGACACCGACTATTTGATCCGCAGCAATCATTATCGAACCGCCACCAGTTGAGCGGATATTTTGGAGGGGGAAGTTAGTTCTGATCAGGTTACTCGGTTTCTATCTAAATCAGACTAGACCTCTAAAGAGTTGTGGCGATTTGTGAAGCCAACCGTACCAAAGATAGAGGAAGATGATGGTGGATTAATATTTGATGACACAATAGTAAACAAACCAGATACTGATGAAAGCCAACTTATGTGTTGGCTTATGATCAGACTACAGGTAAGAATGTGAAGGGGGTTAATATTTTGAGTGCATTAATTCAATCTGGAGAGGTCGCAATTCCAATCGCATTTAAGTGGGTGAAAAAATGGTTACATACGGTGATCTGAAAACAAAAAAGATCCAACGGATGGGCGATGGGAGTCAGGATGAGATGTTCCGAGATCTCATTGATCAGTCAATAAAAAATGGGCTCAAATAGGCCGATGTCTTGGCCGATAGTTGGTCGGCCTCGAAGGAGAATATGAAGCACATTAAGTCAAAGGGGAAGCAGTTTGTTTTGGCCTTGAAAAGCAATCGATTAATTGCGCTGAATCAAAAAGATCCTCAGCGAGGAG
>JASMLX010000065.1:0-18566 GCA_030748495.1 Candidatus Poribacteria bacterium | reverse complement strand
AATCAGACTAGACCTCTAAAGAGTTGTGGAGATTTGTGAAGCCAACCGTACCAAAGATAGAGGAAGATGATGATGGATTAATATTTGATGACACAATAGCAAATCAGCCAGAGACTGATGAAAGCAAACTGTATGTGTTGGCATTATGATCAGACTAGCAGGTAAGAATGTGAAAAGGGTTAATATTTTGAGTGCATTAATTCAATCTGGAGAGGTCGCAACTCCAATCGCATTTGAGTGGGTGAAAAAAATGGTTACATACGGTGATCTGAAAACAAAAAAGGTCCAACGGATAGGCGATGGGAGTCAGAATGAGATGTTCCGAGATCTCATTGATCAGTCAATAAAAAATGGATTCAGATAGGCCGATGTCTTGGCCGATAGTTGGTCTGCCTCGAAGGAGAATATGAAGCACATTAAGTTAAAGGGGAAGCAGTTTGTTTTGGCCTTGAAAAGCAATCGATTAATTGCGCTGAATCAAAAAGATCCTCAGCGAGGAGAATTTAAAAAGTTATCTGAACTAGAATGTAGGAGAAAATACGGACGTAGGTGCCTACGTCAAGGGTGTTTCTTTTCCTCTATTAGATAGCAAAACAAGTCTTGATAAACCGAGATGGAAGCACAGGTATTTTAGACTTAGTTGGTAGTGATCTCTCATTAGGTTATCTCCGCATCACCTCTCTCTCAAAAACGATGGAAAATTGAGGAATATCACAAATCTATCCAGTCAATTTCAGGATTAGAAAAATCACCCACACGTACCGTGGGTAGACCAAACAATCATATTTTTTCAACAATATGCGCCTGGATGAAGCAAGAAATGTTATCGTTCAACCAGCATCTGAATCACTTTGGGTTAAAATACAAACTCATTGTTAATGCTAACAGGTTGGCTTTTAGCCAACTACAGAATATGAAGAAAACTATGGCTTTGGCGTAACATCAGTTAAATTAGTGGTAATCTCAATGTGGCGTCCTGCCAATTATTCATCAACCGGTATACAGAGTGATGAACGGGCAGTCGAGGCTGTGGTTGAGGATGTTCATCAGGTTCTGATGGCGAAAGCCGCTTTGCTATCAAGTATTGAGATGTCAGAACTACAGGAGGAGGAAAATAAAAATGAAGAGTTACTTGAAGCCGGTAGGTCTTGCCATGTTGTTACTGTTCACAAGGCTACCGATATCGGGGGCGGGCAAGTTATGGCCCTCGCCGGCATGAACAAAAGCCAGGTGAGAGGATGTTGGACTAGATCCAGCATAACTTGAAAAAGCCTGCGACTGCGCGCTAACCGGCGCCGGTTCCGGTTATATCTTCGGTACGGTAGGCTGGTCATGTCGTGGGGAGATCCTGGTCAACGGTACGACTTGAAGTCTACTACCAAGTCGACCGGTTGTTACCGCACTGGGGCTGGCTATAGCAGATGGGAAAATTGGTCTGGCAGATAATGCTATCAAGCATCATCCGGCACTGGCGGGCCCACCGGAGCCTAACCGTGAAACCAGCTGGATTGAGCAGATTACGATCACACACTTGGCAACACAGACAGCAGGTTTCGACAAGCCGGGCGGCTTCACCAAACTGATTTTCGAATTAGGAACGAAGTGGGCCTACAGCGACGGCGGCCCTAACTGCTTGGCCGAATGTATCACGCTGGCTTACAAGCGAGACATCTCCGAGTTGATGTTCGAACAGGTATTTGCGCCACTGGGAATTGCACATGAGGACTTAACTTGGCAGCAAAATAGCTATCGCCAAGCCAAGATTGACGGCGTTATACAGCGCGAATTTGGATCCGGTATCAGTGCCAACGTCGATGCCATGGCGCGCATCGTTTATCTCTATCTACGCGGTGGTCAGTGGAACGACAGGCAGATTATTCCTCAGGCATTTGTAGCCGCGGCCGGTACTACTATCACGGCGGTCATCGGCTTGCCGGAGGTAGATTCCAAACCCTATAACAACGCATCAAATCATTATGGGTTGTTATGGTGGAACAATGCGGATGGAACGCTGAATAACGTGCCACCTGACGTTTACTGGTCGTGGGGGCTGTGCTAGCCTGATCGTGGCAATCCCCAGCCTGTACCTCATCGTGACTGCAGTACAAGACGAAAAACCCATGTTGACGGCACAGAAACCTATCGGCAGTTCTCCCTATCCACCAGACCTTGCATCAAAGGACTGGACGATACAAGACGCTGATCCAGTAAAGTGGGTACGCTTGTAAAACACTTATTGTGGTTAGAAATAAAAAGCTTATGTCTGTAATTTGAATGATAAATAGGAGTATTGCTAAAAGGAGCAATCAATTTATCGAGGCTTATACAATTATATCTTGAATCTGTTTTTCGGATGTGTTATATTTTGTCGGTTTGTTCAGACGGGGCGTAGCGCAGTCCGGTTAGCGCACCTGCTTTGGGAGCAGGGGGTCGGAGGTTCAAATCCTCTCGCCCCGATTCGCGGGCCGCTCCTAGGAGGTTGCGCCCGTAGCTCAGTTGGATAGAGCAACTGACTTCTAATCAGTAGGTCGCAGGTTCGAATCCTGCCGGGCGTGCCATTAAACACACTTCCTTTTGTTCGATACGGTGGATGTAGCTCAGCGGTAGAGCTCCTGACTGTGGATCAGGTGGTCGTGGGTTCAAACCCCATCATCCACCCTCTCTTTGCGTCCGTAGCTCAATTGGATAGAGCAACAGACTTCGGATCTGTAGGTTGGGGGTTCGAGTCCCTCCGGACGCGTTTATACACACCGTGGATGCGTTTTCCCGGCATCGCGGCGTTAATCTTTAGGGCGGGTGTCGGAATTGGTAGACGAGATAGACTTAGGATCTATTGAGGTTTTCCTCGTGAGGGTTCGAATCCCTCTTCGCCCAATCATAATCTTGATAATTTGGACACACGGAGACTTTTTTGAAAGTTGTTGTTGAAAAACTCGAAAAAGGTCGGGTCAAACTCAACATTGAAATTCCTGCTGAAGAGGTCAAACAAGAGCTGGATCAACAATATCAGAAAATCCGAAAAAGCGTTGCTATTCCCGGATTTCGGAAAGGTAGAGCCCCGCTCAATATAGTTAAAGCTAGATTTAGTGGCTATGTACAAGCCGATGTGTTGCAAAAACTTATCCCTACCGCTTATGACAACGCCATTCGAGACGAAGAGCTAACACCACTAGGCGAAGTCGATATTCAACCACCTTACGATCAACTGGAACTTGTTGAAGATCAAGGCTTCACTTTCTCAGCCTTGGTTAATGTTAAACCGGAAATTCCCCTTCCCGATTACAGTGATTTTCAAATCGACAAATCGCCGGTCAATGTTTCTAAAGAGGACGTTGATCAGCGAATGAAGCAGTTGCAAGAAATCCATGCCGATTACATTCCAATTGAAGAAGAACGGGCTGTCAGAGAAGGGGATTGTGTTAACATGAGTTGGCAATCTTTTATAGATGGCGAGCAAGGTGAGTCAGAAGCAGATGCCGATATTGACATCGACAGCAGCAATATCTTTCCCGAAATTAAGGAAGCCCTCATTGGTATGCGACCTGGTGAATCGAAGGCGATCGATATTGAGACTTCACAATCACAGGAAAGACAACCCAATGATCCACTCGAAGGGCGAGAGGTCCACATTGAGTTCACTCTAAATACGATTACTCAGAAACAACTGCCGGAATTAGACGACGAGTTTGCTAAAGATCAGGATCATGAAAACTATGATCAGTTCTATGCTACAGTATGGAACGAAATGGTAGAAGAAGAAAAAAATGAACAATACCGGAGACAACAAGCAGAGATTCGACAACAAGTTGTCGAAAAAGTCGAAATCGAAGTGCCTGAATCTCTAATTGAACGGTATGTTCAAGACTCACTTACCAACATCCATACCCAACTTAAGCAAGAAGGCAGAACTGCTGAAGAGGCTGAAATAGATCTGGAGGAAATACCTAACCAACTGCACCAAAGTTTTATTGCTGATACCAAATCCACTTGGTTTTTTGATGAAGTGTCAGCTAGAGAAGGAATAAAGATGACCGATGACGAACTAGATCTCGAGATCAGGCGGATTGCTGAGCGGCAAGACCGGGATCCTCAGAAATATGCGAGTTTACTTAAAGCAAGCAACCGGATTGAAGAGTTCAGACAACAAATGCGTGACGAGAAAATCTATCGGCATCTGATTGAGCACGCTTCAGAAAAGGAATCGCTGATTATTACGCCATCTTAAAAGGGCACATAAACCTAGAGAAACTAACGTGAATTTAATTCCGAACGTCATTGAGCAAACGAGTCGTGGTGAGCGTGCTTACGATATCTACTCACGTTTGTTGAAGGATCGGATTATCATCATTGGTACACCAATTGATGACATAGTTGCTAGTAGTGTTATCGCTCAGTTGCTTTTTCTGGAAGGGGATAACGCCAAAAATGACATCATCATCTATCTAAATACACCAGGTGGAGCAGTTCGGGCTGGTCTAGCGATCTACGATACGATGCAGTATGTCAAGCCCAATGTTCAAACTTGGTGTGTTGGTCAAGCCTACAGTATGGGAGCAGTCTTACTCGCTGGAGGACACGCGGGCAAGCGCTACGCACTGCCACATTCCAGTATTTTGATCCATCAACCCTTAGGGGGAATTAGCGGGCAAGCATCTGATATCAACATACACGCTCAGGAAATTTTAAAAACTAGAGAGCAACTTGACGAAATTTTAGCCTTTCACACAGGGCAAACCGCGAACAAGATTCGGTCTGATGCTGACCGGGATTACTTTATGCGACCGGAAGCAGCACGAGAATATGGTATCGTTGACCACGTTGCTCATCCCCGGTCGGGTCTGGATGAATCCACTGTTGAAGCAGCAGGCTAACATCTTCTATGCCCCTAATGTTGTTTTCGGGCACGTTTAATTACCGTTTTGTCTGCTCCTCCTCATTTTCGTTAGATAAATCTTGGAGAAACTCATGAATCGTACACCTGAAAATAATGTTACCTGTTCCTTTTGTGGCAAAGGACGTGACGAAGTTCGCTACAAATTGATTACGGGAGGACCGGGAATTTTCATTTGTGATGAATGCGTTGAAGTCTGCAATGAAGTATTGGCCGAGTATCGCTGTGAAGATGAAGATGTAGCTAACAACCAGACCTCCAATAACGAACAATTCGTTCTCCCAACACCGGCTGAGATTAAGCAACAACTCGATGAGTATGTTATCGACCAGGATCTAGCTAAACGAGTGTTGGCTGTTGCTGTCTATAACCACTATAAGAGGTTGTTGTACGAGCAGGAAGACGCGGTTGAGCTGGAGAAAAGCAATATTATTTTGGTTGGGCCAACAGGAACAGGGAAAACACTATTGGCACAAACGCTGGCTAGGATTCTTAACGTTCCTTTCGCTATTGCCGATGCCACTACACTTACCGAAGCTGGTTATGTAGGCGAAGATGTTGAAAACATCATTTTAAAGTTGTTACAAGCAGCTGATGGCGATGTTGCCCGGGCTGAAACGGGTATTATCTATATTGACGAGGTGGATAAGATCACCCGTAAATCAGATGGCCCATCAATTACGCGAGATGTTTCTGGTGAAGGTGTCCAACAAGCCCTATTAAAAATCTTGGAGGGTACCATCGCCAACATCCCCCCCCAAGGAGGTCGAAAGCACCCGCATCAAGAGTTTATCGAAGTCGATACTAGTAAGGTTCTGTTTATTTGTGGGGGGGCATTCATCGGCTTGGAAAAGATTGTGCAAGAACGGATTGGTGTTAAGTCTATCGGTTTTGGTTCTCAAGTCGTAACTGATTCCGATGAGAAGATCCATCAAGTTTTAGCCAAGATTGTTCCCAAAGATCTCATTAAGTATGGATTTATTCCAGAATTTATTGGTCGATTGCCAATCGTGGCGGTGCTTCATGAGCTTGATGCTCCAGCTTTGATTCGGATTATGACAGAACCTAAAAATGCGCTGGTCAAACAGTATGTTCTGCTATTCAAATATGAAGAGGTTGATCTACAGGTAACAGATGAAGCATTGGATGCCATTGCACAAGAGGTGATTGCACGGGAGACCGGTGCAAGAGGGCTCCGAGCTATCTTAGAGAACTTGATGCTTGACACTATGTTTGAGCTCCCTTCTCAAGAAGGGGTTCAGAAATGCATCGTGACAAAAGATTCAGTGATTGAAGGCGTTGAGCTGGAACTGGTCTTCAGTAAAGAAAACGCCGATGATAGTCTCACCGAAGCCAAATCCGCTTGACCAGTACACTGTCGGGAAGCCGACAAACTTTATTCCTTGGACCTGCGTAAACTTGTGCTATAATACCCTTGTAAATACCTGTAGTGAATCCCCGGTCAGCCCGAGGCCGTTTGTGACCGCTAGGCATTATTAGATGGCGGATTTTGATATGATTCCGATAATTCCCCTTCCGGGTAAAGTTATACTTCCCAGCATTAATACACCTTTGAACGTCGTGCGTAAAGTGGGCGTTCTGGCGACTAAGTTTGCACTTCATCACGACAAAGCGGTTCTACTACTCAATCAGAAAAAGGCTGAGGTTGAAGACCCGCAGGTTGGCGATTTTCACCAGATAGGTACGATCGCGAGAATCGCGGATTCTTTCGAACCAGGAGACGGAACCGTTCGGATTGCAGTCGAAGCTGAACGCCGCGGACTTGTATTAGAAATATTCTATAATGATGGCTTTTTCTTAGCTGACGTTGATTCCCCCGCAGAGGATTGGGACCCGAATCAAGAGGTAATTCAACTCCGCAAAACGGCTATTAAGCGGTTTAGCGAATGTCTGCAACTCCGCAAGAAATTTAAGAACGAAGTGCTCTCAACAGCCAAAAAAGAGAAAGACCCAGGTGTGCTGGCCGACTATATTGCCAACCACGCTAACCTCAAAGGGGACAAACCCCAGCAGATCCTAGACAGAATCGACCCTGTCGAACGGCTGGAAAGTGTGATTCAATTTCTGGAAGAAGAGGTTGAAGTTTCCGAACTAGACCGTCGAATCGATGAAGAGGTCAAGAAGTCGGTCGAGCGCACACACAAAGAATTTTACCTGAACGAAAGAATCAAAGCCATCCAGAAAGAACTTGGTCGAGGTGAAGATGGATCTGACGAAATTGGTGAACTGAGAAAACAGATTGAAGAAGCTGAAATGAGTGAAGAGGCTGTCGAAAAAGCAACCAAAGAATTGAAGCGGCTTCAGCAGATGCCTCCCATGTCAGCCGAGTCAGGTGTGATTCGAACCTATTTGGATTGGTTGATTGCCTTACCTTGGTCTAAACGAACAAATAAGCGTCTTAATATCGACCGGGCGGAGAAAGTGCTAGATGACGACCACTATGGGTTGGAAAAACCTAAAGACAGAATCCTCGAATATCTGGCGGTGATGAAACTGGTCAAAAAGATCAAAGGACCGATTCTGTGCCTTGTTGGTCCTCCTGGGGTTGGCAAAACCTCACTCGGCAAGTCAATCGCCAATGCAACTGGACGCAATTTTGTCCGGATGTCTCTTGGTGGTGTCAGGGATGAAGCCGAAATCCGGGGGCATCGCCGAACCTATATCGGTTCTTTACCCGGTCGTATTATTCAAGGTCTTTGCGATGCCAAATCTAAAAATCCCCTTTTTCTACTGGACGAAATAGATAAGATGAGTTCAGATTTTCGTGGGGATCCGGCTTCAGCGCTGTTAGAGGTGTTAGATCCGGAACAAAACGACACCTTTCGAGACCACTATTTAGATATTGATTTTGATCTGTCTGAAGTGATGTTTATCATGACGGCCAACACCAAAGTGTCAATCCCACCCGCATTGCTAGACCGGATGGAAATAATTGAATTGCCTGGCTATACTGAGTTTGAAAAGCACCAAATCGCACGACAGTTTTTAATCCCGAAGCAACTCAAATCCCACGGCTTGAAACCCAAATTAGTTGGTCTAGAGGAAGGCGCAATCTCCGACATTATTAATCGCTATACCAAAGAGGCTGGGGTCAGAAACTTGGAGCGTGAAATCTCCAAGTGTTGTCGAAAGATTGCTAGACAAGTTGCCAAGAACGGGAATAGAAACGGAGATATCCAAATTACTAGTGATAACCTAAACGACTTCCTTGGTCCTCCTCAATACAAACAACGTCAAGCAGAAGAAAGAGATGAGATCGGCGTTGCAACAGGTATGGTTTATACTCAAGTCGGTGGTGATATCGTCGCTATTGAAGCTACTACGATGCAGGGTGAAGGTGAGTTAACATTGACAGGCCAACTGGGTGATGTGATGAAAGAGTCAGCACAAACAGCGTTGGCCTATATCCGATCCCAATCCGATATTCTGGAACTTCCTAACGATTTTACCTTTAGTCAACAAGATGTTCATATTCATGTACCGGAGGGAGCAGTTCCCAAAGAAGGGCCTTCAGCCGGGATTACCATTGCTACCGCAATGATTTCGGCAATGACGGGTCAGCAAGTGCGGAAAGATGTCGCTATGACTGGTGAAATCACTCTGCGTGGACGAGTTCTACCTATTGGTGGACTGAAAGAGAAAGTACTGGCTGCCCATCGCAACCAAATTCCCCACGTTATCATTCCAGAAGAAAATAGTAAGGATCTATTTGATATCCCCGACGACGTTCGCTCTAAACTGGAGTTTCATCAAGTTGATAATATGTCTCAAGTACTAGACGTCGCCCTAAAGAAAAATTAGACCTGATCTAAAAATGCAGGAAAAGGCCAAAGAAGAAATGCTGGGTCTGTCTATTTCAGATTAGTTACTTCGGCCTGGCAAGTATAGGTGAAATTGTCTGGTGCGCTTGGATAAGTTTCTGCAAGTTAGTCGAATCATCAAACGTCGGCCTGTTGCCAACGAGGTATGCAATCGTGGCAAGGTGCTGGTTAACAGCCAGCCAGCCAAAGCATCAAAAATTATCAGTACGGGTGATGTAATTACCATCGACTTTGGCGACCGTGAAAACCGAGGTATTATGACATACGAGGTATTGGAGGTCCCTACTGGCAACATGCCAAAAAGTAAAGCAACCACCCTTTACCAAGTATGTGAATGAGACCAATCCCTCACCTAATTTGGCTCTCCTTGCTCGCTAGATCTTTTTTCCCTTCTCGCTTGAGCATAACCCATTTTTTCGATTTGACCCAACCCCGATTATGCGCGAAGCGGTCGTATGCGCTCATATATCCGCTTAGCTTGTGCTGTTTGATTCTGCTGGATCTACCCGCCTGTGCGGATATCTCAGTTGGGCAACCGCAGCCCTTTCGAGTTCTGCAAGCAGATACAACTCGGTTAGTGATCTCCTTTTCAGTACCGTCACACATGTCTTCTCCATCAATGCGTGGGGAAGTTGGGCATGGTCACTTTGTTTCATTAGTTGGTATTCCGCTAAGTGGGAATCCTCAGGTTACTGTCTTATCGTCAGTAGCGTTCGATCCCAAAAATAAACCTCTACCTAACTCAGTGGTCACGGTTAGGCCATCAGGCCTCATGCGGTCACAAAGAATTGGCAGAATTGCCGTCGATCCGCGAATCAAATCTGCGACGTTTCGGATTGATCTCCGTCCGGACGACTCGGGTGGAACTGACAATATTTCGATACCAACCTCATCCTATATCGAAACCTACTTGCAATCTACTCTGCTCAACTACGAACAAGCTAAACAGTGGCGACAACCACCCGAACCAATTGCGACAGCACCTGCTGCTTCAGTCAGTGAACTTCCCCGTTTCAAAGTCCCGACATACCGAACAGGAATGTATCGAATTATAGCCGAAGATTTCAACCTAGCCGAGGTTTCTCTGAACGATATCGACCTCAAAACGCTTCGGATGAGCAACGGTGGACAAGAGATTGGCATTTACGTTTTTGATCTAGATAAAGATGACCGTTTTGGAAAAGATGACTTTATCGTCTTTTATGGTCAGCAACTTGCCAATAACAAGTTCACCGATGAAAACACCTATTGGTTGAGTTGGGGGAAGCCAGAGTTTGGCCTAACAACTGAAACCACACAGGTCAAGGAGGTAGATGTTTCGCCCAAAATATCCGGTCTATCAGTAGCTAAGGCTTTTAAGACCACTATTCACAGGGAAAAGGATCGTTTCTACGACCCCTTAGTCGAAGTTCGCTCTGAGTTAGCGGATCATTACTTTTGGACAACCCTCACAGGCGTTAATGTAGAAGCCATTCGGCAAAAAGATTTTCGAGTCGATTTTCCGAGAACGGTTCCTCGCTTAAGCACCAATCGCGATGGTGAACTGAGAGTAAAGTTGCAAGGTCGAACCATTAAGCAAAATGCAACCCATCGTGCCCGAATTATTCTCAATGGACATGAACTGCTACCAAGGGTGGAATGGCGAAAACAAGGAGCCCCATTAGTCGTTCGTAAAATTCCGCAACGGAAGATGATTTTCGACGATCACCCTAATTTTCTGAATATCATCTGTGAGGATGAAAATGACACACCAATTAATAAGGTTGATTTTTACCTGGATTGGTTCGAGTTTGATTATTGGCGGACTTTTAAGGCCTCTGGCGATACGATTCTATTTAATTCAGAAGTAGATCCAATTCCAAAGACCAACATCATCCAATATAAAGCTACCAACTTTAATAATGAGCAGATAGACGTTTATCGTATTATCAACGGTAGTATTGATGCTCGGCTAGTAGGTGGAGAGATGACTCTGGAAAAAGGCTCTCATACAGTCACCTTTCAGGATAAGATCACCCAACGGACCGAGTATGCCGCCTTGACTCGGCAGGCCTATATGTACATTCCGACGTTGATTCCGGCCAAGCCGTCTGACTTGCGGCGGCCAGCCAATCAAGCCGACTATATTGTCATTAGCCACGAAAACTTCATCGAGAATATTCAACCGCTGGTAGAGTTTCGCCGCTCACAAGGGCTTAAAGTCAAAGTTGTCGATATCGATGAAGTATATGATCTGTTTAGTGGTGGGATTTTCAACCCACACGCCATTCAAAAATTTCTCCGTTATACCTATATCAACTGGCAGAAACCGGCCCCGACCTATGTACTTCTGGTTGGAGATACCCACTATGATTATAAAAGGGCGACCATTGAGCGTTATCGCGAGGAGTTTGGCACCTCTTACGACCTCTATCCAAACTTTTTGCCGACTTTCCACGGTTGGTCACCTGAAAGCGGCGAAACCGCGATGGATCAACGTTTCGTCAATATTAGCGGAGATGATTCGATTCCGGATATGTTTATTGGCCGGCTGGCAGTCCAACGAGCCCATGAGCTATCCACCGTAGTGGAGAAAATCATCAACTACGAGAAAAATCCAAAAATCGGCGCTTGGCAAGCACGAATCATGCAAGTGGCAGACAACGAGATCGACAATCCAGGGCAAGACGATATCTTTGAACTCAGCCGTGAAAATGTGATTGATAACTTTATTCCGTTGGGCTACGATACCCGTAAGATCTACCTCCGAAAAATTGTCAGTCCACTTAAAACCAACCAATTGATTAAAGAGAATTTTGACCAGGGGGTTTTAATTGCCGAATACTCCGGTCACGGTGGCACACACCAATGGGCTGATGAGTCGATCTTTCGCTTGCAAGATGCCCAACTGATGTTCAATGAATATCTGCCTTTTATCATTACCACTACCTGCTTGAATGGCCAATTTGATAAGCCGCTTCAGTACGGCGAACTCGGCCTGAGCGAAGCCTTCATTAATAGCCGTCACGGTGCTATCGCTTCACTAGCGGCTAGTCGTCTGACCTACGGTTACGGAAATGCCCTTTTTGATGAAGACCTATTTACGGCCATGTTCACCGTTAAGCCCTCGGTTGTTGGAGCCATTGTAGGACATGCCAAAACCCGTTTTATTAGCGAAGCTGCCTTTCACTACATTCCAGGAGCAGAACAATATATCCTGTTTGGTGACCCTGCGACCAAACTCGCCATTCCTGACCTACATATTAACGTGGAATTGGAGTCGATTGCTCTGGATCCGAACCAAGAGATCGTAATTAAAAATAGTGTCGTCGGCACAAATTTGCTGAACCTGGTCACTGGTAAGTTCGACTTTCAACCGGTGGTCGATTTTAGTACTGAGTCAATGTCCGCTGTGGCGACTTTTCCGAGCCCAGATGATGTCAATTTAACTCGTAAGCGAGAGCGGATTCGAATCTGGCAAGGGGAGTTTGGAGCAATTCAGATTCCCGTTCCCCGTGGCATACAACCAGGCCCCGGATCCATTCGTGTCTTTGCCACTGATAAGAAACGAACTGCTATCGGTGGGGCCCGGTTTTGGACCTATCAACCGATTGTGGTTGAAATCAATCAGAAGATGGATGATGAAGTCAAAAAAACGCTGGAGGTCTATGCTCAGGTCGTTGATAATGATGGTCAAGCCGGGATCAAATCGGTCGAAGTATTGTGGATGGACACCCAGCATTTCGTCGATCATGTGGCCCAGATGATCCCCGCTCCTAATTACGGGAAATCGACTGTCAACCGTGGTTCGTGGTTCAAACTTGAGAAACCAATCCCGCTTCCTAAATCCGGTAAGACCATTCGTTATGAAATTGAGGTCGTTGATCAAACCGGTCATAAAGCTAAAACCGAAGTCCAGCGGGCAGAGGTACCGGAAGGAGCAAACCTGGCAATTGCCTCTATGTCTGAGGGGGGCTCCCCAATACGTTACGAATTTTCAAAGGCTGACAATGCATATATCTTAACTGCTGATATTGAGAATATTGGGGGTAAACCGGTTAACATACCCATTGAAGTATGGTTCAGTGAAGGTGATCTAGACAAAAACAGTGATTTTGAAATCGATGAAGATGCTAATATCTTCGGCTTTACGGTGGTGAATCCAACACAATGGAAAAATTACAAGCCGACAGGAAAGGGTGGAGCACTGCAGTCGTTTACAGTTCAACTGCAGTTGGATCAACCCCTCTCAACAGGTGCTCATAAAGTCTATGTTTTAGCAGACCCGGAAGGTCCAGAAGATGACCATAACGATTCAATCTACGGTAAATTGGATGAGCCTCGCTCTTTTGATAATACCGGTTACAGTATCTTTGTCGTCAACGAATATACATTAAAGCCAAATGAACCGCTACTGGCTCTCAGCTTGGATCGTATTTTAGATTTACAGTTTCCAGCCAATGCGGTCGTTACCAACCAGAACATTCCTGTCTCGATTGAAAACAGCGAAGCCAAACAGACATTTCAGAAAGAGTTAAAAGAGGCTCCCTTACCGAGAATTGCTACTTTGAGGGCTTTACGTACTACTACCGGGCCTCTGGCTTACACGATACAGCTTAATGCCAAGGAGGTGAATCTTGTCAAGCCAATCGATCTAAAATTGCGGTTCGATATCGACCAAATGGAGCAAATCGTTCAGAAAAAATATACCCTGGTTCCAGGGATGGACGGCTTTCAGAAAGCACTCAAGCGGGAGGTTCAGTGGCTCTCTTTCTATAAGTGGCGCAAAGACCTGAAACTTTGGGAGCGATTACCATCGGAAGTTGGTTATAACCCAGCTTATGATCCATTACAGAATGAAGTTGAACCTGAACCACCTGCTGAGCAGGTGGACCAACCCGATCAAGCTATTGATACCAGACAAAACAGCGTTCTTTTACAAGAGCGGTTTGTAACACCAACACAAGCTGAAAATACGGGAACTCAACGGTTGCTAAAACACCAAATCCGCGTTGATCCACACATGACACCAGCCGCTCAGTGGGTGATCTTCCTCATTAATTCATACCAATACGAAGTAATGATGAAACCCAATGGATCGGATAATATTGAAAAGCTGGGGAAGACAGGCCGAGTAGGGGATACCTATCGAGACGAAGTAATCGGAATCCAAATTTCAATTCCAGTGCCTAAAACGCCTTTTGAATACGGGGATACGCTAATTTTTAAGACTGCGTTGGGGGTTGACAAAGAGATCCGCATTGAGACTACCCGTAGCCAAAATTTGGGTAACGGAACAGCTCATGTAGAAGCTAGTCTCGACTACCCTGAGCGCTTTCAGACTGGCGATTGGATACTGTTTTTTCACGATAGTGAGATCTATGAAATTCGTGACAGCTTTAATAACCCGTTGCGCTACTCTTTTGGGATGCTGATAACTGGGGAGGTTAATCTACCTTTAATTTTGAAGGAAATCGGAGTGGACCTACTGGTAATGGCGGGCGATAAACCGTTTGGCTTCGGCGATACGATCAAGTTTAGTACTACCAAAGTTGGTGTGGTAACAGCAACGGTCCAACCCGAAGAGTTCACCTTCGATACTGTTACGCTGTTGCATAGTCAAGATTGGTTCCCTCCAAAGTTTCAAATCTGGATTGATGGATCTGTACAGGTCCCCAAAAGTGTAATTCCACCGCGTCCTGAAATTTCTATCCTGCTAGAGGACAGTAGCGGTGTTAAGTTAGAAACACTGTCCATGTCGTTTAGCCGAGATGGCTCTCCATTTCAAGAGATCAAAGACCTGCAAATACCCACTGACAGTTCATTGACCTCTGTCCCGATCCGATACAAACCGATTCTGTTCCCTGGCTACTATATCTTTCGGGTTCATGCCGAGGATTACAACGGATATCGACTTGGCAACGGCCCATTCTACGACTTTGTTTATACCGTTGAGAAAAATCCCGACCTCCAACCGCCGGAAATCATTGTGCTGGTGGATAAAGAATTGCTGGTTGATCAAACTGTATTAACGACACAACCCCAATTTGAGATCCATGTTAAAGACGATTATGAAGTGGTAGATGAAACGGTTGAGTTACTCTTAGGACGACAAAATGAATCGCTGCAAATCATTCCAAAAAGTGAATATCAGGTTTTTCCAACTGAGAAGATAAGGACCATTGTTCACTTTTCGCCGGATTTAGGTAATGACATCTACCAAATCCAAGTGCGAGCCAGCGATACCAGCAAGAATGTCTCTGAGATGTCAGCCTTAACCTTTGAACTAGAGGAAATAGTACGCATCGACAGTTTTGTCAATGTACCGAATCCAGTCATTGCGGATACGATTTTTACCTATAATTTGGCACAAGCCGCCGATCAAGTGACAATTAAGATTTATACCGTATTGGGTCGTTTAATCCGAACGCTCGAAGATGTCTCTGCCCAACGTGGCTACAACGAAGCTTTTTGGGATATCCGAGACGAGCTCGGAAATCCGCTGGCTAACGGAACTTACTTCTATAAAATTACGGCTCGTACAGAATCTGGTGTAACTGATGGATCGACTGTCAATAGTATTGGCAAGTTAGCAATCCTGCGTTAATCATCAGATCTATATCATTAGTCTGCTTTTCGTTGCTTCTTATTGTAAAACCTAACGTAGAATAGCTCAAGTCTTTGGATGGATGATCGAGACTAATCTGGACTTTAGAAAAGTATTGACAAAAATTAGCCTAACAAGTATACTACGGCGGATTAGTTGCTATTTTGCTTCTACTTACAGAGCGTTCTTCAAACCTTGCCGAACGTGATACCGACGGTCTTAACAATAACGCTGATGAGGTTAGTTTTAGGAGATTGAGTTTTTATGTATAAATTTAGAGACGTTACAACAGGGGTTTTGCTAACGCTTATCGTTGTTTGGATGGCGGGTTGTGCGGGGTGTAATCCTCCTCCTGAACCAAGTGGTATGACGCCAAATGAAGGCCCGGAGACCGGTGGTACGAGCGTTAGAATAACCGGCGATAAATTTGATCTAAAGAATGGAGTGACGGTTAAGTTTGACGGACAAAGCATTAACGCTACTGTGACTGATGCGACGTCGCTGACCTTTAGAACACCGGTAGGAAAAGCAGGTGCCTCCGCTAAAGTTTCGGTTTTCAATAACAAGCTAGAAGAAGAGATTGTTTCTGTCGGCTCTTTCGCTTTTACCGATGCGACACCACCCAAGGTGGTTTCAACTGACCCTCGTGACGGGGAGACGTTCGCTAATACTGACTTTACAGATGCTCAAAACGTTAAAGATAGCATCTCTATCCGGTTCTCAGAAACAGTTGATGCTAATACGGGAACTATTTCCGTGATTGAAACGAATACGGCTGGTGATACGCAAGAAATCCCAGGTGACGCTACCGGTAGCGGAGATACCCTGACTTTCACCTTTGCCTCACCGCTAACTGCAGATGGAGCAAAAGATGCTACCCAGGTTGCTAAGAGTTACAAGGTGACTGTAGCCAGTGTTAAAGATGTAGCCGGAAATACCCTACAAGAGTCTTATCAGTTTAGTTTCTCGATCGAAGGTGTCCAACTAGTTAGCCAATATACAGTCAAGTCTGGTGAGACCTTACCTATGATTGCGGCTAAGCCTGAAGTCTATGGAGATAGTAGTAAATGGCCCCGACTAGTTGAAGCCAACCAAGATGATTACGACTTTAATCCAGATCGTATCTTTACAGGTCAGCAGCTATGGGTACCTAGAGGCATTGCTTGGGGCGATCCAGAATAATAAAGCATAAGTAAGAACTGCCCACAGGCGAGAAGTCTCGATTGAGGCTTCTCGCCTATTTTTTTATCTGTTGTTTGGTGAAACGACGACAGAGTACAACCACCTTTCTCTGAGATTTCGGAAGTACCAACTGCCTTGTATCGATTATGCCCAACCAAGCGACATTTAGTAGGTGAAACATGCGTCTGACTGGTATCTATTGCTGAGTTGTAATGCTTTTTCGAACTGGATAGTTGATAGAAAAACACCAGTTAGGTATTTTTGTAGAGCGTTAATCCATGTGGCAGAAATTAGATTTCAAGCGATCTGAAAGTTGGAGAATAGTTCTTTTTGGTTTGGTCGCTTTGCATCTCCTTCCAATTTGGATCTTTCCTTTTTTTCCGACGCAAGATGGGGTTAGCCACGTCTACAATGCTCACGTTCTGCGTGAATATTGGAATCCAGCCTACGACTTCCAAACCTTCTACGATATCAACTGGAATCTGTTCCCCAACTGGTTGTCGCATTTTGTCCTAGCAGCCTTGATGTTAGTTATTCCGCCACTCTTGGCTGAAAAGCTATTTTTGTCGGCCTACGTTATTCTCTTCCCATTGGCCATTTCCTATTTTCTACGTAGCCTCCATCCTGACCAGAAACCTACCATTCCCCTATGGATTTCCTTCTTTTTCATCTACAACTATCTATTTTTGATGGGCTTCTATAACTATGCTGTCAGTGTTCCCCTATTTTTTTTGATGGTCGGCTACTGGTGGCGATACAAAGGAGATCTCCATTTACGTCAGATTATTACCCTAAATCTGCTCTTTGTCGTAACGTACTTTGCTCATCTAGTCCCCTACGTTTTCACCATCGGTGCGATTGGCCTATTATCCCTCCTGACACTATTTCGGACACCGAAGCAACTATTGGTTAGTTTAGCCTCCCTGTTGCCACCGAGTTTGTTGTTACTGATCTATTTACCAACTTCAGATTTGCTCAGTGGAGGCCAACTCAAGATTGGATTCGATCGAGTTGGAGATCTATTTAGTAGCTTCCTAAACTTGAAGGTTCTAGTAGCTTTAGACGATCGACAAGTTATGATCGCGAAAGCAGTAACCGCTATTTTTGTACTTTACCTTGTTTACAGCTTGTGGCAACAGGTTGTTCAAGGCTCGTCGATAGAAAATCAGGTGAAAAACCAAATGATCGCCTTTGGTCTTTTGTTTATTGCGCTCTTTGTCCAATATCTAATTTATCCTAACTCGGTTGGGCCCGGTGGCTGGTTAAACGACCGTATCGCCATTTTATCGGTACTCGTATTACTAGCTGTTTTGGTTCCAATTCACCACCCGATACTAGAACGCATTTTCGGAGCCGTGGTGCTAACCTTACTCTGTGTTAACCTACTAAATTTCTCTGTTTCCTGCCGTAAGCTCAACGGTGAAATTCGAGAGTTTAATGCATTACGAGGAGAAATCGGCCAGAATAAGGTACTGTTACCGTTTTTCTTTGACCCAAGCGGGTCAGCTAAACGAATCGGTATCTTTGTCAACGGTTCTAACTATTACTGCTTGGCAAATGGTGGAATCAATTTGGGTAACTACGAGGTACAGTTCGATTATTTTCCGATCAATTTCAAGGAGAATTTTCAACCACCTGTCGAAGAGAAAGAGTGGGTACAAGCGGTGCATTGGCGTAAAGATAGCATTGATCTCTGTGGCTATGCTAAAAATGTAAACTATGTGCTAGTTTGGGGGGAAGCTGACCAGAAAACAACGCAAGCCCTAAACGACTGTTACCAATTAGTTGCAGACCGGGGAAAGCTAAAACTCTATCGAGGACAACGAAAATAATAGATAGTAAACCTAGGCTAAAATGGGATGCAATGAATGGGTGAAGCCACTGGCCGTCAATTTTCATCTCGTGTTCACCGTTAGCAAGATCTTTTTGCTTCATAGTAACAATCCCTTCGATGACAGGATTGGACTTTCTACTGAATGGAAACATTATATCGCTAGTGCTGTTGATTAGTAAGAATCCAATTCGAAACCGGTTACATGCGGTCAAGAGATGACACTGAATGTTC
>JASMLX010000064.1 GCA_030748495.1 Candidatus Poribacteria bacterium | reverse complement strand
CTACTGATTAATAATAAATTAATTCAATAATTTACGAAAACAAAATTAGAAATCCCGAAAACCTAAATGGATTGAGTGTATTACGTTTCTTTCGACATTGACGGCGTATTAAAAATCGGTGCTCATTCGTCCTATTTAAGACAATGGTATGGAAGTGATCTACTCAATACGTTGCATCGGTACATTATCCTGCCTCAAGCCCCGAACTTGGGAGCGATCTCTGCGATGGGAACTAGTGGAGCCATCGGTTCTTTACTAATGATTTTACGAGCAAAATTAATTTGGCAGCCTTTTCACGCACTCGGCTACATTTTGTCTGACAGTTGGGCTATGTACAACTTGTGGGGTTGTGTTTTGATTAGTTGGTTACTAAAATAGGCTATTCTAAAACGGGGGGTAAAGGCTGTCCAGTCAGCACTGCCTTTTTCTGGGGATTAATCCTCGGAGACTTCATTATAGGAGGTAGTTGGCTAGCAATCGGCGCAATTCTTGACCTTAGGCAAATTTACATTAACATGGGGGTTATAATTGTGCCAAAACCACGGAAGGTTGACACAATTAGTTATAGCCTAGGTTTGACCCCGTTTTTGACGGCTTTTTGATACTTAGTCATGACGGAAATAATCCAGACGGGAAGCAAATCGATCATCAATACCTCGTCAATGTGAGGATGTTAGCCACCACCATCCACTTGCTACCCTTTTCGCCTTTGGTTTTTCCAACGCCTGGCTCCTTTTTTAGCCCAGGCCAAAACTGCCATAAGTCAAGGTTTCTTCCCACGGCGGTAATCTTGACCAACAGGTGTTAACTGATGGCTATCGATCAGCTAAATGGTTCCATCTGGCACCAGTTCGCAAACAGGCAGATAATGCCTTAAAGATATCCCTGTGGCTGATTCGCTTTGGTCCACCTTTAGGTGATCGTTGATGCTTGGGCAGTAAAGGTTCAAGTTTGACCTGTTGCTGGTCGGTGAAAAATAGTTTTTGTTTGGGCCTAAAAAAACCTTTTGACACCAAACTGGACATAAGTCCTTTAGATGGGCAAGTTAAAATTGTATGGGACTTACGCAGTCGGATGATTAAGAATATCGCGAGGCTCTTGATGATAGGTCCCAACTGCGCGTCGAATGCTATCTGGCTTTAGTGTCCAACGGCTGGCAAGGCCAACATGATGTGGTTAGGCTGTTTGCGGGCCTTGCCCGCCTGACTGCCTTCAATCCGGCCCTCTGGTTTGAGCCTCGATGCTAACCCTCGATTCTTCTGGGCCTCTTCACATCTCTGCGCTACTTGCGCTTCATCTAGTTTGAACTCCTGGTTGCTGATAAAGAACCGTTACCTCTTTCTCACCCGCTTCGGCTCGATCAGAGATTAGCCACCCAAACCCCTTCCGGTGGGTGTGTCGGGCTGTTTAAGGAAAGCCAACATCTCGGCTCACACGATTACCCTGACGCTTCGACTTCAAACCAAGCCAAAATGACCCCTCCCACTAGTACAACAGTTTGAGCTTATCCAAGCCAGAATACCATGAATCCCAAAACTTCTCTTGGTCCCAAACACGCCCATCGACAGCAATGGATAAATCACCATCAGTCCATAATAATGTGATGCGGTTGAGGCCCTCAACTACAGCCCGCTGCCGGCCGGAGCCGTAACCTGTAACCAACTCGAGGTGTGGCTGGTAGGGCTAGTCGAGGGTTGTTTCATCGATAACCGGGTAGCCGGAGTCAAACTGGCCCCGATTCTCGACTTTCGCCCATCAAATCTCAGGTTGGGGGCCTATAGTGTAGGCAACTTAAGTGCCAGAAACTACTTTAGCAGAGACGATCAGCCATTGGATCTAGTCCTCGGCATTGGATTTGGATGGGTTCATAGTTTGGATTATACTTTAACCTTTATTTCTATTTTGACCGGATCATTCCACCTCTCATTTTGTACTCAACTGCATCAGTCCTAATTCTGAGTTGATTTCTGAGTTGATTCTTGCCTTGGGATCTATGTGTTAGCTATCAAGGCGGAGGCTTGACATTGCAGAAGACAGAATGATATGATTGCGCATATATCAGCTACGCAAAAAAGATACCGATGCCAGCCATAATTCCCCGACTTATTGTAGAAGTTTTTGAACATCTGAATTTTGGCGGACGGCGTGCTTACGTTTTTGAACCCATAGACTTCACCGCCAAAATTGGACTTCAAGATAACATCTCCTCTGTAAAAGTCTATAAAGGGCCCGGGTTTAAGTCTAGCCCTAACTACAAAGTGATACTCCACGAACACTGGCACTATCAAGGGCGCAAGTTGGCCTTAGGACCTGGTTTCTATCCTAACTTGCACGACATGATATACAACTTCCGTGATAATATATCTTCCATTAGTTTTGGATCAATTCTGGAAACATCCGGTCCCGAATGGGGAACCGTGCCCATCATTGTTGAGTGTTACCAACATGTCAACTATGAGGGACGCAAGGCGACCATTTTGCGTGATATTGCCCATACGGGTCAACTCGGCATCCACGATGCGATTTCGTCTGTTAAAATTTTCAAAGGTCCCGATTTTCCGGCCGAAGGGACTGACATTCATTTCTTTGAACATGTCGATTTTGAAGGAGCGAAGCTAACCATCCATATGGAACCCTTCGAATATAAGAAAGAGATTCCCAATCTGCACGTCTTACCTCAGAATTTTGCAGATATGATTTCTTCTATTAAAATTGAAGGCTGGTCCTCTTCCTCTGAATTTACCGAACTAATGTTCGAAGATGAGTTCATCGGCAACGATATGAGACCAGAATGGAGATGGGAAGACCCGGGCGGTGGCGGTTCATGGTCTGAACGACAGGGATATCTTGAGATGCAAGCTCAGCCCGGACAAGACCTCTGGCATGGCTCGCCCCCTGGTCGTGGTGGAGACATGGATGCCCCACGTTTACTGATGGAAGTGGAAGGTGATTTTGCCATTGAGTGCCGACTTCGTGTTTTACCCGATCTCCGCGAACATGGAGGACTACTAGTCTGGAAAAGCCCGAATGCGTTTGTGCGTTTAGAGAAAACCTCAGGCCCCCACGGTTTTCGTGGCGATGTCCGATTTGAGCGCCATGTCAACCGGGTTTACTCTCTGATCGGGCGTGGACCAGGATTGCGAAATGTACGGGAATTGTACTTGAGACTAGAGCGTCGAGGAAATCTGTTCTCAGGTTATGCCAGTCCAGATGGTGCACGCTGGGTTAGTTGCGGGCAAAGTAACGTCGGTATGGGTAACCCGGTTCATATTGGAATGCATGCCCTGTGTCCAGGTAACATTCCACCAACGCTGACCCGGTTCGAGTATTTTCGCCTGTTCAAACGAAAGAGCGATGTGACCGAATTTATGCCGCATAAATCCAACCCTGTTTCAGGCAGACTTTCGGACCAGGAGTTTCGAAACCGCCGAACTGATCTTGCCAACCAAACCCTCAGAGATCTGAACTAACTCTATGGCCCTCGCACCGAGACTGGTCGTCGAAGTGTTCCAACATGTTAACTACGGTGGTCGCAAAATCACTGTGGTTGATTCAATTCCAAATACTGAAGGAATTGGGGCACAAGATCTGATCTCTTCAGTCAAGATTTACAAGGGACCGGGTTTTACCGCTGCGCCGAACTACAAAGCCATCTTCTATGAACATCTGAATTATAAAGGGCGAAAACTCGTCTTAGCACCAGGGTATTATCCGAACATCCACCAAATTCCTTACAATTTCGGTGATGTCATATCTTCAATTGGTTTTAGTCCAGCTGCTAATCCAACACCACCTGAATACGGGGCGATTCCACTGGTGATTGAGGCTTTTAGAGAGATCGACTTCCGGGGGCAAAAGTGCATTATTATGCGAGATGTGAGTGACCTGAAAGAGATCGGAATGGATAATTCGATCTCCTCAATGAGAATTCAGCGAGGTCCTAATTTCCCTTTTAGTGGTTGTCGAGCTGTTTGCTACGAACACCCTAATTTTGAGGGAAGGCGAATGCCCATTCCACTCAACAACCGCGAATATAAGGTAGACCTGCGGAATCTGAACACGGCCCCACAATCCTTCTCCAATCTCATCTCCTCCATTAAGATTGTGCCGGTTGGTGATTTTCGTGTGCTCATTGTTATTGGCGATAACCGAACTAGCGAACCGGCTATTTTAGAGGTCCTAACCGAAATTGAAGGTCATAAATTCGACTACCATACGGTTAAGATCAACCCCAATCCAGACAATTACGGCGATCCAAACAATGCGGTTAAGCTATCAAGTATCATCCTGTCAGAGTACGATATTGTTTGGCTGACTTGGAATGCGCCGGCTCACGACCGCCAATACTTCGTCGAAGACGCAGAAGAGGCAATTAAAGATTTTGTGCGTCGCGGTGGAATTATTTGGGCTTCAGCTATGGATAACAACATTGTTCCACCTGACGGGGTTCATACGCACGAATCGGCTTGGCGAGGAGGTTGGCTCCCTGTAGATCAACATCCAATCCGGGTTGTTAACTCTTCTGATATAAATGTCAACATTACCAACGAAGGTCAGCGCACGGGTATGTTTACCTGGCCAAACAAAGTTGATGCTAATGCCCTCGTTACCGACGATCATTGGGTAACAGACGATCCCGCTTACACTAAACTGGCTATTCGTACAGACAATCGGGATGCTGTTGGTGTCCAGTTGCGTTGGGGGGACGGTTACTACGTAACATTTGCCCTGGACACTCGGGATGCGGCCAAGACCTCGCTGGCCAAAACGTTGATTGAAAATACCCTCTGTTATTTAGCTAACCTAGCTTGGCAATCTTCTCCACGCCAACCCTTAAAGGGACGTTACCGTGTTCATACTAGTGCGGATTGGCGCTCTTCCCGGTTTTGAAGCCCCTGTACCTGTTTAGGAGTCATTCATGCGCCTTATTGCTCTCGTCATAACCCTTCTGGTTGTTGCCATCTTAGTTGGCTTTTTCTCTTACCAGCAAGCGGATGATCTCAACCTCCGTGGTCTAGCCCGTTGGACCTCGATCTCCCTGGTGGTTGTTTTCGTCCTTAGTGCTGTCTTTATTGCTTTTGTCGTTCGCTACAAAAAACCCAAGGCCGATATGTCTCTAGTACGAACAGGTGGAAGCGGTGAAAAAGTCAACATTACTGCCGGGCTGTGGATCAACACCATTATCCACGAAGTAAAAGAGATTTCCCTCAACACTATGGTTATCGAAGTGCTTCGGGAAGGTGCAGATGCATTTATCACTTTAGATTATAACAGAGCTGATGTAGAAGCCGTTTTCTATCTCCAGGTCGAACCAAATGAAGAGGATATTCTGAGAGCGGCTCAGGCATTAGGTGATAAATCAATGACACCGGAGACAATCCGTGAGCTGATAGAACCCAAGCTCGAGGGAGCCTTACGGAGCGTGGCCGCAGAGAGTGAAATCGCTGAGTTGTTGCAAAGACGGGTCGAGTTTGCGGACAAAGTCGAAGATGCTGTCGGAGAAAATCTTAAGCAAGAAAATGGTCTAAAGCTGGAGGCTGTCTCTATTATTCGCGTCGACCAGACACCAATCGACACCTACAATCCCGATAATCAGTTTGATGCACGTGGCATTCGAATCATCACAGAGATCACGGCAGAACAGGCCAAAGAACAAGAACGAATCGTGCAGGAAAAAGAGGTAGCAATCGTTCAGATTGATGTAGATGCCAGAATCCAGAAACTAGAAGCAGAGCAAGGCCAGGCCTGGGCCGAATCGGATCAGCAAAAGAATATCGCTATTTACGCGGCAGAGCGAGAAGCCGATACCATGAAGTTTCAGTTCGAGATGGAACAGGACGTCCAGGAACGCGAATACTTGATGAAGCAGGAGGTAGAAAAGGCCCGAATTTCCCAAGATCAAGCGGTCCAAGAACGAGAGATCGAGATGGGCAAAGAGGTCGAGTTGGCCAAGGTCGACCAAGAACAGACCGTCCAAGTTCGGGAGATCGAGAAGAACCTGATTGTCGAAACAGAGCAGATTGAGCAGATGAAAGCTGTCCGGCTAGCAGAAATTGAGCAAGAACTAACCGTAGAGATGGAACAGATGTCGCAGGAACAACAACTCGGCATTCGAGAGCAAGAGAAGGTATTAGAGGTTGAGCGAGCCAAGATTACCCAAGAAGAGGGAGTGGCTCTCCGAGATATCGAGAAGGCCCTATCGGTCGAAACCACCAAATTCGCCCAAGAGCAAGCAGTTCAAGAGCGAGAGATTGAGAAGAACCTGGTGATTGAAACAGCACAGATTAATCAAACCCGACAGGTAGAACTGGCCGAGATTGATAAGTTGCAGATGGTGGAGGTAGCCCGTTTTGGACAAGAAGAGGTCGTCGGCATCCGAGAGCAAGAGAAGGTGTTAGAGATTGAGCGGGCCACAATTAACCAGGAAGAGGGGGTGGCAATTCGTGATATCGAGAAGGCCCTATCGGTTGAAACCACCAAATTCGCCCAAGAGCAGGTGGTTCAGGAACGAGAGATTGAGAAGAATCTCGTCCTTGAAACAGCGCAGATTCGTCAGAACCGACAAGTGGAACTAACCGAAATCGACAAGATCTTGGATGTTGAACAGTCGCGTATCGGCCAAGAGTTAACAGTTCAACTCAAAGATGAGGATCGGAATATCGAAGTCGCACAGAAGCAGGTGATCACAGCAAATTCGCAGAGAGACCAACTAGTAGCTGAAGCCGATAAAGCTGAAGCCGAAGTTAACGTCATCGCGGCCCAACAGCTAAGAGAAGCAGAATGGCAGCGGGATGTGGCGGTAATTGGCTCCGAGGCACAAGCACAACCCATAGAAAGATTGGCTGATGCAGTACTCGCAGAAGCAATGGCCAAAGCGCAAGGTGAAATGGCGCACATGGAGGCTCGAAATGTGGCAGAGCAACGTGTGCTGGTTCAAGAAGCAATATTGGAGTTAATAGAGACAGCTCCTGACTTGGCCGAGCAGCTAATGCGACCGGTTGAGAAAATCGACTCCATCAAGATTCTCGATATGGGTGGGACAGATGGCAAAAAAGATGGTGTTGATCGCAGTTCAATGGGACGATTGGCTAACAATCTTCTCGATACAGGCGCCGTTTCACCGATGCTGAAAGAGTTATTCGATTTCGCAGATGTCGATGCTCAGAAAATCGCTGATAAAATCTCTGAGTATCTCGCCAACCTAACCCGCCGCGAATCCTAACGCCTTAAATTTCCGGCACCTAATAGTAGATAACAGGTTATGGCCAGGTCTAAATTTTTCGGCCCCCGGCGCCATCGACCGAAGAAGCAACGCTGTCGTACCTGCGGTTCTGATAAAGGGAAGCGTACTTGTCCTGCCCTCAACGGGATTCTAATTTGCCCAGATTGTTGTCAAGCTAAGCGTGCTAAAATCCCTGGCTGTGATCAGGGTTGTCAACACTTCAAACCTCTTCTGCGACAAAGTAAATTTGGTCCCTTCCCAGACTATCCAATCCACAAATGTCTAATCAGCCGCTCTAAAGATGCAGGTATGCAGATTGCGGTGATTGTGCGTAGGCGACCTGATGGAAACCTTCGGGCTATGTTTTTGTTGCTCGACCTCTGGAAGAAAGGAGTCGCTGATTGTTTCGCGGTGGCCAAAATAACAGCAGTCGAGTTGGAACGATGTTGTCAGAGAGTTGCCAAATCACATCGACTCTCCCTGCCGCTGGATGTGGTCTATGGAGACACACTCAGCGAATACATGCAAGCGATTAGGCTGGCAAGATCGTCGGCCAAGGAAATATCAGAGATAGAGAACATCGCACTAAATAAGAGTGTAGCAACTAATAGAGACTATTCAGGTCGTTGGAATCTAACGGACGGAGATACGGGAGCAAGTGCTGCGCCAGAGGATCTACTGGACGCGACCGAAGTTACGGTTGACCTTGGTAAGCCAACGCTGATCAACACGATTAAGCTGTGGCACTACTGGGCAGATGGTCGTGCCTACCGCGACAACAAGGTTGCAGTCTCACTGGAGGGCAAATTTGCCGGGGAAGAGATCGTCATTTTTGATAGCACGCATGACGGGGAGTATCCAGAGACCAGAGAAGGAAAAACCTTCGCTTTTAACCCTGTGGAAACTCGCTATATTCGATGTTGGGCCAACGGAAACACTGTCAATAAGTGGACCCATTTTGTCGAATTACAAGCCTTCTTGGGTCTAAATTCGTTAACGGATCAAGCCTTTGAAGATATCTCCTATCTCGATTGCCAGAAGTTGGTTCGACACGCCTATGAAATCTCTATCCGGGCTAAAAACGAGATCCCATGGGAACTGGAGTACTGGAAAGACTTTATCGGTGATATTAACCAGATCCCATACGATGATAGCAGATCTCTCTACCGGTGCCCAAAATGCGATGCGGACTTGCCAGATCAGTCTGTCGATTTAATGGTCCAATATGCCTTGACAGAGGACATTCAATTTTACATTCTCTGTCGAAAGTGCGGCGGTGAGTTCGATTGATCAGAGTTATGAAACCCAAACTATATTTCTATTGCAAAAACTTTTCGGCTTCAGATATAATTGGCGGTTGTCAGTAAGGTCTCTTCCCCCAAAGAGGTCGTTAAGGTTGTCTTCTTAATGCTGTTTGACTTCGCCAACATCTTCGTTTTTCTCGTCGCTGGACTTGTTTTTATCCTCCTCAATATTGCTATATCCAGCATTGCCCAAACCCGTCTATTTAGCAAAGAGAAATCGATGGCCTACGAGTGTGGTGAAGAGCCCATCGGTGACACTCGGATCAAATTTAATACGCGTTTCTACATCATTGCGCTAATTTTCTTAATTTTTGATGTGGAGGTGGTATTCTTATTCCCGTGGGGAGTGGTCTACCGAAAAATTGGTATGTTGGCTTTTGTGGAAATGCTGATCTTTATTGCTATTCTTCTGGTCGGTTTAGCGTATGTCTGGGCCAAAGGTGATTTGGAATGGATTCGTTCGATTCAATCAGTTCGAGAAGATACTGAGAGTAGAGGGCCAATCGGCCAGCATCCAGGAGTTCGTCAGGAATCATGAAAGAGGCTGTTGCTAATTTGAAAGACGAGGACTTCAATAAAAATATCATTGTGACATCGATTGATGCCGTTGCCAACTGGGCGCGATCATCAGCTTTATGGCCCATGACGTTTGGTCTAGCGTGTTGTGCTATCGAATTTATGGCAACAGCAGCTTCAAACTATGATCTGGATCGATTTGGAGCCGGTGTGCCGCGTGCAACGCCCCGCCAATCGGATCTTATCATTGTTTCTGGCACGGTGACGCTAAAAATGGCGACCCGAATTACCCGTCTGTACGAGCAAATGCCGGAGCCTAAGTATGTAATCTCAATGGGGAGTTGTGCTACTAGTGGTGGCCCCTACTGGCAACACGGTTATCACGTACTGAAAGGCGTTGATCGTGTCATCCCGGTTGATGTGTATGTGCCAGGTTGTCCACCACGTCCAGAAGCTGTACTGGAAGGCTTGATGAAACTTCAGGAAAAAATCACGCAAGAGACCTTTAACGGCCCACCCGTAGTTCCCTTTTTGCGCAAGTTACTCGGAAATAAAACCGCTTAACAACCCAACGTGACGACGCAAGAAATATTTTCCCGTCTCCAAAGCAAGTTTGAAGATAATGACATCTCCATTGAAACAGAGGCAGTTTTAGAACCTTTCATCGTTGTTCCCTCCTCCTTAATTGCGCTTATTTCAGAACACCTTTGTCGTGAATCTGATTTGGCATTTGATTCTCTGCAGTGTTTGAGCGGTGTTGACCTATCTGCTAGCGATGAAACAATGGAAATTGTTTATCATCTCTTCTCGATGACTCACCAACACGATCTGACTTTGAAAGTTATTGTACCAAAGGTGGAACCGCATGTGCCCACGGTTGAACATGTCTGGAAGATTGCTAATTGGCATGAACGTGAAGTATACGACCTATACGGTGTTGTGTTTGACGGTCACAGTGATTTGAGACGTATTTTGTTGCCAGATGATTGGGAAGGCCATCCAATGCGGAAGGATTACAAAGAGCCCGAAATCTATCGTGGGATGAAAGTTCCATATTAGGGTAATTGCATTATGTTAGCCCAAAGTACAGCCTCGGAAGAAAGAAAATTTCTGGAGTTAAAGCCGTTCTCTGATGAGATGGTCGTTAGTATGGGGCCGCAGCATCCAAGTACACACGGTGTATTGAGGTTGGAGCTCAGGCTTGATGGTGAAATCGTACGGGAAGCCATTCCGCATATTGGCTATCTACATCGCTGTTTTGAAAAACATGCCGAAAACTTGTCTTACCAGCAGATTGTACCTTTTACCGACCGGATGGACTACATTGCTGCCATGAACCAGAATTGGGGCTTTTGTTTGGCTGTTGAAGAATTGATGTCCGCCGACCCAAAGTTTGCTGGCGTTCCTGAACGAGCAGAGTATCTTCGTGTCCTAGCAGGTGAACTGAACCGTATTGCTAGCCATTTACTCGCTTTTGGAACTTACGGAATGGACATTGGCGCATTTACCCCTTTCCTATATGCCTTTCGAGATCGCGAAAAAATACTTTTGCTATTTGAGAAACTGTGCGGTGCTCGGCTAACCTACAACTATATTCGTGTCGGTGGGGTTTCCAGAGATCTACCCCCTGGATTTCTGGATGATGTTAGGGAATTTATCGACTATTTCGAGCCTAAAATTGACGAATACAATGCTCTTTTGACCAACAACAAAATCTTTCTTGAACGGACGGTTGGTGTGGCTATCATGGATGAAGCTATGGCTATTAGTTATGGGGCCACCGGACCAAACTTGAGAGGAGCGGGCAGAAAATGGGACCTGCGGAAAGATGAGCCTTATTCTATCTACGACCGCTTCGACTTTGACATTCCGGTCGGGGAGGAAATCCCAGAAGCAGGTGCCGTGTTGGGAGATTGCTGGAATCGTTACAAAGTTAGAATGGACGAAATGAAAGAGTCGGTTAAAATCATCCGACAGGTTTTAGACGGAGGTCTACCGGACGGGCCAATTGTAGCTGCCATGAAAGCTATTCGGCCTCCAGCCGGTGAGGTTTTTTCTAGGAGTGAAGCCCCACGGGGAGAACTAGGGTTTTATATCGTTAGCGATGGGAGCGTAAAGCCGGTCCGTCTCAAAGCCAAATCGCCCTGCTTCTGCGCCTTGAGTGCGTTACAAGAGTTGAGCCGTGGGTTGATGATCGCTGACATTATCGCAATTATTGGTAGTATTGATATCGTTATGGGTGAAGTGGATCGATAGTTTATGGTTCAGCAATTGAGTTCGCAGTTTCTTCATTTGACCAGCTTACTCTCTGTTGAAACGGTTACACCAAGCGAAGGTTCAGCACCTGGCGGTAATTGGGCCCAAGCATTTGCCAGCCAGTTTCTGGGGTTCCTACCAGGCTGGATTGGGTTAGTGCTTGTTATGTCTGTTGTCGCAGCGGTTTTTGTGGCTGTGGTCCCCCTTGTGCCGTTGGTCTTGGTTTTGATGGAAAGGAAAGTTTCAGCCTGGATTCAGGACCGGGTAGGGCCAATGCGTGTAGGACCTTGGGGGCTTCTACAGACGTTGGCTGACGGTGTTAAGTTGATTTTCAAAGAAGATTTAATACCACCACAAGCTGACAAATTTTTGTTCCGCTTTGCACCTTATCTCATTTTCACCTGTTCATTTGCTGTTTTTGCCGCTATACCTTTCAGCCAGCGTATTCTCGTTAGCGACCTAAATATCGGGATTTTTTACATTATCTCTATCTCCTCTGTCGTTGCCATCGGTGTTATCATCGCCGGTTGGTCATCGAACAGTAAATGGTCACTGTTTGGTGCTATGCGGTCGGCAGCACAGATGGTAAGCTACGAGATCCCGATTGGCCTATCTATCTTAACAGTGATTATGATGGCACAGACCATGAGTATGGAAGGTATCGTAGCAGCGCAAAATGGTGCCTTCGCTGAAGGCGAGCCTATAATTACTCTGTTGGGAGTAGAGGTAAAGGGTACAATTTTGGATTGGATGATCTTCCGTTCGCCTTTTACTTTCTTGGCTTTTTTCGTCTACTTCCTCTCATCTATCGCTGAAGTAAACAGAACACCGTTTGATCTCCCGGAAGCGGAATCTGAGTTGGTGGCTGGTTTTCATACCGAATATAGTGGAATGCGGTTTGCCGTCTTCTTCATTGCTGAGTACGCCAATGTATTTGCCGTTTGCGCTATTGCAGCGACACTATTCCTCGGTGGATGGCAAGGCATCATCGATGAAGATCAGTTCATTCCAGGTCTGCTCATCATTTTTGGAAAGACTTTTCTGCTTGTCTTTGTGATGATGTGGATTCGATGGACGCTGCCACGACTGCGGGTCGATCAGTTAATGAACCTCTGCTGGAAATACTTAATCCCAATCTCATTTTTCAACATTCTGGGAACTGGAATTTGGGGCCTTTTCTTTAGAGAAGATTCCGCCCTTAGTATTGGATTGAGTTTCCTGATTATTAGCTTGTTTGTTGTATCAATACTCGGCATCGTGTTTAACAGCTTTGGCAAGTTGAAGCCTGCGGATCAAACAGCACTAGCCGGAAACATTGGTGCCGCTAATTTGCAAAAACTTAAAACCACCTGGAATGAGAGACATGGCCAGCAAAAGTAGAGTAGAAGACTTTGAGTATCTCAAGGCACGACATCCTGAAATGTCGGATGAAGAGATTTATGCCTTTCTTGACGAAAAAAGCCATGCCCACATCCATGTAAAAACCTATATATCGGTTTTTGTTGCTTTAGGGGTCTTGACTATTGTGACGGTTGCTGCTTCCTATTTAGAAGTACCTTTTCGAGTTGGCATTTTCCTTGGTTTGCTAATTGCTTCAGTTAAGGCCTCTTTAGTAGCCCTTATTTTTATGCACCTTAACGATGAAAAGAAAATCATATACGGTTTTCTGGGATTAACGGTTGTCTTTTTCAGTGTCATGCTATTCCTAACGTTGACAAGTGAAGCCGACACATTGGGTGAAGAATCGGTCGCTGTACAGATGGCAAATGCTGAAATTAGCACCCAACTCAGAGAATCAGGGCATGGTAGTGCTACACATGCTGGCGATTCATCGATCTCTGACGTAGATGCTGCACACACGGATGACTCATTTCAGCCAACTGCTACCCAAACTCGCGGCGATAGTGTGATTCGAGGGCATGTTGTTTGGGCGGGGCAAGTTCCGAAAGTTAGAGATGTTGATATGGCCTCTGCACAAGAGTGTCTAGAAATCCATGGAGGGAGTCCCAAGTCGGAAACCTTGGTTTTGGGTGAGAATAAGACGATGGGAAACGTTCTGGTTCGTGTCAAGAGAGGACTACCAGACAATGCTAGCTATAACCCCCCCCTAGAGGTGGCAGAAATCGACCAATATGGTTGTGTCTACAAGCCTCATCTCTTGGCAATTCAAACCGGCCAATCAATTCGATTTAAGAACTCGGATGATGTACCACATAATGTTCATACGCTATCGGAAGCAAATAAAGCCTTTAACAAAGCAGTTAATACAGGCAAATTTCTTGAATATAGCTATGACCAGGCGGAACTCTTTTTCGTGAAATGTGATATCCATCCTTGGATGAAGTCTTGGGTTCATGTTCTAGACCATCCATTCTTTAGTGTAACTAAGGAGGATGGTAATTTTGAGATCGCGGGACTACCCGCAGGAAAATTTGAACTTGAGTTTTGGCATGAAAAATTGGGCGCCCGTCATCAGATTGTATCCGTTGCAGCGGGCAAAGCTGTGGAGTTAGCATACCAGTTTTCCAAGGAGTAGTTTCCCGACCGAGTAAATGTCGGTTGTAAGCGATATGGTTCGCCTAGGTATTGATATTCCCTCAGTTCCCAGATCAAGGCTGCTTCTCGAAACCAAGTTGAAGGCATGCTTCAGTAAAAGGTATTATCGTGACTAAATACATGTCGAATATTTATAACGGCGTCTATTCTGTATTGCTCGGAATGGTGATCACGTTGCGCCAGTTGTTCAAACCCAGCGTGACACACCAATACCCCTACGAAAACGACTTTGAAATCAACGATAACATCCGTGAAATCCCGGTGGGTTTTCGAGGTCAACTCCATAACCGGGTGGAAGATTGCATTGTTTGTAAAAAATGCGCGCAGATCTGCCCTGTCGATTGTATTCATATTGATGCTCGCAAGCCTGAAAAAGGTGGAAAGATGTGGGAAAGTATGAATGTAGTGCATCTCAAAGATCAGACCCGGATTGTCGGCATCATCGATGGGAAACCACCGAAGAAGATTGAACCAGACATGCAGTTTACAATTCAGCATGCCAATCCGGAAGGAACAACCCATCCAGACATTCCGGCAGGCGCAACTGTCAAGATCAGTGGTGACAAAGTTGACCGAATCATCGACCGAAAAAAAGTGGTTCTGTTCATGGATCAATTCGACATCGACATGACGCTTTGCTTGTTTTGTGGCCTCTGTACAGAAGTTTGCCCAACCGAGTGCTTGACGATGAAGGACAGTTTAGAGGGAATTGAGTACTCTGAGTTTGATCGAGAAAACTTAATTTACAAGTTTGCCGATCCTACCCTCTATAAATAATATTAGATCTATTAACAGACGGTAAAGCCGCAGAGCATCTCCTCAAAATGGATTGGACACAAACGCTTTTTTGGTTCTTCTTTGCTATGACCATTGGTTCTGCTGTTTTTGTCGTGACAGTACGGAATCTAGTTCATGCTGCCTTTTGGTTAATGATTACCCTTTTTTGTGTCGCTGCTCTCTACGTGTTTCTGAAGGCCGATTTTTTAGCTGCAACTCAGGTTGTCGTTTACGTCGGAGGAATTTTGGTTCTGGTTCTATTTGGCGTCATGATGACCAGCGGGAAGTTAGATTTAAACTTGAAGTTGGAACGAGGACAGATGATTTCTAGCGGCATTATTTCGATCGCTTTATTGGCAATATTATTTCTGATAGTGCGTAGGACAAACTGGCAGACTGCCGAAACCCAGTTTGACAGTGAAGGAACGACCAGTTCAATCGGTGAGGCAATTATGGGGGAGTTTCTGTTACCTTTTGAGGTCGTTTCGATCGTCTTGCTTATTGCTCTGATTGGGGCTGTTTTAATTACACGAAAAGAGGTAAAGAAAGAAGATGCGGCTTGAGCACTATCTCTATATTTCTATTATACTGTTTTCGCTAGGAGTTTTTGCGGTCTTAACACGCCGTAATGCCATTAGCATTCTGATGGGGGTTGAGCTAATTTTAAACTCGTGCAACCTCAACTTCGTGGCTTTCTCCAGTTTTATCACCCGGGATATTACCGGGCAGATGATCGCACTCTTTGGTATTGTTCTGGCTGCGGCTGAAGCGGCTGTTTTCCTCTCCATTATCCTGTCGATCTACAATGAGTTCAGTTCGATTAACCCGGATCAAACCGATACGCTGAAGGGTTAAATTGGTGTCGCTTACATTAATGGAGTTCACTTAACATGTCGGTTGCTTCCTTAATCTTCACTATTCTTCTTTGCCCACTGGTTGCCTCTACTCTGTTTGGCTTTTCTGCTTTATTGGGCAAGCGTCTCCCTAGGCAAGACCTGATCTCTACGGCAGCAATATTAGTTGCTCTGGTCTGTTCTCTTTTGCTATTCGGACAGATTCTAGGCAATCCAGCTCTAAAGCAACCGGGTGGCATAGTTGATTCGATGGTAATTGATTGGATTGCTATCAGTGACCTCGAATTTAAGATGGGCTTCCTCTTCGATAGTGTGACAGGAGTCATGCTGATCGTTGTCACCCTGGTCAGTAGTCTGGTACACATCTTTTCTATGGGTTACATGCACGGTGATCCCTATTATCCTCGTTTCTTCGCATTTCTATCTCTGTTTTCGTTCTCGATGCTATTTCTGATTGTTTCTGACAATCTGTTGGGCATTTATATCGGCTGGGAGCTGGTCGGAGTTTGTTCCTATCTGTTGATCGGATTTTGGTTTGAGAAAGAGTCCGCAGCTGACGCCTGCAAAAAGGCTTTTCTAACTACCCGTGTTGGCGATGTGGGTATGTTCGTCGGCATGATGATGCTATTTGCCAAGTTTAAGACCTTGGTACTCTATGGTGAAGAAGGTATTTTTGAAGCCGTTTCACATCTTGGCTCTGAAGACATCTTATGGCTATCGGTTGCTGGCTGTCTAATCTTCTGTGGTGCAATCGGAAAATCAGCACAGTTTCCACTTCACACTTGGCTTCCCGATGCAATGGAAGGTCCAACGCCTGTCAGTGCCTTGATCCACGCTGCTACCATGGTCGCGGCCGGTGTTTACCTCACTGCTCGGATGTTCCCAATTCTGACGCCCGGATCGTCTCTGTTTATCGCTTATATCGGCGGGATTACGGCGATCTTTGCAGCTACAATCGCCATCGTCCGTTGGGATATCAAGCGTGTTCTCGCCTATTCGACCGTCAGCCAACTTGGTTATATGATGCTTGCCATCGGTTCGGGGAGCTACGTGGCCGGGCTTTTTCACCTAACTACGCACGCCTTTTTCAAAGCGTTGCTTTTTCTTGGATCCGGTAGCGTAATCCATGCCCTGCACGTTCACCACGACGATCACAGTGAGCATTCAATCGAACGCGATGGGATTCCACCCGAACAGGACATGCGAAACATGGGCGGACTTCGGCGCAAACTGCCAATCACCTTTTGGACAATGCTGATCGCGACGCTTTCGATCTCCGGTGTGCCTTTTATTTTTTCAGGTTTTTGGAGCAAAGACGCAGTTCTTGGGTCAGCATTGGGAAAGGCAATGAGTGGAGGTTCAATTCACTACTATCTGCTGTTTGCAATAGCGTTAATCGCTGCTATGATCACTGCATTTTACATGTTCCGGTTGATCTTTTTGACCTTCTTCGGCGAACCTAAAAATCAAGAGATGTACGAACATGCTCACGAATCTCCGATGTCGATGGCGATTCCACTCATCATTTTAGCAATCCTATCTTTCCCAATTGTTAACAAATGGTCATTTGAAGATCTAATCATGCAACCAGATCAGCCACACATTCACGCTTCAACTCAACAAGCGTCGGCGCTCTACGCTGAAGCGGGGGCTTCAGATCACGACACCCACATAGCGGGGGATCATCAAGGCGATATTCACCACACCGCACACAATATCGCTATGGTCTGTTCCATTATCGTAGCAACACTTGGTATCCTACTTTCATGGCTACTATATGCCCGCCAACCAATGACAGAAGATCCGGTGGAAAAAGCTCTGGGGCCTTTCCACACAATCCTCTGGAACAAATACTATGTCGATGAGTTTTATAACGGCGTTATTGTCAAACGCATTACGCTGGGTTTATCTAATATTTTCGGCTGGATAGATTTCAGAATCGTTGATGGAATTGTCAATGTTGTTGCTTTTATTAATCGAGAGATTATCGCCGGTATCGTTGGGCTCTTTGATATGATTGTTATTGATGGAATTGTAGTTACGGTTGTCGGCAAAGGCATTCGAGCAATTGGTGTCCAGATTCGTCGGATTCAGACAGGTACTGTACAAAACTATCTTGCTGTTGTCTTGAGTGGTATCATTATTTTGGTTCTCCTATTCTTATCACTTCCCCGCTGGATACCGTAGTAAGGTGGCAAACCAAGCAGTGTACTTTATCACTTTATCGTGAGGCTTATTATCTTGCTTTATCTAAAAAGAGATACGTTATTTATATTGGAAGGAGCTTAGTCAATGTTGTTAACGTGGATGATTTTTATACCCCTCATTGGTATGATCTTGGTCTTGTTGATTCCGCGAGGCCAAGATAACACCGCGAGGTGGATTACGTTTGCAGTTACACTGATTCCTTTGCTGATTGCGGTTTCCCTGTTTATCAATTACGATCGAGGAACCGCTGGAATCCAACAAGAATTTAGTGTGCCTTGGATCGAAAGTTTTGGCATCAATTATCATGTTGGCCTTGATGGGCTGAGTGTAACCCTGATTTTACTGACGGCGCTACTTGGACCGATTTGTATTGGTGCATCATGGAAAATTGAAAAAGGTGTAAAAGCCTACATGGCCCTTTTTCTATTGCTCGAGACTGGAATGATCGGTTTCTTTTGTGCTCTAGATCTATTTCTTTTTTATGTGTTCTTCGAGTTGACGTTGCTACCAATGTATTTCCTGATTGGCATTTGGGGCGGGCCGAGGCGGGAATATGCGGCTATAAAGTTCTTCCTTTATACCCTCTTTGGTAGTGTATTGATGCTGGTAGCAATGATCGCTGTTTATCTCAAGAGTGGTGATCCGGGGGTAAGGACATTTGATATTCCAGAGCTAGTTAAATTGGCAAAAACTTCAGGACATGCGTTAGCAGATCCCGCCTTCCAAAAATGGGCGTTTCTCGGGTTTTTCATTGGTTTTGCGGTTAAAGTGCCGATTTTTCCCTTCCATACTTGGTTGCCAGATGCACATGTTGAAGCGCCAACTGCAATTAGTGTTATCTTAGCGGCAGTTTTACTGAAAATGGGCACCTATGGCCTGATACGGATTAATGTCGATATGTTTCCGGCAGGAATTAATTACTGGTCGAACGGATTAGCTATTTTAGCAGTGATCAACATCATTTACGGCTCGTTCTGCGCGCTCTGGCAAACCGACTTTAAAAAACTCGTTGCCTATTCTTCCATCGGTCATATGGGCTTTGTGATTCTCGGGATTGCGGCTTTGAATAAGCCTGGTATTACGGGGGCAATTTTACAAATGTTTAATCACGGTGTCATCAGCGGTATGTTATTTCTGTTGGTCGGCGTGGTTTACGATCGCGCGCATCACCGAGACATCAAAGGTTTCGGTGGTTTGGGTGCTAAGATGCCGATTTATATGGGCATCACGACCTTAGCCTTTATGGCTTCTCTTGGACTGCCAGGATTAAGTGGTTTCGTCGGCGAGGCCTTGTCACTATTAGGTGCCTATTATGGTAGTTTTGACCACTCGCGATTATTAACTATCCTTTCAACGATTGGGATAGTTATCGGTGCCGCTTACTTCCTGTTGACACTTCAGCGAGTCTTCCTAGGCCCGTTGAATCCAAAATACGAGGATATTGAGGAAATTAGCCCGCGTGAAATTGCAACCTTGATACCACTCGGCATCTTAACGATTATTCTCGGTGTCTGGCCACATTTCGCCATCGATATGTTTGACCAAAATGTAGATGCTATTGTTAAGGCAGTGGACGCTACTAGCAAGGCGGTTGGAATTTTACCGTAGACCTAGCAGCAAGGATATAAATTGTGAATAGTGTTGATAGCCTTCAGTATTTTATCCCTGAGCTTATTGTTGTTGGGACCGCGTTAGTCACTATTATTTACGATCTGTTACCTGACAGCAAGGACAATAACAGCATTGCTTACATTGCATTGGGTGGAATTGCCCTAACGTTAATTGCTATTTTCGCTACCGGAGCACCAACAGAATCTTTGTTTGACGGGATGATTCGGATAGATGGCTTCTCTATTTACTTTAAGGTTATTGCCCTTGTCGCCACTGCTGTTACCATTGTTTTCTCAATACAATCCAGAGAACTTGACCCAAACACCAAAGGTGAGTATTACTCAATTCTGATTGCTGTTAATTTGGGCATGTTTATGATGGCGTCATCAACCAACTTGTTGATGGCTTACCTATCGCTGGAAACGGTGTCCATCTCCTCTTACATTTTAGCCGGGTTCCTGACTCACAATCAACGTTCAAGCGAAGCCTCTTTTAAGTACATCATTTATGGTGCAGTCGCCTCCGGGACAATGCTGTTCGGTTTATCCTTAATGTTTGGATTAACCGGTACGGCTAGTATTTCAGAGATTGGAGCCAAATTAGCCGGACTAATTGAGGATCCAGATTCTAGACTAGCAGTGATGGTAGCTGTGGTCTTTGTTTTGACGGGGCTGGGCTATAAAATTGCGGCAGTTCCATTCCACATGTGGTCGCCGGATGTCTATGAAGGGGCACCAATTCCAGTTACAGCCTTTCTGTCTGTGGCTTCAAAAGCCGCCGGCTTCGCACTTTTTATCCGTATCTTTTATCTCGGATTCGGCCAGATCGCTAACCTCAGTACAACCAATTGGACACTCCTTCTGTCGATCATCTCTGCCTTAACCATGACTTTCGGTAACTTGGCAGCGTTGCCGCAGGAAAATGTCAAGCGGTTATTGGCCTACTCGAGCATTGCTCACAGCGGCTACCTGCTAATGGGGGCAGTGTTACTGAATGATACGGGGATCAAAGCAATCCTTTTCTACCTAACAATCTACCTCTTTATGAACTTGGGAGCATTTTTCGTTGTTATACTCGTCGCGAACCAGGTCGGTAGCGAGATGATTAGCGGTTATCGAAATCTGGTTTCCCGCGCTCCCCTGCTCGCGATTTCAATGGCGATTTTTCTCTTTTCCTTGGTTGGCCTCCCGCCACTGGCTGGATTTGCAGGCAAATGGATTTTGTTTACAGCCGCACTGCAGAAACATTTATATTGGTTAGTAGTCGTAGCCGCTCTAAATAGTGCTGTCTCATTGTATTATTATGTGCGGATTGTCAAAGCGATGTTTTTCGAAACAGCAGAAGACCAAACACCACTTACATTCTCCTTTGGGAACCGGTTGCTACTCTTGGCATTTGTCATTCCGACAGTTCTGCTATTTATTCTATGGGAACCTTCTTACGAAGTAATCAGCGCGGTGATTAAAGACTTTACCCCAGCAGATGTCGGTAAGTTGGCAGCCACCGTTTCCCAACAACCCTAGCCGGCCACTTCACTCCCCAGGCGAGAATAAAACCCGGTCTGGCCTTGTCGCTACTAAGATCTTAACCCAGTACTTTAAGTTGGATGCGGGTTATCCTTTGACAGAAATCTCCAGCCCCCCGAGAATTAGATCTACTCTCCTCGCGAAATACTTTTGACGTGCTCGAGAATAATTGGGCGAGGACACAACTTGACAAAAAGCCAGGTGCCGGGCGCCGAGATTAGAAAAACACCAATTAGTAGGTCGTCGAACCGTGTTAGAAAGTGAAAGTCAGGTAAGAAGTCGATCGGCAGGACAAAGTAGGCAAAGGCAAAAGCGATTGCCACCAACTCAGCGAGAACCCAAATGGATTTAGTATGGATTGGCACGCGTGAGTCGTTGAAAAGCCTCCAAGCTAGTTTGATGAAATTGGGTAGGTGTAGAAGGAAACGCAAGAAGCGGATCCTCCGACCGGGCTTGAAGTTAAAGAAGGGATGGGCCATTGTAACTTAACTTTCTTCTGTTTTTACTTTATCGTCTCAATAGTTCAGTCTCATCGCAGGTCTAACCGAAATTATATCAGCCATCTCAGCATATTTCAAATAGTGTGACAGTCCGTAAAGTTGCCCTCGACTGCTTAGAAAAACTTCAACATCCAAACTGCCGAATTTCGCCGTTGGTTAGACAAGCCTCACAACAACTCCAACCAGTGGACCTGAAATTATTTCACGAACTGGTCTACGGAACAACTCGGTGGCGAGGTCAACTCGATTGGGTCCTCAGTAATTTTGTTCCTCAACGATTTCGGTTGCAAAAACGGGTTCAAAATATCTTACGACTTGGTGCTTACCAGCTACTGCATTTAGACCGAATCCCGGTGCACGCTGCCATCTATGAAACCGTCGAGTTAGCCAAACCAAAAGTTAAAACAGCCCGCTTTATCAATGCGGTTTTACGAAACGTATCTCGACAAGGAGATGAATTATCGTTTCCCGATCCCGTTGAAGATCCGCTTAACGGGATTAGTATAGCCTTGTCTTATCCTAAGTGGCTAATCAAGCGCTGGATCTCAGATCACGACTTAGGTTGGACGACCGATTTCTGCCGAGCTAGCAATCTCGTTGCGCCATTGACAGCACGTGTTAATACACTGAAAATCAGCCGCCAAGATCTGATCGAACAATTAGCAACAGAAGGTGTTAACGCACAACCGACAGCAATCAGCCCGGAGGGGATCTACCTCACTGGCGCTAACGACCTAGAGCGGTTGTCTGTTCACGCGGAGGGGTTCTTCCAAGTTCAAGACGAGGCGGCTCAAATGGTCAGCCACTTGGTTCTACCGGAGCAAGCCTGTCAACCACAATCCGTCGTTGATCTCTGTGCAGCGCCAGGTGGTAAGACAACTCATTTGGCGCAGTTAATGGGCAACAGGGGCCGCGTTATTGCAATGGACGTTTCTGGGGAGAAGATTAAGCTGATTGAGCAAAACTGTCAACGACTGGGAGTGCGGAATGTTGAAACAGTAGTTGGATCTGCCCTAGATTCGGAAATTGATTTTCTATCATTCGCTGATGTTGTTTTGGTTGATGTTCCGTGTTCTGGGTTTGGTACTCTGCGTCGCCACCCCGATATTCGTTGGAAGAAGAAACCCAATCAGATTTCTGAATTAGCCGAACTACAATTGCAGATTTTATGTAATGTTGCCCGTCAGATTCAGCGTGGTGGCGTAATTGTCTACAGTACCTGCACAATAGAAGTTGAGGAGAATCAAAAAGTTGTTACTCAATTTCAGCACCAATATCCGAATTTTATAGTTGACCCTGCCAGCGAAATTTTACCATCTACCAAGCACGATGTGGTCACAACCGAGGGATACTGGCAGACATTTCCGCATTTACATTACATGGACGGCAGTTTTGCTGCCAGATTAATAAAAACATAACCTGAGCGATTAACGTGGTTTCTGGGTACAGGCAGAGCACTGGCCCAAGTTTAAAATAGACCTAATTTATTTTATTGGAGAAAAACGATGAAGTTTGGTATGAATCTTCTCCTGTGGAGTGGGAGTATAGAAGAAGAACACTACCCCATACTCGAAACGCTTAAAGACGCAGGCTTTGATGGGGTAGAAATACCCCTCTTCGCTTATGATGTCGATCAATGCGCTGCCCTCGGAGAGCATATTAATCAACTCGGACTTGAACGCACCGCAGTGACTGTCCGTAATGAAGAGGATAATCCGATTAGCCCCGACCCGGCGATCCGGGCAGCCGGTGTAAATCTCAACAAACAGGCTCTTGACTGCTGTCAGGCTTTAGGGGCAAATTTTCTATGTGGCCCTTTCCACTCCGCACTAGGCCTGTTTAGCGGGGCCGGTCCCACCGATGATGAGCTAGCTTGGGGTATCGAGAGCATGCATGCAGTGGCTGAGTATGCTCAAACATGTAATGTGACACTAGCAGTAGAGTACCTCAACCGCTTTGAGTGTTATCTTCTCAATTCTGCTTCAGATACTGTTCGCTTCGTGGAAGCCGTAGATCACCCCAACTGCAAGATGATGTACGACACCTTTCATGCTAACATTGAAGAGAAAGATGTTGCCACCGCCATACGCTCCTGTAACCAGCATACGGTACACGTTCATATCTCCGAAAATGACCGCAGCACCCCCGGCACAGGCCTTGTTCACTGGGATGCAACCTTTGACACACTCAAAGAAACCGGTTACGACGGTTGGTTGATGGTTGAAGCCTTTGGACTCGCTCTACCCGAACTTGCAGCGGCGACCAAGATCTGGCGACGTATGTACGAGAGCGAGGAACAATTGGCAAGAGACGCCCTGAGCTTCATGAAGTCGGAGTGGGAAAAACGCACTTAGGTCACCACGGCTTAGCGGGGCAGAGTTAGACGAAGTTACAGCCTCTGGAAGCCAAACACCGTCTTACTTGGACCCATAATACAGGGATAATACTTCCTTTTATCTGCCACCTATGGCCCGTGGTAAAATTTCGTGGAGAGACTTTAGCCGCAAACACGCGCTGAAGTCTCTCCACGAAATTTTGGGCTAGCAGACAAGACTCTTGCTTGGCCGTTATTAAGTAGTTGACACAGCCTCTATTTTCTAGTTTTATGTTCTGGATGGCAATCTTGAACGGACACAAATCCTCCTCGAGTCTAATCTCTGAAAAGATGAACTTTTTATTGAAAATCAGCTAATGCATTATCACTACCAACCGGTTTAAGAGATAGTTGATTGGAAATAGTGAATGAAATTCACAGTAAAAAACAGAGAGAAAAGAGTGATAAGGAGAAAGAGTAAAAAGTAAATCCTAACTTCAAACTCCTAAATGTGCGATATCGTATCTTATATCTGCTGTTGTACGGCTCAAGAGTTGGCGGAGGCGAAATCCAGTACGAATACCTAATTCAGGGCTTGGATCGAGATTGTTTTCAACCGATTGTGGTTTGTCCCAAGGCAGGTGATCTGACGGAAGCCTTTATGGCATCGGGTGTACAAACGCATATCCTACGGCTACCCCGTTGGCTACAAATCCAGTCTTTCCCCTTCCGCTCTTTGGCCGCTAAAAAGTTGGTTCAGTTGGCTCGGCAATATCAGGTCAATTTGATTCACTCTGAACATCGAATGGTTCCCTATTTGAAAGCGGTTAGTCGAAGTTTGGAAATTCCGTCTGTTTTCCACGTTCGCTCCCGGATTCGCCCAAAACACTTTCAGCGACTGTACTTAAACTCGGCTTCAGCCGCCATTGTAATTGGTGATCGGTATCAGGATAGTTTGGTCAAGGAAGGATTCGATCCCGATCAGATCCATCTGATTTTCGACGCTACTGATACAGATAAATTTATACCAACACCTAAACCTGGCAATATCTTGGATAGAACTACTACTACCACTACTAAAATTGGCCTAGTGGGCAGAATTGAACCGTTAAAGCGGCAATTGGATTTTCTATCCACCGTCAAGCAAATCGTTCAAATTCGCGATTCAGTTGCGTTTTTTTTGATCGGTGAGGTCCGGGTACAGTCCTACTTTCGTCAATTAAGGAGATATATCAGCCAGAATCGACTCGGCTCGAACGTGGTTTTTACAGGTAAGCGGAATGATATGCCGGAGGTTTTAGCTTCTCTGGATCTGCTGGTGACGCTTTCTGGTGGATCGGTAATGATCGAGGCTCTGGCCTGTGGAACTCCAGTGGTTTCAGCCTCTGATGCTGACCCAGCTAAACTGAAAATTGTTAAGGATCAGTACAATGGCCTGGTGGTACCAGCGATGGACCGGCAAGCACTGACCGAGGCTATGCTGAAACTGATCGATGACCCTGCCTATCGCCAGCAATTAGGCCAGAATGCGCGAGCTCACGCTGAGAACCACTTTAGCCAGGCCGTTATGATCCAAAAAACAGAACAGATCTACCATACCCTGATTCGCAGTTGATATAACATAACATTAGTGAAAAAAGAGACTTGGAATCCAGTTGACCTGACCCAGGCAACGACTTATCCCTTGTCAGAGCGGGAAAACAAAGTTTCAATTCAGGACTTTGCTCAGCCTATTCTTCAAGCGGAAACTACAGCTTTATCGATCGATGGTCTGCTCGATTCTATGCCTCGGATATTGAAGGGAGAAGACCTAAGAGATCTAATTGACTTTGTGGTTTCAGCTCATCGCCAACAAAAACCGGTAATCGTTATGTTGGGAGGGCATGTTATCAAGTGTGGCTTGAGTCCGATTTTAATCGACTTGATGCAAGTTGGGGTGATTTCAGCCTTGGCCTTTAACGGAGCAACAGCAATCCATGACTTTGAAATCGCCATGATCGGTCAAACTTCTGAAGAGGTCAGCGTCTATATTCAGACAGGGATGTTCGGCATGGCAGAAGAAACTGGTCGGTGGATGAACACCGCTATTAATCAGGCAGCGGAGAACGGTCTAGGGCTGGGTGATGGGTTGGCGGAGGGGCTTTTAGCGCTGAATCCGCCTTATGGCGATAGCAGTATACTGGTTCAGGCCAGGCGGCTAAATCTACCCGTTACCGTTCATGTGGCGATTGGCACCGATATTATCCATCAGCACTCGTCTGCCGACGGGGCGGCAATTGGTCAAACCAGTTTCTGTGATTTTCGATTGCTGACTGCTATTGTATCTGATCTGAATAACGGTGGTGTCGTTCTCAACTTCGGCTCGGCGGTTATTCTGCCCGAAGTTTTTCTCAAGGCTTTGACTGTAGCTCGAAATCTGGGAAATACGGTTCGCCATTTTACCACGGCGAACTTCGACATGATCCAGCAGTACAGACCTCAACAAAATGTGGTCAATCGGCCAACTAGCGACGGCGGTATGGGCTTTAGTTTTTGCGGCCACCATGAAATCATGATTCCGCTTTTCGCTGCTGCTGTTAAGAGCCGATTAGCCTCTCTGCATCAGACACATCGATAAATGTCGTATCTCCTTAGATTTGATCTGCTGTTTCTGGTTAACCTAAACTTGGTGGCAACGCGGGGCCTTATTAGCAACGCAACTATCGGAAGAGACTTGCGCTTTACAACGAAATTCTGTTATCTTGGCAGAAATACGGCATAGGCATCACAACTTTGATAGCAACGTAACCTTGGTAGCATCACGACCTCGATAGTAACCCGCCGTCATCGACTGTAAGGAGAAGACCCATGACAGACTATCAACCGATTGATTTAACCGCCTTCTACAATGCGGGCATAGATATCCTGCCTCAATCGACCGCACCAGCGTTGGGCCAACAATATTATCACGGATTACCCTTCCAGATTGGCCAAGACGAAAGTTGCTGCTTTCTGAACAACAGCAACGTCACAATTCCGATTCAAGCACAATGCCATCGGATACTGGTGGCCCATCGGTTACTGGAATCGAACCTGATGAATGGGGAACCGGTGGGCCGACACATCACCAGCTATATCTTCCATTACAAAAACGGGGTATCAGTTGAAGTTCCAATTCGTGAGCGGTTTGAAATTTCAGTTGCGCCAACAGGCTGGGGACAGAATAACTTCAACGCCTATCCCGACCAGTCTGACGAACTCTTCGACCGTCATCAAGGGAACTGGGGTAACGCGGGTAATCGACAGACTGAAACTATAGCAGGTGGACCAAGAGACTACGTTCTATGGTTCTGGAAAAACCCGCATCCGACGCAAACGGTTGAATCAATGGAGATTGTTCCTACTGACCGGCGATTCTTCATCGCCGCTATTACCCTTGGGTTTTTGGATGAAGATCCGATCGCACGACGGGCTCGACGAGAGGTGATGATTACGCTCCCACAAGCCGAAGATGCCGAAAAACCGTTCGGATTAGAAGTAGAGGTGGATCGTGGCTTGTCTACCTACCCTTACCCCTTGCCCAATCGACCGCTCGAGGAAGACCTGGAAAGTTCCCAAAAAGGGTGGGGCGAACCTATAAACCGGCAATCCAGTCCCAGTTACGTTGAAATTTCCGCTACTCCTTCGGCCACGGTAGAGGTAAAGCAGCAAGGTGAAGAAATCGGTCGCGTCAATTGGGGGAAATTGGAACGTAGCGGCACACTGCAACCCAACGACCGGTTGCAGGTCAAAATTATCGATAGCGGGCGGAATTGGGTCCATACTACGGTGGTTGACGATCAAACGGATAGGCCTGTTCCGTGTCGGGTGCATTTTAGATCGGTTAATGGGGTCCCCTACGCACCGCATGGTCATCACTCCCACGTCAACTCTGATATGGGAACCTGGCACATTGACATTGGTGGTGACGTCAGCCTGGGACAATTGAGCTACGCCTATATCGATGGTAAGTGCCAAGGCTGGTTGCCACGCGGGGAAGTTATTGTCGATGTAGCTCGCGGATTTGAGTATCAACCGTTACGGACTAAGGTGGAGATCAAACCTAATCAACGAAAATTGGAGCTGCGCCTCAATCGTTGGTGCGACATGAAGGCTGAGCGTTATTTCTCAGGTGATACGCACGTCCATTTTCTCTCGACACAAGGGGCACACACCGAAGCACAGGGCGAAGATCTGGATGTGATCAACCTGCTACTGTCCCAATGGGGACACCTCTTTACCAACGCGGAAGAATTTATCGGCCAGCCCTCAGTTGCTCACAACGGCAGGAGTATCGTCTACGCCACGCAGGAAAATCGTCAGCACGTGCTTGGACATTTGACCTTATTAGGACTGAAGGAGGCCGTTGATCCCTGGTGCTCAGGTGGCTCTAATGAGGCCGAACACGCCGGTAACCTGGAAACGACACTATCGCACTGGGCTGACGCCTGTCATGCACAGGGTGGAACAGTCATATTACCGCATATTCCAAATCCGAATTGTGAACCATCAACCCTGATTGCCACCGGCCGGGTTGATGCTGTTGAATACTTGACCAACGCTATGTACGGTCATATTGAGTACTATCGTTACCTCAATTGTGGGTACAAACTACCGTTGGTAGGTGGGACCGACAAAATGTCGAGTGATGTACCTGTGGGCCTCTACCGTACCTATGTCCACATTCCGGAGGATGAGGAGTTCAACTATGACAACTGGTGCAAGTACCTCAAAGGAGGCAACACCTTTTTGAGCGGAGGCCCGATTATCCGCCTATCGATAGACGGCCAACCCATCGGTTCTACTATTAGCCTACCGGGGAACGGAGGAACGGTCGAAGTGTCGGCTTCTTGTCAATCGATCTTTCCAATTCACAGCTTAGAGATCATCAAAAATGGCGAGGTCGTCGATCGTGTTGAGAATGCAAATGGACTGAAGGAGTTGTGTCTGGATAGTAAAATCACCTGCGATAGCCATTCGTGGATAGCTGCTCGCTGTGGTGGCCCCAACTATTCTCAAGCTACCCCCCATCTCGATAGTTGGCGACGTGGTATCATTGCTCATACCTCACCGATCTATATTGCAGTTGGTGGTGAGTGGTGGATGTTCGATTTAGAGGCGGCTAACTATATGATCACCTTAGCTGAAGGCGGGATCTCTTACATTCGAAATACAGCTCGCCATTATGATCCTGATCACACTACCCATCATCATAATGAGGTTGATCATCTCGCCTTTCTTGAACGTCCATTTCAAGAAGCGATCCAGGCAATCCACAAACGAATGCACAATTTAGGCATCCCGCATTAACCTGCGAACTCAAGGAGCAACCATGAAAGACAAGATTTACCGTGTCGCTATTTTAGGGTGCCGTGGGCGAGGCCGAGCTGCGGCTCTAGCCTACCACGATCACCCTCGCACTCAGATCGTTAGTCTCTGTGATTTGGTCCAAGAACGTCTCGATAATCTGGGAACCGAACTCGACGTGCCAGCCCAATATACAGATCTGGATCAGATGATCCAGGAAAACGAACCCGATATTGTTGCCATTCCAACCGGTACCGAGTTTCATTACGATCTCTGCATGCGGGTACTCGAACACGGCGTTCACATTGAGGTTGAGAAACCGATGTGCGTTGACCTGATCCAGGCCGACGCTGTAATGGCAAAAGCAGAATCGAAGAAATGCAAAGTGGCTGTTCATCATCAAGGCCGTGTGGGACCAGGAATGCTGGCTCTACAGAGAGCTGTAGATCAGGGGAAGATTGGCCAGATTCGCTATCTCTACGGGAGTGGTAAAGGCTACTATGGTGGTTATGGACTGATGAACATCGGCACCCACATGATAAATAACATGCTTCGGTTTGGCCAGCAATGTCATAGTGTCGTCACTCAAGCTACGACTAACGGTCGGCCGATTCAGCCGACAGACGTCGTTCCATCTCCAAGCGGAATGGGCACCATTGCGGGGGAGTATATTTCAGCTACCTTCCAGTTTACCGGTAATGTGACAGGCACACTGCTGCAACATCGGTTTGATCAGATGGATACCAGTGCTTACGTAATGGAAATCCTCGGTTCTGAAGGACGGCTATTCTGGAAGGGGGATCAGGCCTGGTGGTTGCCTCAACCTCACTATTTACCTGACCGACAGTGGGAGGCTTTGGAACCGGTTTTTTCCGACGATTATCAGAGGGGAAATCGATCCGATGCCAGTGATTTTGGCTTCGTAGATGAATATGTACGAACCCTTGATGACGACGATCAACATCAGTGCAGTGGGTACCAAGGCCGACATGTTTTGGAAATTATGATGGGCATCTTTGAGTCGGCTGCCTACGGGATTAGAGTAGATCTACCACAGAAAGATCGTCAACATCCGCTCCTGCGCTGGCGTGCTGACCGACATTCAAACGAGGAGTTAGGCGATTTAGATCTATTACCCCGAGACTATTCGTCTTGGCTTTCAAGACAGGGAATTGAACGATTCTAATTGTTCATTCCGACTGGGGCAGAAAAGCTATTGACTTTAGACAGACAATATTTTATTCTTTTCCCAATATTACGGTGGCAGTATCTACCGTATAATCTTTGAGATGGAGTACAACAATGTCTGCATTGAATGACCTTCAATCGCCCGTATTAAGCGAAGCGGATCTGCAATTTTGGGAAGAAAACGGGTATGTGATTGCCAAGAAAGTCGTTTCACCGGCTTGTGCAACTCGAGCGGCACAAGCTATTTGGGACTTTCTGGAGATGGACCATGATGATCCGGATACATGGTATCCAGATCCGCCGCGACGGAGTATTATGGTTGAGATTTACCAACATCAGGCCTTCTGGGATAATCGGCAATCGCCTCGGGTGCATCAAGCCTTTAGCCAGATTTGGGACACGGAAAAGCTGTGGGTTAGCTTCGACCGTGGCAGCATGAATCCGCCAACCCGTGATCCTAATGCTAAGCAGTTCGATATGCATTGGGATACTAATGTGAATAACCGACCTGTTCGGTTTGGTGTTCAAGGGGTTTTATACCTGACTGACACGGCTGAAAACCAGGGGGCTTTTCAGTGTGTGCCGGGATTTCATAACATCTTTGAAGACTGGTTCGATCAATTACCGGAAGGTGAAGACCCTCGCCGACAAGATCTACATGCCCTCGGTTCGATTAGAGTACCTGCTAATGCAGGGGATCTAATCATCTGGCGAACGACCTTACCGCATTTTGCCAGTTTAAACACCGCAGACCGGCCGCGGATTGTGCAGTACATTACTATGAATCCGGCTAACGACAGCAACGAAGAGGCCTGCCGAAGTCGAGTCAACTGGTGGCAAGAACGCTTGACGGGCCTGGGCAGAAATACCAAAGAAAAAGAACATTATCACGGAAAAACTGCTGAACTAACACCACTTGGTCGGAAACTGCTCGGCATGGATAAGTGGGATTGAGAAAACACCTTAGTCTCACTGGAGGAAAAAGTTAATGAGTAAAATTAAAGTCGGCGTAATAGGCGCGGGCGGCATTGTCCGTCGCTTGCATCTGCCCGATCTGGACCAAAACGACAACTTTGAAGTAGTTCTGATTAGTGGTCGTAAAGAGTCTCGGCTGAAACAACAGTGTGAAGCATTTGGGATTCCCAATTGGACGCAGAATTATGAGGCGGTTATTTCTGACGACTCGGTCGATGCTATTGTTGTAGGAACACCTCATCCACACCACGTTTCCTGGGGAATTAAGGCCATTGAAACTGGTAAGCATGTGTTGATGCAAAAGCCGCTGTGTGGTGATATGAACGAGGCAAACGATTTCGTGGAAGCTGTTGAAAAGAGCAACCATACGGTGATGTGCCTACCTCATTTTAGCAGTCAAGTCTACAAAATTCGCCAGATGATTACAGAAGGCGCAATCGGTAGAGTATCAGGCGCGCGCTATAGAACCAGCCACGGAGGCCCAGAGATTTACTATGCTGAGATTCGCGATCTCTTCGGCGAAACCGATGATGACCTGTGGTTCTTTGACGCTAAACGTGCTAGTGTCGGTGCACTATTTGACATGGGGGTTTATGCGATCTCTCATTTGGTAGCCATTTTAGGATCGTTTGCTAAAGTAACTGGCTTCGTTACAACATTTGACAAACCCACAGATTTGGAGGATGTCGCTACCCTGGTTTTGCAAACCGAGTCTGGAGCCATCATTACGGCAGAAACTAGTTGGTGTGATCCTGCCCGTACGGGAGAAGGTAGTATCCACGGAACAGCAGGAAAGTTCACCATTCCGGGGCGAGATGGAGCCGCAGTCAGTCTGCATACACCAACCTCCTATACCAGAGAACACGCGCCTGTTGACGTTCAGCCGGTAAATTGTGAAGATGCCAATCCGGGTAACATGCACCAGCATTTTGCCGATCACATTCGAGCGGGTACCCAACCGCCACTTTCTAATGCGCAGGCCGCTCGCCATGTGACGGAAATTATGTTAGCAGGTATGGAGTCCTCCCGTCTGGGCCAAGCGATCAATTTGAAAACGCGAGTAGATAACGAATAAAGAATTTAGAATGAAGAATTCACTATTTAGTGGTTACTCACACTACAATTTACGACTCTAACTTCTAGCTTAGAGTGGTTAGATTAGACCAGTCCACTGAATGGAGTCCAATTTATGCAATTAAAAGCTCAATTTCAATGTGCTTCAGGATGCAACCAAGCGTATTCTCTCAATCAAATCATTTACCGATGTGAGCAGTGTGGAGGATTATTGCAGGTCGTACATGATGTGGACCAACTCAGAAAACGTCATGCTAAATCGTGGATCGAACTTTTTGAACAACGCTATATGCGCACAATCTTTCCGTACGGCAGTGGAGTCTGGGGAAAGAAGGAGCTGGTCTGCCCCAATGTCGAAGATGAGAATGTGATCTCCATGTACGAAGGTGGAACCAACCTTTTCTGGGCAGAACGTTTTGGGCATGAGATCGGCCTGTCAGATCTGTGGATTAAACAGTGCGGTAACAGCCATACCGGTTCTTTCAAGGATTTGGGCATGACGGTATTGGTGTCGATGGTCAACCAAATGCTGTCGGAAGGACAACCTATCCAAGCTGTTATCTGTGCCTCCACAGGTGATACTTCAGCCGCACTCTCCGCTTATGCGGCAGCAGCTGGTATTCCAGCGATCATCCTGTTACCCAAAGCCAAAGTCTCCACCACTCAGCTGATTCAACCCATCGCTAACGGAGCGCTGACGCTGGCCTTGAATACCGATTTCGACGGTTGCATGACGATTATTCAGCAGTTAGCGCAAACAGAAGGGTTTTATCTGGCTAACTCCATGAACTCACTGAGAATAGAGGGACAAAAAACCGTTAGCATTGAACTGGTGCAGCAGTTCGATTGGGCAGTACCGGACTGGGTGATTATTCCCGGTGGCAACCTAGGCAACGTAACAGCCTTGGGACTTGGCTTTCTAATGATGAGAGACTTGGGATTGATCGAGAAATTACCCCGTATCGTTTGTGCACAAGCCGAACGGGCTAACCCACTTTATTCCAGTTACCGGAACAATTTTGAGACCTTTGAAATCCTGAAAGCACAGACTACTTTGGCCAGCGCTATCCAGATTGGTAATCCAGTCTCAGTCTGGAAAGCGATTAAAACCTTGAAGCAGTTTGACGGAATTGTCGAGCAGGCAACTGAAGCCGAACTGGCTGAAGTTGTCGCCCAGGCTGACCAAACGGGATTATTCAACTGTCCGCATACGGGAGTCGCGCTAGCTGCGCTTCTTAAACTGGTCAAACGAAAAGAGATTCAACGGAATGACCAGGTAATCGTGATCTCAACAGCAACCGGGTTGAAATTTCCTGCGTTTAAGATCGGCTACCACGAAAATACATTGGCCGAAATCGAGTCCAAGCATGCCAATTCACCGATCGAATTAGACCCCGATTACGACGCTATCAGGCGTGTCATTGATCGACGAATTGCTTAAGTAATCTCCCTCCTACCTTTCTCATTTTCATGCTTTAGTTCATGTTTTAGCCTTTTGCGGCTAGGTATGTCAATTCCTGCATTGCTGTGTGGATTTGCCTTCTTTGCAATAAGCAGTGTAGCAGGGAGAGATTTCCGGCCAATTCCACTTGCTTCGCCCTGTACAGAATATTGTAGGGCCAAGAAATGCCCTCTTTCTTCATACCGCTGTTCTCCCATATTCCCCCAGTGCAGACGGGCGGGATACCTTTGCCTTCAAGGGTTGGATTTATTCCCGATTTCAATCATCTATGAAGGGGAAAGTAGTGCTAGCCAATGGATGACTTCTCAATCCTTCGTGTGGGTGAAGAGATTCATCTCCTGATGCTTTTATTTGCCTTTCTCAATACCGACATCTATCATATAAATCACCGTAACTCCGACAATCACATCCGCTTTGCCCCAAAGACTACCCAACCACTGATACACTATAGTACCGAAAAAACCATAATCTTCCCTATTTTTTGTTTGATATGTATCTAAGCTACAAATCATAATTGTCTCCAGAAGCGTTTATGGTCACTCTGATCAGGTTCAACTTAAGAACTGAATTCTTCTCTCTATAATTGTTGTTCAGATAGACCATTTGGTGGTCCATCATAGTTGAACTTCACCACGAAACGATAAAGATAGGGAGCCGGGTAATTCTGTAAATTGGGGAGAATACGGTCATGGAAGGCCCTTATAGCTTCTATGGAACTTGGGAAACAGACTACTTATTGGGTGAAAAGATGGCAAAATTATACAGTAGAGACAGTATTTCTGACCCAGTTGACAATACAGCCGTTAAGATTGGTGACGAGGTGTACGGCGCGAGACCTGACCAGCACGGACCGATCGGCGGAGGGAATGGCTACGCGGACAATACCACTGAGGGGGACTACATGGTGCAAAACCTGGATTCCCTGCTTGATGCGTTGTCAAAAGCGGCGGTGGGACAGGTCATTTTTATCCCCGGAGAAACAGAGATTGATCTGACCGCCCGTATCTACATCGAGCAAGTGACACTTGACCTGGGTGAAGGCGTTACTTTGGCCGGCAACCGTGGACACAAAGGATCCAAGGGGGCGATGCTGACCAGTGATGCATTGAAGACCCCGGTCATGATCCGAGCTACGGGATCCAACGCGCGTATTACTGGTCTGCGTATTAGAGGTCCCAACTCCAAGCGTTATCTGGACCATCATCAGCGGGCCTTCGGGCCGGACGGCGCCCGGCATGACTACTACTACCGCTTTCCAACTTCCAACGGTATCGACACCGAGAATCCAGGTCTAGTGGTGGATAACTGTGAGATTTCGGCCTTCGCCCATGCAGGTATCAACCTGAAAAAGAGCAGAGGGCATCGTATTCACCATAACTTGATTCATCATTGCCAATACAACGGCTTGGGCTACGGTGTGTGTCACGATGCCGCCTCCTCGATCATCGAGTATAATCTTTTCAACTGGAACCGTCATTCAATCGCTGGTAGCGGCCGATCAGGGTGTGGGTATGTGGCCCGGCACAATGTCGAACTCGGTGTTTCGCTTAGCCACTGTTTCGACATGCACGGTGGGCGTGACCGCAAAGACGGTACTGATATTGCGGGAACGTCAATCGAGATCTATAACAATACATTCCGGGCTCCAATGACACCAGTGGTAATTCGTGGCGCGCCGGAGGAGAAGTGTGAGATACATCACAATTGGTTCCCTGAACACGATAGTGCCACAAACGCGGTAAGGGCTTCCACCAGGACCGAGACTGAAAACAATGCATACGGCCATAACCCGGAAAAAGCGAAGTAAAATCAGCTAGAGACTTCATGCAGAGGTCCATAATCCGAATTCAGGTAATACCAATCGTAGGCTTGACCTGGTTTCTCATCTACATCTTCACCATTTTAAACAGTATGTAACGTCAATTATGGATAAGGAAAGTGCAACTTGTTGAAATGACGACCTTTTTATGGTTTGATTGCAAGATTATCAAGACTTAGC
>JASMLX010000063.1 GCA_030748495.1 Candidatus Poribacteria bacterium | reverse complement strand
CGGATAAAAATTCACGCTATTTACTTACAAATCAAAACTAGTTTTATAATCTGTTATTCTAACAATTGAGCCACCTGAACCCTACCTTCCTCAATTTCTGATCGATTCAACCCAAGTTGCAAAGATTGATTAATAATATCAATGGTATCAATACGCGTTGAAAGCAAGTCTGATGCTTTAATACCATTGTGCGATTGAGCTTTGATGTCAATTCCATGCTCAAGCAAAAGTTGAACCGACTTAGATCGACCTAAAAAAACTGCACCGTGCAAAGCCGTTCCACCATCTTTATTTCTGGCGTTGATATCGACTCCTTGTTTAAGTAAAAATTTAACCATTTTGGATTTTCCGGTGGCAGCAGCGATCGATAGTGGAGTCAGGCCGAAGAAAACTGTACTCTGATCGTTAATATCGATTTGGTTTAGGTGTATTTTGACTGATTTGATATTGCCATTGGCGATCGCCGTCCAAAATGATCTTTTATCAAGCGGTTGAATCCACCAAGAGGGATCTACCAAATCCTCATTCCATTCTGGCATTCCATCAGCAATCTCTGCCATGATTTCATCCTGACGATCCCGGATAAACTCTCTTCGCTTTTCTAATGATTGAACAAATCTATGAGCTGATTGTATTCTCCTATCTGCACTTTTTTCACCATCTTTGGTCTTTTCGTCATTTTCTATACCTTTGACAATCGTCTTTATCATTACCAGATGATCAACACCCAATTCTGAGGAGAGACGCCTAATTTTTTCACTATTTAGGGCTTCCTCACGTTCCTGATCTGAAACTCCTTTTAACCAACTAATCAATTCTTTGGTTTCTTCTTTTATAAGCTCGTCAACTGTTTCTTGAGTCAGATATGGCTTGATTAAAGTCTCTATTCTTTCTGTCTCTTTTAATAAATCTTTCTTATCCCAGTATTTGTCCAAAATTTTCCTTAATGCTTGTTCATAGCCTTTTTTTCCTGCTTTTGATTGATACAGGTGATGCGTTATGACGCCCTGTTTTTTTACTGAAATGGGGGCATTTTCACCTTCCTTAATTCGGCTGTATTTTTCAAACAGGCTATCTGCCCCCCAAGGAATAAAATGGAATTTTTCAGTATCTGGATTGAGATAAATAAAGAAATTATTACGGTTACCCGAATAACCGTCCCAAAAGCCTAGTAGCCCTTCCATAGCCCAGAAAGAATAGAAGGAATCTAAATCAATTATTCTACCTATCTCCGTCTCGATATTTTCACTCGGCTGGTGTAGGACATCGATCAATTGATGAATTAGTTTTCTCCCTTTTTTATCAGAACCAAATTTGTGTTCAAAACTACCAGACCAGTCGGGTAAAAAATCAACCAGTGTTCCTTCATACAAAACACCGTTTGAGTTGCCAAATCCGCGTTTTAGTAAAGGTCGATGTATTCTTTCTACATGTGTATAAATTCCTAAATTTTGACCGTTAACTGTCACTTTGGCATAAGCACATCGAGGTGCAGGGGTACCAGCGGCATTAAATAGTCTATAAGCCAAGAATTGGCTGACTAGGCTAACATCTTGTTGATTATTATTAAAAGTCAGGTTAGTTAATCCATCAATTTGACCTGTTTCATCTATATGATTGAGCTTGATTTTAAGCGATGGTCGATCGGAATTTCGTGAAGAGCCAAGAAAGCCTTTCTTTCGGATGCCAACATTAGGAAATACCACTCCGTCAATAGAAAAACTAGCTTGAGTATAGGTGTAAGGACGATTGGTGGGGGAATACTTCCGTTGTTCAGATAATGCAGTTTGAGCATTTCGTGATTGGTGCCGTATGGTATCCCAATCATCTTGGTCAATCACAATTTGAATATCTAAAACCCGATCAGCAGGGAAAATATTAGCAGCTGTTAGATTGTGATCTGTTTGGCTCGTTTGGATTAGCTGTTCTTTTTTGACCGTCTCTTTCTTATTTCTAGCTTTCTTTTTCTTACCTTTGGTAGCAAAAATGTTTCTTAGTTCTGGTTTCTGGAAGGATTGCATTAAGTTAGCCTGTGGAAAAGACTTAATCGTTGCTTCAGAAACGTCAATCGACTTATGCTTTCCGTCAGCGTCGATTAGTTGAAGTCGATCAATTTGTAATTGACTTTGACCAGACTTTAACGATTGAAAAGTAACAGTTGCTAATTTGGTCTGAAATCGGTTGTCAACTTTGCCATGGGATAGATGGGACAAACTGATAACGCCTTTTTCGTGATCAATTTTTATTTTCTGCCTAGATGTAATTGCATTACTCTCTTTTACTGCTTCTACTCTCAATAGCAGAGGGTTATAAGTCAAATCGAGAGTCATATTTTCCCCTTTGGGGACATGTTGAATAAAAATATCAAAATCAAATGTTTGCCCTAGATCAATAATTTTATTGGCCATAACCAGTGAAGGTGGAGGAATAATAACTTCGGCTCCTCCTTTCAAGTCCCCATCATGACTATTGGGGGACAAATCATCAGCCGTTCCATCGTCAAAATTCCAGTATCCTACTAATCCTTTTTCGTTACCAGACAATGAACTACCCATGGCTTGTTGGATTTCGGTGGCAGATCTGGCTAGATTCCAAATCCTAATTTCGTCAAACATTGCTTTTGCGTCTTCATTTCCTTCATTTCTCCAGTTACTACGACCAATGAAATTCTTCTGACGTTCAATATCCCGAGGTCGAGCCGAAATATGCCCTTCGCTCACAAGGTGCCCATTGATTAAGAGAGAACATGCCATCGGTGGCGCTTTAGTTCCCAAAGAAGTGTTTCCTTTCAGAGTAAAGGCAATATGAGTCCAGGTATTCAATTGCAGAGCGGTCGGACTCTCCAAGCCACCACTTTTTTTCCCCGATATGTGGAAGGATGGAATTCCTGTCTCTTCTCTGCTTAAAGCTAGCAACACATTATCTTGCTTAGCCCCATTTCCAAAGTCAATCAACCGAGACCAAGGTCTGTATTCTTTGACATAAACCCAAGCTTCAACTGTCAAATCACCGTTGAACCAAACACTAGAAGGTATTTGGACATAGTCTCCATCCCCATCCAAATTCAACACTTTATTGTCAGAGAAAATGGAACTAGAAGTTAAAAAAAGTAACAGAACCAATAATCCAATATGTTTCATTTTGATTTTCCTATTAATATCACCAATTTTAAAAATGATTGACAGTTACAGAATTGCTCAAGGATAAACAGAAATCATTCCCCTCCAATATATGCAGTATTTCTATTTTTGTAAAGCGCAATTGTAGAAATTGAGAAAAAACCTATATTCGATAGGGCCAGATCGTTTCAACGACTCATCACTATTAATCTGCAATAGTATTTGTATCTAGCATGATAGTCTTGCTACTACTATCAACTCCTAGCAATGGAAAGTTTATTTTTCTGGTAGCCCTTTCATTCTCTTCAAATCTGATAGTTTTAGTGACCTTACTACTCAAATGGGATTGCAACTCAGGCAAATATTTTGTATTGTTCAAGATTATTTTCGCAAAAAAAACATCACTTTTCTTGTTTACTTTAGCAGGATTCTCCAACTTAGGGTCAGAACTTAATAGTCTAATAGACCTGTTGCATAAGTCAAGATTTGAGTTTGAGTTCCAGATTGTAGATGGCAGCCATCAAATTAAAACCGAGTCACAAACCTCGTCGTCGGTCTCCATAACGCCGGCACCGAATAGCACAGACCTTTAGTTTGTTAATCACAGGCTCAATCTGAATCCGCCCTCCGCCTAAATGCTGAGGGGTCATTTTCTCTGCTCGGCTTAAGGGGTGGTGTTTAGGTTTCTTCTTTGGCCACCGGCTCTTGGCATGAAAATTAGCCCCACCTTGATGGCCAGAATCGGCTAGACAACTAATCTGCCGGCTGATTGCCGTTTGGCCATCCTGAAATAACTGAAAATTCGGTTTGGATCCTCGACTGAAAGCGGTAGCCGACCTTCGGTCGGAGATGATTAGTTGGGCTGGCGGTGTCTGTTTTTTTAGCTCGTTTCATCGCTTGCTCGCTGGCATCTACTATCACCTCTTGGATGTTGGTTTGGCTTGCAAGCAACTCTCTGTTACTCGGCCGTCGGAACTGTCGACATTGGATCAACCTATTTTCAACTGGTTGTATAGTACGGCCAACGGTAGACTGGCTGACCGCATCAGCTAGGGCCATGTGGTACTGAGTTGGATATTCCCTTCAAAATATCAATCTCATCCGCCGTTGGTGGCTACAACTTAGCTGGGCTGGTCTTCCTCTGTTGGTTGGAGAAAACAGGGTTGGCAACATTTGTCGAAAAATACCCACACTAACGGCTGTTAACCGTTGAAATCTGACTCGGATCGATCTTTGATCTGTTGCGATCTGATTCTTTAATCCTAACATTTCTTCTGGCTGGCGGTTAACAAAGATTGGTAATTTTGATAGCCCTCAAGAGAGAGTGGATAAAAAGGGGGTCGGAAACTGAAGTTTTAGCTGGTAGTCCGGTTGACAACCAAGTTCATCCTCGACCAGACTTAACTGCTATGGGAGCTGCTTAAAATCAGCTATTGGGCCGAGAGTTTGTTCTAGCTGAAGGCCCTGTTTTTGGGCTAGGGCTAAAATTGTTGCTTGCTAATGTTGCAATGCTTTAGGCTCCACGTCAGCCAGATAAAGATTGAGCTCCATCTATTGTTCTTCTCTAAATCTGAGTATCATTTTCATTTTTGCCCTCGGCCACTGCCAAAGCTGTTCCACGTAGCCAGTGGGTGTGTATTTCCTCTGTCATTCACCCGTATTTTGGTGGTGTAAATTACCGGCGCCAAATATTTCTTTGTCACCATGAGGGGATATATAGGTTTGGTGATCTTACTTCCAGAGGCAACGGTCAGTTTCTTGAATTTCATAGGTTACTGACATTAGGACTGATGGCAAGAAAGGTGTTGGCCGCTTCGATGCCGTTATAGATCTCAGCTAACCCATCAGCAGTGGGTAGGGTATCCTATCAATCAGCCCAGCCTTAAAAATTCTATGGTAACGGGTAGTAGATGCCTCTTGGATAGAGCGAGATACTTAGTCAACAGATCCGACATGTTGACGATAAACCTGTCCGTTTTTAATAACGGTAATGGGTATCAATTTCTGTCGACCAGTCCGGACCTGTCCTTGCGAATCTACCAGTCGATACTGTCCCGATCGATGTTCGAAAATGACGGCATCTCCCCAAGCACCAACTCGTAAGGTTCCGATTTTATCAGGCATCGATATAACTTGTGCCGGCACAGACGTCACTTTAGCGACAGCCGTGTCAATCGACATTCCAAGATGCAGAAACTTAGTTACAACGGTGGCCAGGTCATACACTGGTCCCTCGACGTTGTAAACGTGTAAATCGGATGAGATGGTTTGCGGCTCCACTCCCTGCGAGATGGCACTTTCGACCACCTCCCAAGAGAATGATCCTGCACCATGTCCAACATCAAAAATGACACCCCGCTCAACTGCCTGATGCACCGAGGGGCGAACCCAACCGCACTGATCTAAGATGCCACACTCCCGACCGTGAAAACAGTGGGTTAAAATATCACCCTTCCCCATTACTTTCAGAATGTCATCAATTGAATCACACCAAGCATCCTGTGGATGAACCATGATGGGTAATCCAGCCGCATCTGCAGCCTCGCGTGCCCGGTGCAGGGGTAACATCCCCGATCTCTGACTAACAATGCTATTTCGAGTTAAGCGCACCTTGACACCTAAAATCAGATCGCGATGCTGTTCGATAATCTGACAGGCTTTACTGACATTGGCGTACTCCGGGATTTCAAACTCACCAATTTCTGAGGTCAACATTCCCTGAGAAGAGATGTTAAGCTGGGCTAGGATTCTGGTCTGACTAACATTGATGATGTACTTGCGGAAACCGACAAATGTATCGGCGCCGGTGGATCCAGCGTCCACCACGGTTGTTGCTCCCTTGGCAAGACAGGTTGGATCCGGTTGGACTCCGAAATGACTAACCCCATAAAACACGTGAACATGCAGATCTATCATGCCAGGCGTAACAAGATATCCACTGGCATCTATCACTTCGTGTGCCTCGGTTTTCGGCAGGTTGTCGCCGACTTCGACCACCATACCGTTTGCAAATGCCACATCCTTTAAAGCGTGAATCCCTTGTGCAGGGTCGATAAGTGTTGCACCTTTAATTAGCAATTCGTAATTCATCTTTTAATCTCCTTGCACTGCTTCTGTTGCAGAGAGATTGAGCTGACCTCGGATTCCCTGCGTCAGTGGCTCCGTTTTTGCTCTCTGTAGATAGGCTCGGTCCAGGCGGAAAGCTGTTTTCAGGTTGTTTAACCCCAGTACAGTGTGGTTTAATCCAAGACAGGACAAGCCCAGATAATAATAAGCAACGGCTAGATCTGATTCTAAATTAGTCGCCTTCTCTAATGTTTCGATTGCTTGAGGATACCTTTTTTGTCGATAAAGTATCCAACCCAGTGTAGCCTGAAAAAGAGCGTTATCGGGTTGTAATGCACAGGCTTCTTCTGCCAATATCAACCCTTCCTGTCCGGTTAAACCGAGAAGCTGAAAATTTCTCGCCTTTGTATGACTTAGACTGGACATGATCGTGTTTTGAACATGCGGATTGGTTTCCTTTAGCTCCGATGCCTCCAGCGACACGATTGTCTCCACATCCGCAATCTGACCGAGCGTAAAAGCGGCTACCCCCCTGACTTTCCAATCGACATCCCGCAAGGATTTCTGCAGGGCTTTGATGACGCTCTTTTCATTGCTAAAGCGACCCAGTGCATTAGTGGCCAGCATTCGAACACGAGCGTCCGAATCTCGCAAGGCTACTAATAGGGGATCTATCATGCGCGAATCTCCCATTTGGGCTAAAGCTAAAGCCGATTGCAAGCGAACACTTGGGGATTGATCATTCAAGGCTAAGAATAAGGCCGTCTTTGCCCGTGCATCCCCGATCTGCCCCAGTGAAGTCGCTGCCAGTTGGCGAACAGCCTGATCATTATCGTTCAGGGCTGCCACCAGATTCAGGGTGGCCTGCCGATCGCCTAATGCTCCCAAAGCTTTAGCGGCTTGCTTCCTCTGCTCAGCACGACCTGTCTTCAAAACAGAGACTAGGGGAGGGTGCGCATGCGAATCGCCCAATCTGGCCAGTGCCAAAGCGACAGCAAAGACAACATCGGGTTGAACATCCTCCAGCTGATCAACTAAGGGTGGAATGGCCACTGGATCGCCGATAGATCGCAATGCTAGAGCGGCTTCATAACGCATTTGACCGGACGCATCGTCCAGTCGCTGGATCAACGACTTTACTGCACGTCGATCGCCAATTTGTCCCAGAATATTCACAATTTGTGACGGAACCGGGTCTGGCAGACAGCTCTTATTGAGAAGTTCAAGTAGAGGCGATACTGCTTCTTCTCCCATTTTTCCCAACCCCTCAATCAGAATTGATACCACCAGTTCCTGCAAAGGTTTCCTTGTTTGCATCTGCTTCAGGGTTGTTATCATTGGCTTGACAGCAGACCGATCACCGATTTGCCCAAGTGCTCTGGCCACATTCGAACAGATGATCGGATCCGGGTGATCAAGCAGAGATATGAGATAGGGGACGGCTTGTAGATCACCAATCTGTCCGAGTGCAACGGCCGCCATTCCCCTGATATTTACTTCTTCACCGGCATCTTTTACAACGTTGATGAGAGGTAGAACGGCATTGGGGGGTCGAATTAGACCCAACGCTTTAACCGCTTGAGAACGAACAGGCTTTGCGGCCTGATATAAACAGGAAATCAGGGCTCGAACGATAATAGGTGTTGTCTCGCTATCCAGATTTTGAGTCTGTCCCAGTGTTTCACAAATCAAGGCTTTCACCTGGTCGTTGTCCTCTTGAGCGATCAATTGAACAAGTGCTAAGGCCATTTTTCTATTTTGAAACCGACGTGTGGCCATCACGGTTTGACGACGGACCTCTATGCTCGAATCTTTAAGCATCAAAATCAAGGCTGAGAAAATAGTTTCTGCGTTAGAGGTCTCGTTTGCAAATTGGCTCAGACTCTCAACAGTTTGTCGGCGAGTATGCCAATCCGAATCTTTTAGTCTTAACAGGAGCGGCTCTATTGCCGCTGGCCTCTGTATCTCTCCCAGCGTCTTTACCGCCAAATTGCGGATATTCGCATTTTTATCGTCGAGAGAGCTAACCAGAACGGTGACCGATGAGGCGTGGTTGATTTGACCCAGAACGATGATAATCTGACGACGTATAGAGGTTTTTTCAGCGGGATTATGGAGTAAATCAGCCAGAGGTTGTATTCCCTCTGGATCTTTCAATTTTCCTAGGGCTCGAATGGCTTGTCTTTTTTGGCCAGGATCCCGGCTACTGAGTTTTCTGAGAAGCAACTTTAAATCTCCAGTCTCAGCCTCTAGACGACTGTAGCTCAGCAGGGAGATGCATAACATCGTCAATAGAACTGATATCAACTTTGTGACCCAAGCCGCAGATCTCCAAGTACTGACGACCAATTTAATCTTTTTGAACTCTTGCATCAAAATTTTCTCCACCAGTCGTCTCCACGATGGTTATGGTCTGGTTAGCAACAACATTGCTTAATTTCTGCGTTAAGCGGTTAGGCCATCGAATCTCAACCTGATCGACTTTTTGATGTTGGCCCAGGCCGAACAAGATTCGTTTGTCGCTACCGGAGGCATAACCAGATCCGCTCTTGACCTCACCAATTTGCTGCTGATTACCAATGAGCAGTCGGACACGTGCATGAATCCCATCACGATTGCTTTGAGTTCCAACCAGCTTAATCCGTAACCAGTTGTTTCGATGCTCAAACCGGTTTTCCAGTAGAATAGATGGCTGGTTAGAGTTGACAATAAAAAGATCCGTGTCTCCATCGTTATCGTAGTCTGCCAGGCTGAGCCCTCGTCCCACATGTCTTTGTTGAAAATAGTCACCGGCGGAAAAGGAAATATCCGAGAAGGTTTCGTCCCCGTTGTTCCGGTAAAGTTGGTCCTGTTGCGCATAGGTATATGCAGCATTCAGCGATTCAATAATATCTTGGAAGTGACCATTGGTGACGAATATATCCAGATCCATATCGTTGTCATAATCCAGAAAGGCTGGGCTGTATCCTACCAGTAACTGTGTCGGCTCAGCTAAATTGGCCACTGTGGTTTCGTTAGCAAATGTACCGTCACCATTGTTGCGATACAGGGTATTGAATTCGGTACAGACGACAAAAATATCCAACCATCCATCGTTGTTATAGTCACCGAAGTCGCAACCCATAGACCCCTTGACCAGACCGTTTTCATCAAATGCGCATCCAGCAGAGATAGACAGATCAGTAAAGGTTCCGTTTCCATTATTGTGGTAGAGGAAATTGCGACAGGTATCGTTGGTGACATAGACATCAGGCCAACCATCGTTATCGAAGTCACCTGCGACAACTCCCATCCCTTTGCCTTCTTCGGGGTTGGAGACACCTGCTGAATTGGTAACATCGGTGAAGGTACCATCGCTATTATTTTGGTAGAGTACATCCCTGGTTCCTGAAAATAGATGTGGCGAGGAATAACCAACCAATCCTTCCCGCATCAGGGGTGGCATCGAGAAATTATATGCTAAATAGTTGACCACATATAGATCCAGATCCCCATCCAGGTCGAAGTCCAAAAAAGTACAGGCGATTCCCCACCGGTCGTTATCGACCCCTGCCTGATCACTTTGGTTTGTAAAGGTGCCGTCACCGTTATTAACATACAAGACATTGGGGCCGTAATTTACCACGTATAAGTCCTGGTCGCCATCATTATCATAGTCGGCGGCGGCAGTTCCCATTCCATAACCGGTATTGCCGACACCAGCCCTCTCTGTCACATCGGTGAAGGTACCATCCCCATTATTTCGATACAGAGCATTAGTCGCTGATCTTTGAACTATAACTTCCGTATTTACTTCAAGGGCATCCGGTACAGAACCAATATTGACGATGTAAAGGTCTTGAAAATCGTCGTTATTATAGTCAAAGAAAACCGAACCAGAACCCATTGTTTCAATGAAATACTTTTGTTGGCTTCGACCTGAAATATGGATGAAGTCGATGTTGGCGTCCCGGGTTGAATCGACAAACTGTTGTGCGAAATCAGCGTAAGCCCAGAGACAGAAAAAAAAGATGAATATGCCTTGGGGGTACATCCCCTTGTACTTGCTTGTGAATGGTATTGGTCGCAGTCTTTTCTTGAAGCCTTTTTTCATTAGTAATAATGAGTAGAACTCAACTAAAACCGAAATGCACATGCGCACATTCTATCATCAGAGATGGTTTAAATCAAAACAGGGTTGGATACAGCAGTTAGGTTGTGTTAGAGTAGACGCCTCACAACCAATTTTTCACTCTAAACAAGAGGAAGGAGCTTTATGATGTCACGATGTCTATATCCTAAAGGCATTTTGCTGGGAATCGTCTTTGTCCTGTTTGCAGCGATCAGTGCGGAGGCAAATCCTCCCAAGGATTTAATGATCTATCTGAATTTTGATGAGGGCAGTGGAAAATCAGCTAAGGATCAATCTAAAAACAAATATGTGGGAGAGTTGATGCAAGGTGCCAAATGGTCCAAGGAGGGCGCTCCGGACTTCGGTGGCGGCGTTCAAATGAATGGGGGAAGTTCGCACGTTGCCGTCAACGACTTCTCAACCGAGGTACTGAAAGTTAGCAACGAAATTACCATTGGCGCTTGGTTCAAAAGCATAGAACACGACCAGTGGGATGGCGTAGTATCTATTGAGCTAGCTGTTGGCGGTTGCTGCGAATTTCGACTGATGGTTCATCCTACGATGGCTACTTTTTGGAACATGGGCCAACACAAAGACCGTATTGGAAAATTCAAGTTTGATGCCAAGAAATGGTATCATTATGCTATGACTTACGATGGTAAGAAAGCCGAAATTTTCGCTAACGCCAAGAAGGTCGATGAATCGGTAGAAGGGATCAAACTTCCACCTGCCAAGGGCGTATTTTATGTTGGCACTGGCGAGTCCCCTGGAACCTGGGCCATGGAGAAGGGTATCATCGACGAAGTCTTTGCTTTTAGCCGTCGTTTAAAACCAGATGAATTGAAAGATGTCATGAACAAGGGGGTAGTTCCAGCAGCCGTTGAAGCCAAAAACAAACTATCGACTTCTTGGGGGAACCTGAAGGTCTCCAGATTATAGGTGTAATAGTATTGAGGCCGTAGGAGTTAGATCAAAGGGTCAGTTCCTGCGCATTCTGAATCGCCCCAGTTTTTGACGGGCAGATCCCACGCCGGTTGTAAAGGTATAGCGACATTTAAACTATAGTGACCACCCGTCTTGGGCGTCCCCCACCACTTTTCTTGGCTGTGTTGCCAGTAGCATCCAGTATCCATAACGGGACAGCCAACACCTGAGACACGGCTAGACTTATTACAATAAGGAGAATAGGAAAATGTGCAGACGATGGGCTATGATAACACTTGTTGTGCTACTAGCACTGAACGTGGGTCATACTGAAATTAACCCCGAATCAATTGTTGGGATTTGGCTGATGGACGAAGGACAAGGCAAGAGTGTCACAGACAGTTCGAGAAACGGGAATAACGGGAAAATCGTTGGTGCGAAGTGGACGAACGGAAAACTGGGTAAGGGGTTATCCTTCGACGGCAAAAGCCACGTAGAAATTCCCGCCAGTAAGACAACAGATGACTATCAAAATGGGTTCACATATCTTCTCTGGATTAAACCGACTGAACCACCGCCCAACGTCAACACCCGTGTCATTGAGCGGGATTGGCATAATCCGACTATCCAGATTGGGCCTACCGATTTTTATGCCAGCATAGCGGTCAATGCTGACCAGGCAGCAACCCACATCCGTGGTGGTACATGGAAACAGGGTAAGTGGAGCTTTGTTGCCACAACTTACGATGGCAACAAGTTGCAACTCTATGTTGATGGGGAAATGGTCGGAGATAAAGTGGTGGGAAAGGCCGATGCCAAACCACATGCGGCGACGCCGGCAGCGCATCAAGGTTCAATCTGGTTGGCCACCTGGAAGGCTCCCAATTGGGACTTCAGAGGTGTACTGGACGATGTTGGTGTTTTTAACACCCCGCTCGAGGCTGGCGATATCAATAATATTATGCGTAATGGACTCGAAAAGGCCTCTGCTGTCTCGCCCCTCCGCAAAATGACGGTGAAGTGGGGAGATCTAAAAACCGTACGTCTAAGCGATTGAACTGTGGATGAAAAGCCCATTGGGGAATGGTGTATTTCATCTAGTACTGTATCTATTGAGAATAGTGGTGAGATTCGGGTAGCTGGATCTCCCACTGGTTGGACCAGAATCCCCAGTCCAGCACTTCGCCTTCGCAATAGACGATGTAGTCGGGAAGTAACTGAAGGTGGAGATGACTACCCCAGGTGGTGGCATCGGGACGAACTCCGCCGTGAACAGCGACATAGCGATAAGGATGGTTCGGATGAGGAAAAATTGCCAGAACTGCCACATTATCTCCACTGTACTCCTGGCTGCCGAGTTGGATCCCCCGGGCTGAAAAAATCAGCGGTAATCGTCCCTCAAATTGGGCTAAAACCGCATTGGACCGATAAGTACCCAATAGCAGAAGGTTAGCCTCGGCCAAGTGGGAGGATAATTCTCCCTTCTCACTTAAATCGGAGTCTGGTACGACTGTCAGGTCGATGGCGTTGTCGCCGACAATTCCGCCCCGGTGAACCCCACCGTTCCAAGAGCGAAAGTAAGAGGCCGTATTGTCAGCCATCCAGTTGTTGAAAAACGTCTCTTCTGCCGAGCCGGTAGTCCCCGGTACCAGTAATAACTGCTCAAAAAACAGATCTCCAATCGGGCCCGCATTCTGAGGCTTCTTTTGACCGGATAGATCAAAACCATCTTCTGTCCACTCTCCTGTTACACCTCGCTGAAATTGCTTTTCTACGCCTGAATTGACTGTTCCTACTTGCTGATCATCTATCATCAATGCCGCAGGTCCGTGGTTGCTAATGGGCCCCAAGGAAAGCGTTTGAACATTCCTAGTTTGTACCCGCAACAGATTGTCTTTCAGTTCGGCTTCTACCAGGCTGCGTTGGCCATAAATCTCCAGTTGGTCGATTCGGACCCAGTGGGATCTGTTATGTCGCAAACTGTAGGTTGCCAAAGACACCTGTTTGGGATGACGTTCTTTTCTCTGCTGAAGCAACCAGATTATGGTCTGTTTCCATATTTCGCCGGTTTGACAACCGTGTCCTGTACCAGGAACTTCAGTGTAGCGGTAAGGATAGCCAAGGCTGGCTAATTTTTCTGTCATCTGTCGAGAATGGGCAACAGGTACGCCGCCACCGACGGCTCGGTCCCACTCTCCGTGCACTATCCAGATGGGCGTATGTTGTAGATTCTCGATGATCCTGACTGCAGATCTCGATTGCCAGGATGGTTCCTCCCAAGGGTGCATATGGAAGGTTAAGCCGCCGGGTTTTTCCCATAGTTGATAGTCGCAGTAGCCACAGAACGGTGCCGCCGCCGCAAAGAGGTCAGGATAGTGGGTGATGAGATACCAGGTAGCGGCTCCACCCATTGACGCCCCCGTAATGGTAACACGATTCTGGTCAATCGCATAGTTTTGGATGACATGATCGATGGCCTCCAGTACATCAACTTCACCATAGTTTTGATAGAGAGAACCGTTTCCTCTACCGGTTGGCCGCAGGACGATACACGACATACCCGCTTCCATGGCCATGGTTGCCATGGTCTCAGTTCTGGATATAGCCGCAGGCAAATTTCCCCAACCGCCGGGACTAACTTCGACAATTAGCGGTTTCTCGACCGGATCGTCGCTAGTATCCGTTAGGCAAATCGCATACGGGTATAGCTTGTGATCGACTTTAGACTTGAAATACTGAAGTTGTCCTTTAGGTTTGATAATAGATTTCACCGATACTACTCCCTGACTAGGAATTTATTGTATGTATGGTCACGTTGATTAAAGTTGGAATACATTGACTTATACCCGATTGGCTGCTGGTAGTCAATCGCAAAGTGGTTTGAAAAAATACGGCGAAAATGGTAGTCGTTTCAGGCATGTTATGCTATGATGGTATAGACAACAGCAAAAATTTCGGCAAAGGAATGATAACTGATGGAAATCGTTTATAAAGTGGGAATTATTGGATGCGGCGGGATTTCTCACATGCACACCACTTGGTATCTGGCGGAACCGAGAACGGAGGTAATTGCCATTTCGGATATCGATGAGGATCGACTTAAAGCCTATGGTGAGCAGTACAATATCGAGCAGACTTATACTAACTATATTGAAATGCTGGAGACAGCAGACTTGGATATTGTCAGTGTTTGCACACGCCCTAAGTTTCATGCACCACTGGTTATCGAATCAGCCAAACACGGTATCAAAGCGATTTTGTCGGAAAAGCCGATGGCTGAGAACCTGGGACAAGCGCGAGAAATGGTCGAATCTTGCCAACAGCATGACGTTAAGCTGGCCATCGATCATCAACTTCGGTTCAACGCGCCTTACGTGGTGGCCAAACAGTTGATAAAAGAGGGTAAAATCGGGGAGGTATTTCGGGTACACGCCGTTTGCGGTGGAGGAGACCTGAAAGATAACGCTACCCACACCGTGGATCTAATGCGATACATATTGGGTGATCTGCCGGTTGAGTGGGTGATGGGTCAGATTGACCGGGCCGGATCAGAAATGAAATACGATCTCTATTCGGAGAGTTTTAGCCTGGGATATTTTAAGTTTGAAAATAATATTCGCGGCCTGATCGAAACGGGTGACGATTCTGCGCCCGGCTACCATCACATCTACTGTTATGGTACCGATGGCGTGATAGAGTTAGCTGTCCCCGGTGGCCCGGCTATCCGGTTACGGACGAGTGAGACCAAAGGGGATTGGGTCACGCCGGATCTGCCGGCTGAAATCAGTCCGGTACAGGATATGGTCGCCTCCATTGATGTTGACCGTCCGCATCGATCCGACGGTCAACAAGGGTTAGCTACATTGGAGTTACTGATGGCGATCTATGAATCTTCCCGCCAGCGGCGGAGGATCTACCTGCCGCTGGAGGAACCGGAGTCACCACTGACGTTGATGATCGAGGCGGGTTGGATCTAAGAATTTCCTGCCAGGAGTCTGTGGGGTAAATGCGATGGAACCACAACTGTTGTCCGAATCCATTACCCTTTCGCGTTTCAGTCCGGTCGGTATGAACACTTCCGAAAAAGCGAAAATATGAGCGGATACTTTCGCGGATATCTTACCAATCGGTTATTTGCGGAGGAGTGGTCAAAAGACTACTTCCTCTGATCGTGTTGTGGATTTGACCCGGATTTAAGGCATTGTGTTCTTCCACACGCTGAGTCGAAACAGCTTTATCTTTGCCGCTTCTGTATTTTTCTGTTTGGCCTTATGGGCTGAAAGGAGCACAGTTCCATTGAATACTTCTAACAAAGCTGATGGCTACCAGGGAATCTGGTTTACTCTGAACCAATTCTCCGAAGAGGGCGACAAATACTCGGGGGGACTGGGAACCTATACCGCCAAACATGTGCCGATGGCGACCTACGCACCTGAGGTCGGGAAAACCTTTTTTGTTTATGGCGGGGCCAAAGAGGGACAGAGACATCTACTAGCGATGGCCTCCTACTACGATCACTCACACCACCTGGTACCTCGACCGACGATTGTGCACGACAAGAAAAATGTTGATGACCCTCACGATAATCCAAGTATCGCGCTGGATGAGACAGGACATGTATGGGTGTTTGTCAGCGGACGGGGTCGTCGTCGCCCTGGCTTCAAGTATCGGAGCCTGGAACCCTACAGCGTCGATAAGTTTGAGTTGGTCAGTGAAGAAGAGATGACTTACCCCCAACCCTGGTGGATTGAAGGAGAAGGGTTTGTCCATCTCTTTACCAAGTACACGGGTGTACGAGAACTCTACTGGAATACCAGTCACGATGGGCGAGATTGGACACCCCATCAGAAATTAGCAGGGATGGGAGGTCACTACCAGACTAGTCGTCGACGTGGAAGTCGGATCATCACCTCTTTTAATATGCACCCCGGCGGAAAGGTTGATATCCGTACCAATCTCTACTTTGTTCAGACAGACGACATGGGCCAAACTTGGCGAACGGCCGATGGGGACCCAATTGAGACGCCGATGGTCGATCCGAACTGTGCTGCTCTGGTGAGGGATTTCCAGGCTGAAGGCCGCCTGGTCTATATGAAAGACATCGATTTGGATGCTGAGGGAAACCCTGTGATTTTGGTTGTCACTAGCAACGATCATAAACCGGGACCGTCTGGCGAGCCACGAATCTGGACCATTGCCCACTGGACAGGAAACCAGTGGTCGTTTTCCCAGGTCACCCGCTCAACGCATAACTACGATATGGGATCGTTATACATCAATTCTCCAGAGAAATCGTTGAATACCGGCTCACCCGGCCTGTGGCGACTAATTGCCCCAACCGAACCTGGGCCACAATACTGGGGAACGGGTGGCGAAATGGCCATCTGGATTAGTCGGGACCAGGGCAAACATTGGGAAATGGAAAAACAACTGACCAGAGGGAGTCATTTCAACCATACCTATGCTCGTCGTCCAGTGAATGCCCACCCCGATTTTTATGCCTTCTGGGCAGATGGAAATCCTGATCAGTTTTCTGAATCCCGCTTCTACTTCACCGACCAAACCGGGGATCTGGTTTGGGTTCTACCCTACAAGATGAATCAAGAATACGAAGAACCTATCCCGTTTCAACCTTAATACTATTTGAACTCTAGTACAACTATTTTTGAAATAGAGTGGGTTACTTGACCACTCCATCGAAAGCAGCACTAATCACCGCATAGTGCTCCCGGCCAATTGGCCATCTTCTGACAATAATAGTCACGTTAAAGATATTGACTCCGCTTCAGGCACAGTACACTGTTGAACCGGTTAGGCAGGTATCCCAAAGCTACTCGGTCTGCTTTGAAGAGACGAATCAGTTGTCATTGCCGATTGGTTTTATCGAAAGATCGTTAGTTGTACGATCTCGACTTCTGCGCTGGATTTTTCCCTTACGCCAAGGAGGGGATCCGCCGATCTATGGCTGACCTTCACCACGGAACTATTACTCAGATCGACTACCATATTCGGATAGACGACTGGCGGTGTGAAACAGAAAGGGTTGTACGGCAGGAGGCCAATTCTTTACAATAGTAATCATAGAGATGTCTGTGGGCTGTCCCTATCTGTTGCTGAAGGGGAATCAGCATGTATGAACCTTTGATCAAAGTACTGTCAATTATCAAATATCCAAATCAGGTAAATGGGCGCAAGGTTTTGATGGAGTTGAGTGGCTCTTAGCACTGTTTCGATGGATGTTGTTTGATACTCCAACCCCAGCGTATCTGAATCAGGATATTACTGTCATTACTGCGGAGAACACAGTACCGGAGGAAGGCAAACACCGCACTCGGACCTACAGTTATTTAAAACGATCAGGTTGGAAATTTGACAAAGCGGAAGTATAGGCGTATATATCGGTTATATCGGTATCGCTTGTGTGTTCGGGCGACCCTGGTATTGGTAATTTGTTTAGCAGGTTTGGTCTTAGCTGTAGCTGAAGATGTCATCAATACCGATTACCAGCAAGGGTTAAAATTTTTAGCGAAAAACCAGAAACAACAAGCCCTCAAAGCCTTTCAACGCGCGGTTGCACAAGATTCAACTCTGGCTAACGCACACTTTTCGATTGGAATGTTGCAGAAAGAGCAAGAGCAGTGGTTGTCGGCAAAAAGCGCACTGAAGCAAGCGATTGAAGCTGATCCAGATTATATTGCTCCTTACTGTGCTTTAGCCGAGTTGCAGATTGAGGTGTTTGCCCAAGTCCCGGCCGCAATTAATCTCTTACAAACCAGATTAGGTGTAGTTCAGATCAGGTCAATCTCACCTAACGATACCACTAAAATCCACCAACTCCGTAAGTGGCTAGGAATTGCTTATTTTCGTAATGGACAGTTTCAAAAGGCACAGGCTGAACTAGCCGCGGCGAATCAATCTGATCTGACCGATCTTCAAACGGCCTACATTTTGGGGATAACACTGGTTCGTATGGGTGATTTAAGTACTGCTGCTCAGAAGCTTGAAGATTTAATCAGTAGAGATCCGTTTCATAAAAAGGCGTATTTTAGTCTGGGTAATATTTATCGTCAACTTGGACAACCGGATTTAGCTCGTCAGACACTTCAACGGTTTCAAGAGATAGATCTAGAAGACGAACGGGTTGTACATTTGGAGCAGGTGGTGAAGCAATATCCAGCTCAGGTTGATGCTTGGTCACAATTGGGCCGGATCTATACCAAACGTCAGCAGTGGGAAAAGGCAATAACAGCACTTCAACAGTTTGTCGCTCTTGTACCGACCAACCCTGCTGCCCATGAGGCTCTCGGGTTTGTCTACTTTAATACGGGCGATTACCGCCGAGCGGGTCGATACTATCAACAGATTGTACAATTGAGTCCAGATAACGCAACCTACCGGAATAGTTTGGGGAGCATATACCTAATGCTGGAACAGTATCAAGAAGCAATTCAGCAGCTAAAGGTGGCAACCGAACTCGCTCCTGAGAATCCGGGAATCTACCGCAACTTAGCCACCGCTTACCAGCAGGCTGGAGAGAAAAAACTGGCAGAAGAGGCCTCTTGGCAGTATCAAAAACTAACTACGTCCGTTGAATAAAGCAAAAATCGTAACCTTTCCTTTTCTGAAGCCTGTAATGCCCGATTAAATATGCTTAGCCAAAAATATCCGGTGACAATCCGGCCGATCGTCCTTTTTTCCTTTTTGGCTTGGTTTAGTTTCAACACTGGACAAGCACAAATTTCCATCTATCTCCAGGCTGAGGCTGAAGCACCCAAACTACAAGCCACTAATCAAGCCCTTAAACTCTCAATTTCAAATCAGCTACACCAACTATCCGAAGTTAAAGTCTATGATGATACGGATCAGATTGATCTGCCTACACAGATCTTACAGATGGACAAGGTACAACTTCTGAATGTTCGTCGAACAACGGGTTTTGATGGTATGATTGGGATTGCTACTATCGATCCATCGCCCGACGATAATTTATTGGCCATTCAATTAGATCTGGTCGATTTTTCGGCTGGTCAAGTTGTCTTCAGCCATCAACTGAAGGGTCCTTTTGGTGCAGATCTGCTGTCCCAAGTTGAGACTAAAGTCTCTGCCTTTTTACAAGCCTTAGTCCACTACTACGATGCCAAACTATCGATTATTTCCGATCCTGTTGGTGCTGAAGTTTGGATTGATGGACGTAATCTGGGGCAAACGCCAACCGGGGATTTAACCATAGCTGCCAACCAGCAACTCAACCTGTCGATTAAGAAGAAAGGTTACCTGACTTATAACAGAGTGATCGAAGTCCAATCGGGACAGCACACGCTAATCCACGTCCTACTCTACGACCAGATTACCGATCAACTGTTAAAACAACAGAGGCGTTTGGATTCGATGAACTTTAGCTTAGGTCCTCAACTCTATGCTTACGATCTCGGCAAGATCGGCTTGAAAACGCAGCCGGGCTTTGTCGTCCGTTACCTCTCGAAGTTCGATCATTGGCAGATTGGAGTCGATCTCAGTTCAGCCAACTGGGAAGGTGTTCAGCAATTCAATACCGTTTTAGGGGCAGCAACAGGGCAGTCAAACATCGGCTTTCAGTTGACTCGATTTTCGTTGCTGGGCCAATATAACCTGCTAGAGTGGATAAACCAGCTTGACCTGTATACTGGGTTGCAGGTCGGATTGGCCAGCACACAATTCGATTATCAGAGAAGGCCGACGGATGAATCGATCTTAACTGAAACCTCCGCAGTCAATCCAGTTGCCGGATTGGAATTGGGGGGGCGATTTTATTTCGGCCACCAATTCAAACTGGAAAGCTATGCCGGATTGGAATTGGGGGGAGAAGCCACCTATTATCAGAAAGTTGCTAACTATTGGGGGGTATCAACATATCAACCACAGACCATTTCCCTTAACCGACTCTATTTTGGCGCTATGCTAACTTATAGTTTCTGGCCCAAACACAGAGAAACAGAGGCCAAAAAATGAAACTGGAGTTTGAAGTAGTCTCTACTAAGTCAGCTATTCAGGTCTGGATTTGTCTACTGTGGATCATAGCTCTAGTTCCAGGTTGTGGTTCGATGGATGGATTGTCACCTGAAAGTGAAGCCGTTTCAGACGAATATGGGCTAGTCCGAAGGAATTCAGATACCGTTCTGCAAAATCGGATCTTCTACCGGACTATGATGATCGAACTGGAGATTACCCCTGCATCTTCCACTCCCTCCTTTGCATGGAGGGCAATGGGGTCAAAATACATGGTAATAACGGTTTTTAATCAGAAGATCGACCTGATCAATGACACTATTGCTAATCCCACAGATGCGGTCTGGACCTGGCATTCAGGTATTGGACGCGGTCGTGAGGGGAACGTCAGTTTTAGCGATGGGGCAGATGTCCAAAATGACGTGATTTTGGACGAGGTAACCCCGCTGGCTTCAGGCGACTATTTCATTGCCCTGTGGGGATATGACGACAACCATGATCTTGCCTATTCTAGTCGTGAGTATCGGTATCAAGTTCCCTAATTCTCGGTTTCTAGGGTAATCTAGCCCTGGCCGTGAGTCCAATAGCCGAGATCATCCGTCCAGTTTGGTTCGCTAAGCCATTGGATTCAGCCCGATAGGAATAGAATAGATCTGTCCGACAAGAGGTACAATAGGGAGAGGCTGAAATCGCGTTACTCAGTACACCTTGCCGCACCAGTTGGGCTCGGTTGGCGTAATACAAATCGAGAAAGTGGGCTTTCGTTTTGACCTCGTCTCCGAAGGCTAAAGCGAATTGATCAGCCAAAGCCGGTTTTACCACATAACAACATCTCTGAATGGAAGCCCCTAGATAGATCTGGCAATTTTTGGGTTGTGTGCCAAATGTCTCCGTCATTGCCATTACAGTTTTGGCCGCAATGCGAGACAGCGTTCCACGCCAGCCTGCGTGAGCGATTCCGATAGCGGGGGTTTGGGAATCGAAAACAAAAACCGGCACGCAATCGGCAGTGTAGACCCCTAATCCTAACTGTTGTGTTCTCGTAATCATTGCATCTGCCGCAGGTCTGGTTTTGGGCATGGCCTCCAAATGAACCACCGCGTCGCTATGAGTTTGCCGACAGAAGGCGACCTGTGGAATCAGTTGGGTTAGAGATTGATCCTCAAAACCTCTGAAGGTGGTAATGGCTGTTAAGTCTACCGTTCGGTTTTGGAAGTTGATCTGATAGAAACTCGACATTGGTGGCAGGGCTGTGGAGAACAGGACAGGTATAAAAAACCCGACGGTGAAATGCGAGCCACAAAAATTATTGTGGATGTGTCTGCTGATCGAACTTTTTAACGGCTAATGCAACGGCTTCGGCGATCTGCTGTTGCCGTTTGGAAGAAGTCAGTTGACCGTGTTCAGACCGGTTAGACAAAAACCCGAGTTCGATCAAAATAGCAGGCATTTTGGTGTCAGCTAAGACCCGGAAAGGGGCTCGCTTGACGGCTCCATCTGGTGCATTCACATTCCTGTCTTTGACGTTTAGTTTAGATACTAAAATTGATTGTGTAGTTTTAGCGGCGTCCCAACTAAACTTCTCGCTTCCTCGTTTATGCAAACTGCTTTCAATGAAGTGGATCAAATCAACCTCAGCCTCAGCGTTTTCCCGTTTAGCTAATGTTGCTGCGTGTTCGTCAGTTGGCAGGAGGTCAAAAATATAGCTCTCTATGCCATGTATTCGTCGGTCCGAATGAGCATTACAGTGGATGCTGATAAACAAAGTTTGGTCTGGAGGATATTTATTTGCGAGTTGGACCCGTTTCGGAAGGCTAACAAACTGATCTGTAGTTCGAGTCAAGTAAACTTTATACTGGTTTCTTTTTAGCACTTCAGCCAGTTTAAGCCCGATGGCTAAAGTAACGTTTTTTTCTTTTGTTTTCCAAGGACTGGAACAGCCTGAATCTTTCCCACCATGTCCAGGATCAATCACAACTGTCTTTAATGTATAAGGGGATTTTGTTGTAGATGTAGCGAAGGTTAGAGGTTGGAGAACGCAGGAAATTAAGGTAACTGCCAAGTAGATCCGGCGAAAAAATATAGCGTTCCGTCGCATATAGATCTACTGTCTTTTAGCTAAGCGATCAATGGACAAATGGTGACCAGGAGGGGTGTTTATCTGCCTGAGACAACTCCATTAGTCACAGGAGATGAAGAATAATACTCGTCGACACACTGGACAACGCAAAATCTCCTGAGTCTTCGGGATTTCACCTGCTAGCTGTGGCGGTAGTTTCATTTGACAGTGTCCGCAAGCCCCATCTCTCATCGGTGCGACGAAAGTGTCTTGTCGTCGCTTAACCCAATTCTCGTATTGACTTAAGATCTTGTGGTCCAGATGTTGGCATATTTCTTTGCGCTGTTGGCCCATAGATCTCATGTTTTTAGTCAGTTCCGTTCGTTCCGCCGCATACTCTTTTTTACGATTTAATTGCTCAGTCTGTTGGCGCTCAAGTTCGACCGTTGCCTCTTTTAACTCCTCATTTAGCTGGTCTACTCGCTCTAATAGTTCCAGAATGGTGTCTTCCAATTCCATCTCTTTCTGGTCTAGGAATTCAATCTCTTTGTCGAGGGCTTCATACTCTTTATTGGTTTTGACACTACGCATCTGCATCGTCAGTTTATTACGTTGCTCGGTTAGCAACTCCAACTCGCCGCTGATGGAACGTTGTTTTTTTTCAGACTCTTGAATCTCAATTTTTTTAGCCTCGACACGTTGACCGAAATCTGCTAGTTCAGTCTCGAGTTTTTTAATTTCTTGAGGAACACTCTGAGTGTGACGATGGATGCCTATTGCTTTGACATCTAGTTGTTGCACCTCGTAAAGAAGGGCAAGTTGCCGGTGTAAATCAGTCATAAATATATCAGACTCCTATTTTTAGTCGATTTATCTCACGCATATGTAGGTGGCTTCTCAAGAAGGTATGCAAAAAAGATTCCCAATTCGTAAAGCGCGCTTAAGGGTAATGCCATCAATAACATGGAACCGGGGTCAGAAGGGGTTAAAAAAGCGGATAAAACAAAGATCCCGACCATCGCGAAACTTCGCTTTTCTCGAAAGCCGCTGGCATCAATAGCGCCGATCCAAGTAAGAAAAGCCATTACAATCGGCAATTCGAATGCAATGCCAAAACCGAGCAAAATCTGCAAAATGAAGTTGAAATACTGTTCGATATCCCAGTTGTTAACCATACTTGGGTACAACCGTGCTGAGAAATCAAATACAACTGGTACCACCACAAAAAAGGCAAACAGGGCCCCCATCAGGAAAAAGAACAGGATGATAAAAAAGAGTGGAAGTGCGATCCGTTTTTCTCGCACAGTCAGAGCTGGCATGATGAAGGCCCAGGTCTGGTAAAGGACAATAGGAGAAGCCATCAACGCCCCAAACGTCATGCTGACTTTAAGGTAGGTTGTGATGCCACTCAAGGGGCTTAGTTTCATCAGAGTGGCGTTGATACTAGAGGCACTTGCACGGAGGACAATTGCAAGAAACCCCATAAAGGAGGCTCCCTGACCAAAGATCCATTCGACCAGGTTGGCCAGAAGCCCGTTTGTTGAGAGATCCAGAGGCAACCGAAGGATTCTCTCAATCGGTTTGCCAAAAGATAAGCTGAGTAACATGAATAAACCAACAACGGCCAAGGAGACGATAATCCGACGGCGAAACTCCTCCAGGTGATCAAGAAAGGTCATTTCAGCCATAGAATTGACTGAATTCACCGGCATTATCTAGCTACTCGTTTTAGTTGTTGTCTCTGATTCTGTGTTTTCAACTGTTTCTACAGCTTGGGTAATGTCCTGTTGAATCTCTTTCCCCGCGTTTTTGAACTCGCGGATTGCCTTGCCGATAGCACTTCCCATCTCCGGCAGTTTCTTGGGGCCAAAAATTAGAAGAACGATAAGGAAGATAACCAGAATTTCCCAACCGCCAAGTGCACCCATTTCTACGCTCCCATGCTTAAAGGTATTATACTTTGCGCCATCGGTGTTTTTCAAACAAACTAGATCTTCATCTCACGAGTGCTCTACCAACCGATTGTCAGAATCGTGTTATAATCTTGTACTTATTGAGTTTAGTGTACGTTTCATCAATTATTTAACTGAACTAAGGAGTTTTATGATGGCCAAAGAGGTGAGGTTTGGCATTTTAGGCTTGGGACGTGGCCGAAAAGCGGCTCAACAAGCCGCCCAAACAGTAGGTGCAAATCTAGTTTGCGTTTGTGATTTGCAGGAAGAAAAGGTGAAATCCACTGCCAAAGAACTGGACTGTGACTGGACTACTTCATACGACCAGATGTTAGAGCGAGATGATATTGATGCCATCGGCGTTTATACTTCTAGCGGTACTCACGCCGATTTTGCGATGCAAGCAATCGAGTCAGGCAAGCACGTATTTGTAACCAAACCGATGGATATCGACTTAGCAAAATGCGATCGCTTGATTGAGTTGGCTAAGCGAGAGGATCTGATACTGGCGGTCGACTTTGTACGCCGGTACCGGGAAATCGATCATCAAGTGCGAATGGCGATTACATCTGGTCTAATCGGCAGCGTCATTCTGGGAGATTTACGGATGAAATGGTATCGCGCGCAGTCCTACTACGACGGTGGTTGGCCACCCGGCTGGAGAAGCCATTCGAGGACAGAAGGGGGATCAGCAGCCAATCAAGGTGTTCACTCCATCGACCAACTGCAATGGTTTCTGGGAGCAGTTAAAACGGTACAAGGACAGTGTGGTACCTTTAACCACCAGATTGAAACTGAAGATTGTTCGGTTGGAATTTTAACTTTTGAAAATGGTGCTTTTGGAGTAATCCAGACCACAACCTGTAGCTATCCTAGCCTCGGTACAACACTACAAATTAACGGTAGTAAAGGAACAATTACCATGGATAAGTCTGGTGAAATCGAACTATTGATAGAAGGTAAAGAGAATATGGCCGTTAACCAAATTGAGATTGATGTCGATCTACCCTCAAATATTATCGAAGATATGGTCGGAGCCGTTACTGAGGGGCGGTCTGTTATAGTCGATGGTGAGGAGGGGCGAAAATCGGTTCAGATCTTTACTGCTATTTACGAATCCTCACGTACCGGTAAAATTATCCATCTTTTCTAGATCCGGCCTAATTGCACAAGCTATAAATGGATTGACAGTCTACCGTTTCCCTGATAAACTTTCGGTTCGAAACAGGTGAGTAATTATCGAATGCGATCTGAAGCCCGTGCTTTTGCGCTTCAAATGCTGTATCAGGCGGCCGTCTACCCGGAGCAAGCCGTTGGACAAATCCAAGCTCAATACTGGCAACAGGCGTTCTTTGAAGATTCAGATCTGTACTTTCCGCTACATCTGTTTCGCCAATTTTTCTGGGGTCCCCCACGCTCAGAGGAGCAAACTCAAACTCGGTATCAAGATCAAATGATCGAAATAAAGCAGTACTGGGCCGATAAACAGGAGCCAGATTACGCTACTGTTGAACTCATCGATCTCTTTCAACGCCTATTCTGGAACAAAGTGACCGACGAAAGAGAAGGCGAAGAGCCGGCAGAAATTGAAATCACAGTTGAGGCATCCACCACTCAAAACCTATTAGGTAAAGCAGATGGGTTGAGCCGTGAATTCGCTAATCTTTTAGTGACGGGAACGCTAGAGAACCTAACACAGATCGACACCACTATCGAATCAGCTTTGATAAAGTGGGAACTTCGCCGGTTGCACCTGGTCGACCTGTCGATTCTCAGAGCCTCTATTTATGAAATGTTATACCTGATAGACATTCCACCTATTGTTTCAATCAACGAAGCCATTGAGTTAGCCAAGAAGTTTGGCACTGACGATTCACCCCGCTTTATCAATGGCGTACTGGATCAAGTTAAAAATACCAGCCTCGACACCGTCAGCCTCGAATTTTTGCGCACCAGCGAGAGTACAGGATAAGAAGATGCGGTTAGCCATCTCCCTTATTCTGCTGGGATTAACTTTGTCAGTGATTCCTGGGCTGGAGGCTGACGAACTACGGAAAGTATCTCAGTTTGGTCGCAAAGGGCGGGAAAAGAGCGAGTTCTCCGACAAAACGATCTTTACCTTTGCACCAGATGGTGCGATCATAATTTTGGATCAAACCCTCAAAAAAGTCCAGAAACTTTCACCTGAAGGAGAGTTTCTATTTCAAATTACCAGTAAAGTAGGGTCTTTTATCTTCATAGGGCCAACCGATTTAACCGTTAGCCCACAGGGTAATATCTACATCTCAGACTGGAAAACGGTTCATATCGAAGGTACAGAAAACCCAAAGATTTTCAACCACTCACCCTGTATCCATAAGTTTGCACCGGATGGGAGCTTTATCGAGACGTTTCTGATCCACGATCTGCGAGAAATCCTAAAAGAACCGGCTCCCTACAGGCAACACTACCTGGCACAATATCCAGATCTGCTGCTCAACGCAGTTCCATCACTCGATAGCGACGGCCACTACGCACTATTTGTTCCACAAGGCAGCACGAAACGTCCGTTCCATATTTGTGTAGACCAACATGAAAACATCTACGTTTCCGACGATGTGGAGATCCGCAAACTCGACCCTAACGGGAAACAGGTCTGGTTAGTTAAGATCACCCAATCGGGTGTTAGCCAAGTCGTCGAAATTAGCGATATGGCAGTTGATTCTAAGGGGGATTTCTATCTGGCCGATGCGAAAATGAATCGGGTAGTGAAATACAGTGCAGAGGGGGAGTTCTTGTTCTCATTTGGCCAGTATGGCGATCGGCCAGGTGAGATGATTCAACCTTTTCATTTAGCCGTCTTAGCTGACGATACACTGTTGGTAGCTGACAAGGCAGTCTACAAAAAGGATTTTGCCACCAAATTGCCAAGACGACAGTTTGATCCTTTCCGATATGGTGGCACGGTGAATCGTGTTTTTCGGACGCGGATTAAGAGAATCCAGCGGTTTAGTCCAAAAGGGCGGTATCGAGGGAAAATTCTAATCCGTCTCGACCGAGAGAAAATGGCAGATCTCTTCTTGAGATTAAAGGCTATTGACCCTAAAGGGTATGTTTATTTGGTCGACTCAGACACTTTGCAGATTCATAAGTTCATGGTAACTAGGCCGCTAATTCGATCTGGTTTTCAGGCGGAAATTAAATTTCGTTTTGTCGATTCCTATGATGGTACAGTGATCGATAATGAAGACGACCTGGATGCGAACGTCGATGCGGGTGGTGAATATGAGGCTGTTAGTCTCAAAAATCAGTTTAATAACGATCTCTTGTTAGCTTATGACATTAACCAGGATATTCGGTTAGCCCTAACCAACACCCTATCGTGGGAAGCCAAAATCAATGATACCTGGTTTCGTGGCCCTCAATACTCCGACTTCCGCGGATCTTTCCCAATGGATACTAGAGAAGAGGCAAAAACCTTGAAAGATAAAGTTGGTCTGGATCTAACTTTTATCCTCAACCATAACCCATACAGCTATCGAGAAGCAGGTGCAAATACCTTCATCGAACTGACCAATGTCGGGATGGAAACTTATGCTTGGGAGCGGGAGAAAAACCAGATGCTAACTCTGGTTAAGCAACGCGTTCATGGTTGGGGAGCTGGAACTTACTACGACCTCGGCAAGGCCTTCCGTTTTCGCTTCAATTTATCTCAGATGGCGGGGAGAATGCAGTACACAGCAGATGATCCGACCGGTATTCCTGCCGCTAAAGGAATGAGCAACAAACCCTCACCGTTAACTCGAATTACGATGTTTTTGGATGGTGAATTTTAGTCTTTCCGTCCTCTCCACTTGCTGATTTGTCCTTCCAGACCGAACTCAATTAATTTTCAGATACCAGGTTTCAAAATCCAAGGTTAAAGTCCAAGCGTTAAAGTAGGTAATGGTTGATTTGCCAGTGACATAGTCTGGCAGTATTCAATGATAAACCTCCAGGTGATGAGATGCATCTGACTCGGAGAGAAAAATGAACTTACCGGATGTTCAGGCCGCAGGTGGTATAGTTGCCTCTTCGCACCCACAAACCACAGCAGCAGGTCTGCACCTGCTCCGGATTGGTGGAAATGCTGTCGATGCCGCCGTTGGTGCGGCGTTGGTGGAAATGGTGGTCGAACCGGAGCGGAACGGTCTAGGAGGTTATGGTGGCTGCATGGTGATCTATCGGTCGGAACTCCAGGAGGTGGTCTCAGTCGATTATAACGGCGCTGCTCCATTGGCTGCCCGGCCTGACATGTACGACGTGACACCGTCCATCGATAAAAATGACCCTAACGTGGCTGAATACGGGGTGCGGGTTAGAGATCAAGCCAACCGTTATGGTTACCGTGCGATTTCCGTGCCGGGCACGGTGGACGGATTGGCCACCGCTCTGACACATTACGGCACAAAATCCTGGGCCGAGGTGAGCGCTCCTGCTATCGAGGTGGCAGAAACCGGCGTCAGATTGATCGAGAAAACTGCGCGTTCGATTCGCACCAATGTCGTACACCTGCGTCAGTTTCCTGCCACCTGTGATTTAATGATGCCTGGTGGTCGGCTACCCAAAGCTGGGGAACTACTGCCGATGCCCGATGTGGCCAACACCTTGAAAACCCTGCGTGATGACGGCCCGCGGGCCTTTTATGAAGGGACGATGGCGGCAACGATGGCCGAGCATGTCCAGTCGCAAGGCGGGATCCTGGCGGTTGAAGACCTGAAACAGTATCGGGCTAAAATCCGGCAACCGCTACAGACCAACTATCGCGGCTACGATATCTTTACCCCTCCACTGAGTAACGGTGGTGCCACCACGTTACAGATTCTCAACATCCTGGAAGCGTTTGACATCCCCGCTCTAGTTGGCCAAACCGGGGAGAGTTCGCCACCGGCGGATTACGCACACCTGTTCCTGGAGGCCTGCAAATGTGCCTGGCGAGATCGGCTGACCCATTTCGGGGATCCGGAATTTGTCGATGTTCCATCGGACAAAATATTGTCCAAATCTTACGCGATCGAACTCGCCACCTGTATCCGGAACAGGGGAAAAATCCCCTCGGCATCGACACCATCAACTGTGCATGGCTGTACCATGCAACTATCGGTGGTGGATGGTGACCGTAACATGGTCTCGTTGACCCAGACACACGGCAACGGTTTCGGTTCGTTTGTGACGGTACCTGGAACCGGTATCATTCTGAACCATGGCATGTGGCGTTTTGATCCCAACGCAGGCAAGCAGAACAGTATCGCGCCTGGCAAACGGGTTTTGAACAACATGTCGCCGCTCCTGATCCTGCGCCAGGGCCAACCCTACGCCAGTCTCGGCAAACCGGGCGGCAGGCGAATTCTTACTGGACTGGCCCAATTGGTGGTCAATCTGCTCGATTTCGGACTACCCCCCACGGCTGCGCTGGCAGTCGCCCGTGTCCATTGCCAGACTGAAGAGCCGGTTTGGTTGGAACGTCGTGCCTCCGACTCCCTGTATCGAGACCTCATAGACCGAGGTCATCGGGTGGAGTGGCACGATCAGGTTGGTAGCGGTGGCCAGCTAATTGTCGTCAACCAGGCGACTCAAACGTTACGTGCAGGCGTGGACATCCGGTCCGACGCGTGGGTGCAGGGTATTTGAAAGGCCAGGTTCAGGCCGATGGTTTCGAGGCGTAGATTTCTGAAGACGTCCTTGGTCAGTGCAGTTGGATTAGTATCGCGGGTAGACGGACAGATTTCCGCTCAGGAGCGTCAACGGTCGAAAGGAAAAGAGGTCCGGATGGAAGAATTAACCATTAACCAACTTCAGCAAAAAATGTCTACCGGTGAAACAACCGCTGTTAGGCTGACAGGCGGTTATCTGGCCCGGATCCAGACGCTGGATCCACTGTTAAAATCGGTTCTGGTGCACAATCCTGATGCCCTCAAGATCGCTGAAGCCAGAGACACGGAACGAGAAAAGGGGCAGATTCGTGGCCCACTACACGGCATTCCCATCCTCATCAAGGGCAATATCGATACCGGTGACCGGATGGAGACCACGGCCGGTTCACTGGCCATGGTCGGCCATGTGGCTAAACAGGATTCGGCGCTAGTCAAACAGCTAAGATCAGCTGGTGCCGTTATTCTGGGCAAGACCAACCTTAGCGAGTGGGCTAATTTCCGTTCCATACGATCATCAAGCGGGTGGAGCAGTCAGGGCGGGCAGACTCATAATCCCTATGTGCTGGATCGGAATCCGTGTGGGTCCAGCTCCGGATCAGCGGTGGCCGTTTCAGCCAATCTGGCGTCAGTTGCAGTAGGTACTGAAACCGACGGGTCGATCGTTTGTCCCAGTCACACCAACGGGATCGTCGGCCTGAAACCGACGGTCGGGATGGTTAGCCAATCGGGCATCATTCCCATTTCACATAGTCAGGACACAGCGGGACCGATGACCAGGACCGTGGAGGAGACGGCAATTTTACTTAGCTATCTGGTAAGGGCCGGAAAAGGATCAAAAAGTGCCATCGACTACACTACCTGCTTGAAAGCAGATGGCTTGAAAAGCAAACACATCGGGATTGCGCGTGAATACTTTGGCTTTAATGGACGTGTGGATGGCTTGATGGAAGAGGCCATCGACCTCCTCAGCCAAAACGGTGCCACTATCATCGATCCGATCCCCTTGCAATCCAAGCAGTATAGCCAGGCTGAGTTTGAAGTCCTATTATTTGAGTTCAAGGATGGCCTCAACAGATACCTGAGCCAGGTCAATCAAAGCCATCCGATTCACTCTTTACAAGAGTTGATTGAGTTTAATAATCAGCATCAGCAGACTGTCATGCCCTATTTCGGACAGGAGATTCTGGAGATGGCCCAGGAAAAGGGCGGGTTGGATGATCGTGCCTACCGGGCTGCACTCACAAGGTGCCGGCGATTGTCCCGTCAGACCGGAATTGACGCTATCATGACGACGCATCAATTAGACGCGATTTTCGCTCCAACGGGAGTAGTAGCCTGGACAACCGATCTGCTGCATGGAGATCCGCACCTGGGTGGAGGATCTTCCAGCCCGGCGGCAGTTGCCGGTTATCCAAATATAACTGTACCGGCTGGTTTTGTCCAGGGACTACCAATCGGCGTCTCCTTTTTCGGACAGGCATACAGTGAGGCTAAACTGATCGAGATTGCGTATGCTTTTGAGCAAATTAGCAACCACCGACGACCGCCACGCTATATGGAAACATTACCAGACGATTTATAGGATAGTTAATAGACCTGAGAAGGTAGATCGACGTCTTTTTCATAGACACTCTTCTGAGCAGCTAAATCACACAAATCACAGAATAGATCGAAAAATTGCGATGGAACATAAGCTTATAGCACATGAGCTTTAGGAGAATCTGATAATGATTGATAACATCCCTCGAACCGTATTAGGCCGTACGGGTATAGAGATCACCCGACTTGGCGTTGGTGGCGCTTACTGCGAAACTGCCGATGGCTACCGTCAAGCGCTCGATTGTGGCGTCAACTATCTGGATACGGCTCGTGCGTATCGAGACGGCGAAGATGAAAAAGTGGTTGGTGAAGCCCTGCAAAATCGGCGAGAACAGATCATTTTAGCCACCAAGACAGGGCAACGCAGTGGGGACGGCGCACGCCGAGAGCTTGAAACCTCTCTTCGCCTACTTCGAACCGACTACATCGATATTTATCAATTGCACCACCTCAACACGGCAGAAGAGAGGGAAAAAGCGTTTGCACTTGACGGAGCCCTGTCTGAAGTGCAAAAAGCTAAAGAGGAGGGCTTGATCCGGTTTATCGGGGTCACGGGACACGATTGGAAGCAGGTCGGGATAGCGATTTCAACCGGAGCCTTCGATACGGTTTTGTGCTGGTACAACTGCGCCATGAAAGAACCGGAGCAGGATATTTTCCCCCAGGCAAAAGAGTTGAATGTGGGGGTGGTGATTATGAATGCTGGCCGTAACGACAGACTGTTCAGTGATTCAGATGTTCCCGCCAAGGCGCAGTTTTACCGTTATGTGCTCAGCCATCCCGCCGTCCATTTGACCGTCATGGGCCTCCGGGATGTCGAAATATTCCGGCAGGTGGCAGCCGGCTTGTCGGTATCCGACTGTCTGTCTGAAGCCGATAAACTACAGTTAGAAGCCTATGGCGCTGAAATGCGCCAACAGGGAAAACTAGGTTAGCAACAGAATGGAGGAGACAGAATGAGCACGCATATCACCTCACCGGAAGCGTTTTTTGGCTTTCAACCCGGCACAGATCGTAAAATCGCCCGTTGGGACCAGATCGTCGACTATTTTCAAATCCTGGATCAGCACAGCCGGCGCTTGAAGCTAATTGAGATGGGGCCATCCACCGAAGGCAACCCTTTTTTGTTGGTCATTATCTCATCGCCATCAAACCTGGATCGTCTTGAGCATCTGCGGGAATTAAACATCAGCATCAGCGATCCGGTGGAAGGATCCAGTCAAACATCTGTGGTCCGTTCAGAGGGAGAGATGGCTGACCTGGTTAGCCAGGGGAAAGCCATAATCTGCCAATCGATGGGACTTCACGCCTCCGAGATCGGCAGTACCCAAATGGCGCCTGAACTAGCCTACCATCTACTGACCAAAACAGATCAAGAGACATCACAGATTCTGGACAATACCATTTTCCTGATGTTCCCTTGTCTGAATCCCGATGGTCAGATTATGGTGACCGACTGGTACAATCAGCATCTTGAGACCGAGTACGAAGGCTGTCCGCTCCCCTGGCTGTACCATAAGTATGCAGGGCACGACAACAACAGGGACGCCTTCATGACCAACCTGGTGGAGTCTGAATACGTGGCTCAAACCCTGTTTCTCGACTGGCAGCCACAGGTTTTCCAGGACCACCACGAAATGGGTAGCTACGGGGCACGATTGTACGTGGCCCCTTACTGTGAACCGATCCATCCACACGCGGATCCCCTGATTTGGCGGGAGATCAGTTGGTATGGCGCCCACATGGCCTATAAGCTGGAGGAGGCCGGCATCACCGGCGTTATCAATGCGGCCATCTTTCCGTCCTGGAGCCACATGGGGTTTCACTGGCTGGGAAATTACCATAATATCGCCAGTATCCTGACCGAATCGGCGCACACTAACCTAGCCACGCCGCTATATATCGACCAGAGCCAGTTACAGGGACAGGGTGGACTGCTCAGAGGGTTTCCCGACTATCAAGCACAAACTAACTTTCCCCATCCGTGGTCGGGGGGATGGTGGCGACTACGCAATATTGTAGAGCAGCAAAAAGTCTCGGCTCTAAGTCTACTCGACTTGGCCGCCAGACATAAGGATACCATTCTCTGGAACGCCTATCTGAAAGCCAAAAGGCAGATTGAACGTGGATCCGATAGCGACGTACCGGTCTACCTGGTTCCGCCGCAACAACACGATCCGTTAACCTCCGATAAGTTGATCCAGAAACTGCTGGGTCAAGGGCTAAAAATCTACCAGGCCAAGACGGAATTTAACGCTGACGGACGCATCTACCCGTCGGGCACATACGCGCTTTTCCTGAATCAGCCCAAGATGGGCGTGATAAAAACTCTGCTGGGACAAACCTACTTTCCAGATGACGCTCGAACCCGAAGAGTAGATCAGACGCCCGACCGACCTTACGACATGGCAACCGATACCCTGGCAGAATTTATGGGGGTGCAGGTCCAATCAGCCAACAACCTGGACCGGGATAGTTCGGTCTTTAGCCAGGTAACAGCAGCAACAATCCTGACTGGAGAGCCGATTGCGCCCTCGGAAAATGGTTATCTTCTGGACGGCAGGCTAAACGATAGTTTTCGGGCTGTCAACCAGTTGATGGCGGTAGGTATCGAGGTCGAACGATGCCTTCAACCAGTGACGGTTGAGGGACAACACTTTCCAGCCGGTTCTTTTATCGTTAGTGCCGGATCTACTGAACCGCTCGAGGCGGTGGCTCAGGATACCGGCGTCTCCTTTTTTAGGTTGAAACAGGAACCGAAATGCCGGCAACCGATCGGACCGCCGCGTATCGGCATGTACCGCAGATATCGTGGGGGAAATATGGACGAAGGATGGACGCGTTTGGCGCTAGAACAGTTCGCCTTTCCCTACCAGGCATTGACTGATGAACGGATTAAAGCCGGAGACCTGCACCGAGATCTGGATACTATTATCTTACCCAGTGATTCCACCGCCATGATCCTGGGGCCGGACGAAGATGATGATCCCACAAAGGCCGACACGCCACCAGAATATCGCAGCGGAATTGGGGATGAGGGTGTAAAAGCGATTCGGCAGTTTGTCCAGGAGGGCGGTCGGTTGGTCGCACTCAATCAGGCGTGTGACTTTGCCATCGAAAAACTGGAATTGAAAGTCAGGAATCTATTGAAGGGCAAGTCGTCCAAGCAGTTCTTCTGTCCAGGATCAACTTTGAGAGCTGAGGTAGATACCCACCACCGCCTGGGCTACGGCCTACCGATTGAAGCGTTGATACTGGCCTGGGACAGCCCTACCTTCGAGATCTTACCCTCTCGCTTTAACCACAGGTACGAAGTGGTAGTCCGCTATCCGGACAGGGATCTTTTGCAGAGTGGCTGGCTGGACGGCGAAGAGTTGATCGCGGGAAAAGCGGCCCTAATTTCCGCCCGGTACGGTGCAGGAAACGTTATCCTTTTTGGTTTTTGTCCTCAGCACCGGGCGCAAACACACGGTACTTTCAAACTCTTTTTTAATGCTTTGATCTAACCATTCTGCTCTGCATCAGGCTGAACTTGAAAGTCTGATGTAAAACGGTAGCATCAGATAGATCCAGAGCGAGGAGAATTGTAAATGAAAGGCAGAATTACATTCTTTGGTTTTACATTCTTTAGTTTACTGTTAGGTTTAGTTTTTATTTGTCTGGACAGTTATGCCGCTGTACCACCACCACAGCGTAGTACCATCTATAATTCCGGGCCCAGGGACGACTATGTGCCCGGCGACCTGATCCTGAAGCTGAAACCGGGTGTCACTCTACATGTGCTGTTGGCTACCAGCCCCTTCGTCCTCAATAAATGACTGACTACAAGCAGGGCCTCCAAACCACGATAGAAGATCGGTAGAGAGGCATTACCCCCCACCGACGACCAAAGATCGCCACCACGAATGTGCACTGCGCATCCGCTCCCTTAGTAAAAAGGGAGAAACAGTGAAATAGTATATAGACACTATTTCTGACTCGAGTTTAGAGTGAACAAGCTATTTTCAGGTTGATTATTATCAGCCTGTTCCAGTTGCTCTCTCTGTTACTATTTCCCATTTTATGCCGCTTTCGCTGTTTTTCATCATAATCATGACTTTTGCCCGGATCCGGCGGCTGGAATTTTTGGCCTGTTGGACTCCACCAGTCCCTGGCGTCTTTGACCTGCGGTTCGTGGGTTTTCATGTCGCCATGGTGAGTGACAACACAATCCATC
>JASMLX010000062.1 GCA_030748495.1 Candidatus Poribacteria bacterium | reverse complement strand
TAGGGAAATGCCCGGGTGACTCTCTTTGAGCGGAACTTATCTTGCCAAGCAACATGTTTATTCTTATGGATAATGTTAGCCTCATCAACATTGTGATCGCTATTAATTCTGTAATCACTATTAATTATTGCCAAAATTGCCTTAGATACGGGGAGCGATAAATGAGCGAAACAAACTCAGGAATTACTGTCGAACAGGTAGATGGAATTGTGACGATTCAACTCAATCGTTCGAAAGTGCTGAACGCTATCGACCGCCGGATGTTAGATCAACTCGATACCGAGGTAAGTCGCCTTCACCAGGACACCTCAGTGCGGGTAGTGATCCTGACCGGAAGTGGAAATCGGTCGTTCTGCGTCGGTGCCGACCTGAATCATATCGCCACCTTGACGTCAGAGAGTATCCAAAAATGGGTGATTGACGGTAACCGAATGCTAAGCCGGCTGGCAGCTCTTCCTGTTCCGGTAATTGCCGCCATCAACGGATATGCCATTGGCGGTGGACTGGAGGTCGCTTTGGCCTGTGACCTGAGAATTGCGGATGAAACGTCGAGTTTCGGTCTGCCGGAGATTACACACGGATGGTTTCCCGGCTGGGGCGGAACCCATCGTCTCCTCAACGTAATCGGTGAAGCCAAGGCTAAGGAAATGGTTTTTCTGGGTGAACGGATTGACGCACCAACCGCACGACAACTTGGACTGATCAACCGCATTGCTCCGGTCGCCTCATCGGCAATTGAAGCCACCAAAATAGCTGAATCCCTGGCGGAGAAGAGTCCAGTCGCGATTCAGGCGGCTAAAGCCGCTCTCAGCCGAAACCCGTTGACGGAGAACAGCTTTGAAATCAACTACGAAGCCCTGGCCCTGTCAACCTGCTTCAACACACCAGAGGTTGAACAGACGCTACAGGCATTTTTAGATCAAGGATAACTCAGAGTGCGCTACGTCGGATGGAGTAGGACAGGATGGAGAGAATAACATGATAAAACCGATTATTACCGCTGAAGATGCAGTCCAAATGGTTAACCATGGAGACTCACTGGTCATCGGAGGCAGCGGCGCCGGTCACGCTATTCCTGAAAGACTGATTGAAGCTCTGGGGAGGCGGTTTCAAGAGACGCTACAACCACGAGATTTAACAGTGGTCCACATCAGCGGTATGGGCGATCAGGGAAGCAAAGGGTTGGGACACCTGGCGGATGAACGGCTGATCAAGAGAGATATTGGCGGTCATTGGGGCATGTCTCCGTCGATGGCTAAACTGGCTGTTGAAAATAGGATAGAGGCCTATAATCTACCCCAGGGCGCGCTCTCCTGTTTAATGCGTTGCATTGCCGCCGGCACACCGGGTTACGTTACCCACGTTGGGTTGCACACCTTTGCTGATCCCCGAGTCGAAGGAGGTAAGCTGAACTCGCGGACACAGGAGGATCTAGTAGAGGTGATCGAATTACGTGGCAAAGAGTACCTATTATACCACAGTTTTCCCGTCGATGTGGCTTTCATTCGCGGTACGACTGCCGATACAAGCGGCCATATCTCTATGGAAGATGAGGTTGCCTATTTCGAGATGCTGTCGGTTGCCCAAGCAGCCAAGAACTCTGGCGGAACTGTTGTCGCTCAAGTCAAGAGAGTGGTTGATCAGGGGGAGATCGATCCGCGTTTGGTTAAGATTCCAGGTATATTCGTTGATGCGCTCGTCATTGATCCTAATCAGAAACAGACCTACCAGATCGATTATGATCCGGCCCTATGCGGCCAAAAAGGAACCGGGTCGTTGAGTATGGACAGCTTGCCTTTCGACGAACGCAAAGTCATTGTTAAACGCGCTGCCCTGGAACTCCGTCCCGATGCAGTGGTTAATCTGGGATTTGGTATGCCCTTCGGCGTGGGTCGGATCGCTGAAGAGAACGGTATAGCAGATCGAATGACCCTGAGTATTGAACAGGGGAGTTTGGGTGGTATCCCTGCTGGTGGGCTAGATTCGGGAGCCATGTACTATCCGGCAGCCATCTTAGACCAGCCCTACCAATTCGATTCCTACCAAGGCGGTGGCATCGACATCGCTTTTCTCTCCCAGGCACAAGTCGATCGACACGGAAATGTCAACGTCAGTAAATTTGGCCATCGTATCCCCGGGTGTGGCGGATTCATCGATATTTCGCAAAATGCCAGGAAGGTCGTATTCTGCGGTACTCTTTCTGTTAAAGCTGAACTCGAAATTGCAGACGGCGTATTGAAAATAGCGAAAGAGGGTATCGCCACAAAATTTGTGGATCAGGTGGAGCAGATCACATTCAGCGGCAGATATGCTAACGAAACCGGGCAGGAAGTTCTCTACGTCACCGAACGTGCGGTCTTTCAGTTAATCGACGGCAGTGTAGTTCTCAAAGAAATTGCGCCCGGCATCGACATTAAACGCGATATTTTAGCAGCCATGGAGTTTGAGCCGATCATTCAGCAGGTATCTGGAATGGATGAATACGTCTTTACCGACCTCCCCATAAATTTGCCCCATTTCACATCGATTTGAAATGGCACCGCAACCAGGGGAATAATGAACAGATATGAACCACAGATGTGTTCGCATTTCTCGAAAAAGTCTTTTCATCTGTTTTTTGTCAATCGCGTTTTTCCCTTTTCAGGTTATGCATCCAAGGATCAAAAATCAGATGGCGTTTCTGTCTCCCTCGCATCTGTAAGGATCGACCCGGCCGTCACATATCAGGTGATGGAGGGTTGGGGCGAGGGTGGAATGGATACTTTTATTCCGGCGTGGTATGTTTTATATCGTCCTTCCATCCATGAGTTGATACTCGATTCACTTTATACCCTCAAAGATAACGGGCTCGGTTTAAATATCTGCCGTTTTCTGTCACCCATGGGTGACAATCCCGAACACGACCACATGAGTTATATAACCCCTTTGGCAAATAAACCCTTTGAGCTGGAAGGTGGAGTTTTTGTCTGGGATGGACATGAGGATATTTTATAGCGTGCTAAGGGGGCTCAAAACCGTGGAGCAACCGTATGGGCTAGCTTCTATTCGCCGCCGTACTGGCTGACTACCAGCGCGGAGGCAGCAGAGACGGCAAAACAGATAATCTGATCACTGGAAAAGAGGGACGTTTTGCGAAGCATATCTGTGATATCCTCAAATATTTCCGTGACGCATGGGAGATTAACTTTAAATATGTCAGCCCTTTCAACGAACCGGAAGCAGATTGGTGGAAACATGAAGGAGGATCACCGGGATGTCACGTTTCAGATAAACAGGCTGTTGGGATCATCAGGGAACTGTCGAATCAGTTGAAGGAATATGGCTTAGATTCGAAGATACAGGCCTATGACGCAGCCTACGGCAATTCGTACCGGTATCTGGAAAACCTTTTGAGATCAGAAGTCGAACCACTAATTGAGGTGATGTCGGTTCATCAGTATGTTAGCAGCCATGAAGCCTTGAAAAAATGGCGGGAATTAACCACCCAATACAATAAGAGCCTCTGGAGCACGGAATGGGAGACTGGGCCAACGCAGGATATCCCAATAATAATCCATGGAAGCAGGCCATGGGATATGCCACTAAGATTCATGAAGGACTCAAAGTCCTGAAAGCCAATGCCTGGGTACTCTGGGAACCCGGATTTATTTTTGATGCCAACATGTTCTACTTGACACCGCGCAAAGCATATTGGGTAGTAGCTCACTATTCTCGGCACATTCGACCAGGTTACCAGCAGGTTGATTCGCAAGACAGCACTGACAAATGCAAAACCAGCGCTTGGATAGGACCGGATGAGAAAACTTTAGTGATCGTTACCATCAATGATAGCCAAGCTGATCTTTCCATGGATTACGATTTTTCGAGCTTCAAACGGTTTGAGCATTCAAGAGCTAAGGCTCACTTCTAAATCACAAAGCTATATGAAATTAGATTCAGGTCAAAAAGTGGCGTCACACTGGTTAACGACTATACCGTCAGATTCAATTCTGACAATGATCGCATCAATAATTGACCAGGGGAGATATTGAGTATGAAGCTATCAGGTTGTATAGGGAGTTTAATCACGTCAAGGTTGCTAATTTTCTTTCCTTTTCCTTCGTGTCCTGCAAAGTCAACGCTCAACCCATTTTCTTCGTTGGAACTCTTGTAGTTTGCCAAGCAACTAAATAGATCAGGTAACTTAAGTATCGCCTGGCACTACAACGCCGATACCGTGTGTTGGATCTTCTAACAGGGGTCTCAATCCCTGAAATCTGCCCTCGCCATCGCAGTCAGAGCCCACGATTTATCTAGCTCCTGCTGGGCCAACAACCCTACATCCACTGGCAACTTTTGACCCCTAAAACTTCCAGCTTCGAACTGCGGTCAAAATCGATCCGTCAGGTATCTTCTTTCGTTTCATTCACGGGATTCCTCGTTGTGTTGAAACCCGGCTTAAGAACGTCTCCTATTCATAGGGTTAATTTTCACGATTTAGCCATAGATGGCGCAAATGACCAACAGAAGATCTTTTGTCAAAATCAACAACAGGCCTCGGCCTCTTACTGATCATAGCCAACGTTTATTGGCTGGCCTATGTCGAAATGATATGGCATACTGCCCATTTGACCACCGTGGCCATGTTAGTCAATGTTATGTTTTATGTTTGCCATTTTGACAATGACCTGGCTAAATATGGGTCTTCGCTCTATTTTTCCCAATTCGGCCTTAAAGCAATAGGGCCTGTTGGTTATCTATGCCATGCTGGCTGTTGGCAGCACATTTTCTGGACACGATTTTCTGCCACGGTTGATGGGATTAATTCCCTATGCTTTTCGCTTTGCTACGCCAGAAAACGACTGGCAAGCCTTGCCGTTTCACCATCTGCCGGAATGGCTGGTTGTCTCCGAGCCCAAGACCGTTACCGACTTCTACGAAGGTGAGGTCAATTTTTTTACCGATGGCTACTTTCAGCAATAGATTACCCTTATCCTATCCTGATCAGTTGTCGTTCTCCTGCTGCTGGCTATGTTTCTTTGCTTGACGGCTATTCTCAGGAAACAGTGGGTCAATCGTGAAAAACTGGCCTATCCGATTGTTCAAATCCCGCTTTTAATTACAGCCCAATCGGGGACAATCTTTAGGAACCGGCTCCTCTGGATCGGCTTTGGCCTTGCCGCTGGAATAAACTTGTTCAATGGCATCCAATTTTTCTTTCCTACCTTACCTGTTATTCCGGTCCAGAAATACGACCTCAACATCTACTTCAGCCAAAAGCCATGGAATACGATGGGCAGCACCCCGCTACGTTTCCATCCCTACCTAATCGGTTTTGCCTTTATCCTTCCTTTTGATTTGTTGTTTTCCTGTGTGTTTTTCTACCTGATGAAAAAGGTGCAACTGTTATTGGGAAGTGCAACTGGCATCGTCACTCTGACCGGATACCCGTTCCTGGGAGAACAAGGAGCAGGCGCCCTTTTTGCCTTACTGGTCATCGCTTGTTGGAGCGGCAGGAAACATTTCAAAACGGTTCTCTACCATGTAATTCGTCCTAATCCAGCGGAAGAGTCGGCTGAGCCGATTTCTTACCGAACCATGGTCGTGATCTTGTGTTTTGGTCTGCTGTTACCGATGCTTTTCTGTCTCCGCAGTGGAATGTCATTCTGGGTTTTTGCTATTTTTATCACCATCTATCTGGCCATCGTTGTTGGATTGACACGTATGCGAGACGAATTGGGTCCCCCAATCCATGCAATCGGCTATGCCACTCCACAGGACCTGATGATATCTATGCTCGGTACACGACGGCTTCGACCTGGAAACCTGACCTTGCTGTCTCTAATGAACTGGCTCAGCGGCGTTAGCTACGCCTCATTTCGCACTCACCCGATGCCAGAGCAGATGGAATCCTTTAAACTAGCGGAACGAAGCGGCATCCAGAATCGAACCATGTTGATCGTCTTGATCCTAGCTAGCATAGTGGGAATTGGATCTAGCTTGATTCTCTGTCCATATACCATTTATAAAGAAGGAGTTGCAGCCGGTTCCGAGCAAATCCATGCAGGTGGAGCAGAGACCTATAACTTTCTTTCCTCCTGGTTGGTTAACCCTAAACCGGCGGATAAAGTAGCAATAACGGTTCTAGGTCTGACCTTCGCCCTCAATCTAGGTATAATCTTCTTTCGTTCTCGACTGGCCTGGTTCCCACTTTCTCCAGCCGGTTACGTTATCGGTGTCGCTCCGGGAACTACCGATATCATCTGGTTCCCGATGGTTATCGCCCTGGTTCTCAAATGGTTGATACTCTGGTATGGCGGTGTCGGGGTCTATAAGCAAGGACTTCCTTTCTTTATTGGGTTGGTTTTAGGTGAGGCTCTACTCGGTTGCTTCTGGCCAATCTTGAGTCTAGTCTTACGGTCTACGGTCTACAACTGGATTTAGTTCCACTATCTCCTCTAAGTAATTTCATAATCTCTTGTTGGCGGAATCATCTGAAACCTCAGTGCTGTTGCCGGATTTCGGCAGAAAATTTGACCAAAGCAGCGAACCGCAGACAGAATTACACTAACCGACAGCAGAAAGACGGCCTGAGAAACAGGTTTCTGCTGTCGGTTCCAGGATCTCCCGAATCCATCCGTGGGGAGTATGTCAAGTCATCGGTTTTCCTCTAATCCGTTAGGACTACTTGACCTTCTTTTCGATCGTTTTTCGGAGTTGTTGGGCTGTTTTTTTATACTCCGGATCTTGTTTGGCTTTGGCTGGCAGTTGATCGACTTGATCCAATTCATCCAGAGCCGACTGCCACTCTTTCATCGTCTGATAGGTAATGGCTAGCTCCAGGTGGTGGTTTATATAGTCCGGAGCCAGTTCAGTCGCTTTTTTCAGATATTCAGCAGCTTCCTGGTTGGAGGCCGGAGGCAATCCACCGTAGAGAATCTTAGCAAAAGCTTTTGAAATACCACTCAGGTTGGCCACATTGCGATGCCACCGACCTAACAGGTGATAGGCTGTATCGTTTTTAGGATCTAACTCAATTGCCTTCTCAACCGATTTCTTAACCTCTGCCGATAGCCGAACTTTTTCTTTACTCCCTTCACCTAACGCCACTTTACCGACAGCTACGCCATCGTAGGTGTGGCATCTGGAGTGGTTAGGATCAACCTGGATTCCCTTTTTTGCGTACGATTCTGCCGTTTGGTACAATTTCCTTTGCTTAGCTTTCTCCTTCTCTACATTACCTAGATCGACATAAGCTCGAGCTAATCGCCATAAGACCTCGGCATTATTAGGATCAATCTTATTCGCTTGCAGAAATGCGTCCAGTTCAGCTTGCGTTTGGTTATTTTTCCTATGCTGTTCTCCTTGTTCAATGTGTGTAGCCGCATCTTCTGCCTGCACAGCTAAACCAATTCCCAATATCGGGAGAACAGATACTAGCCAACAAACTATTACCATTCCATACAATAGTTGCTTTTTCATGTAATTCACCTTTTAGTCTTTAGTAAAAAACGTCAATACAGATATCCAATGCCGATATATACAGCCATTGGTGTTTCTTTTGAATTTCCGATATCCCCAGCCACGATAAAGTTTTTATTCCAGATCAGTCTCATACCACCGCCTCGCGAGATTTTGAGGGTATTGGTTGAAGTCGATTCCCCGCTGTCCGTCTCAACTTCATCGTGCCAAACCCCGCCGAAATCGAGGAATAGATTAGCCGCCAAGGTGAAATCCTGCTTCAGGAAACCGAAGTCGACGATCAACCAACGCAACTCCTGGTTAGAAAAGAACTTTGTTTTGCCGATAAACCGGTTCAGTGGAATTCCCCGTAGGCTTTTGGACCCGCCCAGTGCCTCCTCTTTCCACTGCGCTGAATTGGCAAAGTAGGATAGCTCATAAAAGGGAGGATCTCCTACCAGGGTTTCACCCATCACTCGACCAGCATAGATCAAGCGTTTTGAAATCAATGGGAAATAGACTCGCAGGGTGGAGGTCAGACGAAGATAGTTGTAGTCACTGCCGAGGATACTATTTGAGGCCTCAGCCAACAGGTCCAGCCAATATCCCTGTGTCGGCACCGACTCATTGTCGCGGGTATCGTGAACTATCCCCAACTTAAGATAGTTGGTCCAACCTCCTTTCGCACCTACCGGTACCGGTTTCATTTTTTGCAGGCTTGGACTTTGATCGAGATTGATGTCGGTATTGAAAATACCCAATCCAAGCAAGGCCTGTAACTTGTGGTGCGCGTTTTCCTCACCTTCTGGTGGTTGCCAGATTGTTCGCTGCAGATCTGTCGCCAGGTTAAGCCGACGGCGTTGATAAGTTTCTTTCTCCAACGACCAATTGCCGATACCATAGAATGGGCTGGTTGAATCGTCGTTGTAGCGCAGGTCTACACTTAACCGATAGCTGGGAATTAGATAAGGAGAATCGAAAAAGAGGTACGTCCGCATTGGCCCCTTAGTGGTATTCCAAAAATTGGCGTGAAATTTATAGAAGTATGGGGCGTAAGCGTCAGGGCGTGCGTACATGGCACCTTGCAGTCCGTACCCGATTCCCATATCGTCATCGACAAAAAAGTTAGGGATGGCGGCTAACGAAAATGGTCGATCTTGTTTCTCTTCAGCCAGTAACCGAATTGGTGTAACCGTAGCCTGTATTAGAACAGCAAGCCCTAACAGTCCATAAATAATCAAGTGCCTTCTGCTAAACAAAATGGATCTCCTAAAATACCAAAAATCGGACTAGATTCTATCATAGATTTATAAAACTGTATAGGTCTCTTTACTGATTTATTGACATTATTGACGTGCTCAGTTAGACTTCCATCAACTAGACATTTTCCTTTGATGCCTAAGAATCCTCGTCAGTTTGATACCCATCGACCAACAGCCATCGCCAATGAAAATCGATTTGTCTTGCTCTCCTTTGCTGGGCTGGCGAAGATTTCCCTGCAAGAACTAAAAAAACAATCCGATCCACCGGTTGAGGTAACCCAACTTCCCAATTACGATCTAATAGAACTAGTGCTGACGCCAGCCGAGATTGATAACCTACCTCGTCTGCGAACGGTAGAAGATATCTTTTGGCAAATGGGTTCTTTTCCCGTCAGCAAGAAAAGTGACCTGACTAAGCTCACTTCACTAATTCAAAAAGATCTGTTATTAAAAGGGCTGGCACTCAAAAATCGGTTGTTTCATCCTAAGAAACCGAAGCAACCGAACTTCAACTGTTTTGTTAAACAGGATCGAGACAGATCCGTCTATCGCAAAGAGATCGCTAACAAAATGGTGTCAACTATCACCACCATTTTTCCCAAATGGAAAATTCGCGATCCTGCTTCGGTTGAACTCTGGGGTTTTTACTTACGACATCGACTTCATCTGGCGTTTCGCCTGTCGGACAACCGAATGCGTTATCGAGCACAAAGACCATTTTCACGACCTGGCACCCTACGACCAACTATTGCCGCGGCCCTGATACAGACGGCCAACCCATTGCCGAACGAAACCGTTGTTGACCCAATGTGTGGCACAGGTACAATCTTGGCTGAAGGGGTGATCTTTCAAAAGAGGGCAACCTTCATCGGTGGAGATTCCGACCCAGGGGCACTTGTGTCTGCCAAACAACGACTATGGAAACACGATCTTTGTCTACGAGAGTGGGATGCCACTCAACTTCCATTGGAACCATCCTCGATCGATTGTTTCGTCTGCAATCTGCCGTTCGGTCAGCAGTACTCGACAGCAGGCAATAATCAGGATCTGTATCCACGGCTAGTTGGCAACTGGCTTACCCGGTTGAAACCTAAAGGGAGAATCGTGTTATTAACAGCAGATACCAAAACCATGGAAAAAATCCTAGGTCAGCTAGATCTAAGATGGCAAGCTAGTTGGAAAGTCAAAGTTTTAGGTACTTGGGCAACAACCTACCAGATCTGGAAAGAGTAAAATGAAGCGGACATATTCGCTTATATTTGCCACGCACGATTCGATTTGGCGAATGTAGTGCATGAATTAGTATGTTGAGTATCAGAAGGAGTAAATCATGGGCAATTCAACCCCAACTTACCGTACAGCCTTAGTTGGCTGTGGCGGACGTGGAATGGCTTTGTTGCGAACTGCCGATCAAATTAATCGCATTCAGTTTGTGGCGGCCTCTGATCTGAACGGTATTAATTTCGACCAACTAACGGCAGCAGGAATTCCGGTCTATCGGGATTTTGAGCAGATGCTGGAAAAGGAGTCAGTAGATCTTGTAATCGTAGCAACACCGATTGCCACGCACTATCGAGTTGCTAAGCAGGTGTTGTCATTCCCGGTAACAGGCCTCTACTTAGAGAAATCAATGGCCACCAGGCTTTGGGAAGCAGACGATTTAATCTCCAGAGCAGAAGAGGCGGAGATTTTCTTTGTCGTCGGCCATCAACTACGTTACACACCTTCCTGGGCTAGCGTCAAGAATATGATTCAAGAGAATGCCATTGGGAAGATTGGCTATATCCGCGCTCACCGTGGTGCCGCCCTACTAACACACCACACCCACCAAACTGATCTGATGCGCTACTATTTGGACGATGTACCCGTTTCCTGGGTCTTAGGCCAACTTCATCGGGACGGTTCTCATTTGTCGGAAGGTCTGGAATCTGAAATGCAGGCTTTAGGGTTTGTGCAGTTTGAAAATGGAGTTAGCGGCATAATCGAATCAGGACAGTACAATCCATCGGCCGGTAACCATCTGATGCTAATTGGTGAAAAGGGAGAAATTCGAGTCGGATCAGGTGCCCGCTTTCGCAATGTGGACACCGGTGGTAAGTGGCAACCGCTTCCACAGCACGATCAACCACATATCTTTGAATCGTTTTTGGAATGGATTGAGGGTGGGGAGGAACATCGCTGTTCTGCTCGAAAAGGGCGCGATACGTTAGAGGTGTTGCTGTCGATTTACGAATCTTGTCACCAACGCCGACGGATTGAACTTCCTTTACAGGAACGCGGGAATGCACTGGAAGAGATGATAAATGAAGGAATCTTACCTTAATTTTGATCGATAGAATCTCAGAGATGAAAAGAGAGAGGGCTAAACTATACCGATATTTGTGCAGGTTATTGATTGGGTTACGATCGTGGCCGTATAAGGGTTATCTTCTAGTACTTTACTGTGGAATTTTCGGTTTTGGTTGTCATCGGGAGGTCAGCGTTCAGCAGAACATCGTTTATCGTCAGGTAGGCGACACCCAACTGGAACTGGATCTCTATTTCCCGCCATCTAAACCGAAGAAGCCTCGACCGGCAGTAATTGTCCTCCACGGTGGTGCTTGGCGCCACGGCGACAAAGGGGATATGATGGAGGTAGCGATCAAGTTAGCCAAACGAGGCTATGTCGTTGCATCGGTAGGATACCGTTTCGCGCCCGATTGGCCATTTCCGGCCCAGTTGGAAGATGTACAGGCGGCGGTTCGCTGGTTACGCCAACACGCCGAAGAGTATCAAATTGAACCAGAAAAAATCGGTGGATTGGGTGCTTCGGCTGGTGCGCACTTGGTTGCCTTGCTCGGCTTAGTAGATGATGCGTCTAAGCCGGTGAGTAGCAAGGTCGCCTGTGTGGTAAGCCTGGCAGGCCCGGCCGACCTGCGACTGCCGACTTGTCGGACGGAATTGGCTAATTCGCCTGAACTGGAGGTGGTAGAACAGTGGTTGTTCGACTTTATTGGTCATCCTTATAACGCCGAGACCGACCAACTGTGGCGAGCGGCCTCTCCACTGTTCCACGTAACAACCGAGGCTGCCCCTTTTTTTATGATTCACGGTATCGTTGATCAGGTCGTTTCGATCAAGCAGTCGGAAGCGTTGCTCAAAGCCTTAAAAGCCAATCGGGTGAAGGTTGAACTTCGATTAATTCCGGATCTAGGTCATAGTCTGGATGTCAAACCCAAAGTACTATATCGGTTTTGGCAAGCAATCAGAGCCTCGTTTCGGTTTTTGGACCAGCATCTCAAAAAGTAAAATCTAAAAGCGAACGATATCTTTTTGATAGATAAAATAAAAAAGACCGATGCATCAAGTGACACATCGGTCAAAATTAACACGGAATTAGATGTGGCTTAGTAACGGGAATCGTAATCGTCCCGGTCACCACCGTAGCCGCCACCGTAGCCGCCACCGCCACCGCCACCGCCGCGACGAGGGCGATCTTCGCGGGGACGTGCCTGGTTAACCTTAAGTGGCCGACCCAAAAGGTCTTTTCCGTCTAGTTCTTCAATTGCTTTCTGTCCTTCTTCATCATTCGGCATTTCTACAAATCCGAATCCTTTAGATCTCCCACTATACCTATCAAAAATAATGGTGGCAGAATCGACTGTGCCAAGGGTTTCAAAGACTTCTAGCAGATCTTCATCTGATGCTTGATACGAAATATTTCCGACGTAAATGTTCATTAGTTTCCCTTTACCGGCTTTTGACCGGCAACGTTTCTTCCCAAGAGAAAGAGTAAAAATCTGAAAGTTAAGCAGTTAACCTATCAACCTACTTACACTCCTGACAGATTATAAACAAGAGTCTACAGGGGTGTCAAACAAAAATGGGGTTTCCGGCTGTTTATGAGGCTATTCCCCTGATTTTATGACCATAGGTCGTCCATAGTTCGGGTTATTTAAATTGGAATCTTAGGACAAAGTATGAAGGTAGCAGTCTTATTGTTTGGTTGATCCAAATCGTTTTTTTTGCTATATTATACTCGAATCTCACTAAATGCTGGAAAAAGGAAGTAAGACATACAATATGAACTTAGCAGAAAAAGTAGCCATTGTCACTGGAGCCGGATCTGGGATTGGTCAGCATACATCACTAGCCTTATTGAAGGAGGGTTACGCCGTGGCACTAGCAGGCCGAAGAGTTGAAGCCCTCGAGAACACGGCCACGGAAGCCGGGGCCGATGCACAGACGTTAGTGGTACCAACCGACGTTACTGCCCCGGATTCCGTCAGTCATCTATTCTCCCAAACAGTTGCGGATTTCGGTCGCCTTGACCTACTGTTTAATAACGCTGGAATTGGTGCACCTGGCGTACCACTTGAAGATCTAACTTACGAACAATGGCGAGCAGTAGTAGACACTAACTTGACTGGGTCATTTTTGTGTACCCAAGAAGCGTTTAAGGCAATGAAACACCAGGAACCACAAGGGGGACGCATTATCAATAACGGGTCGATCTCAGCCCATGTTCCACGCCCTAATTCTGCACCGTATACGGCTACCAAACACGCTATCACTGGGTTGACTAGATCCACCTCTCTGGACGGCCGTCAATATAATATCGCTTGTGGGCAAATTGACATCGGCAACGCTTATACCGACATGACAAGTCGAATGAAAGGTGGAGTTCGACAAGCCGACGGCGCAACTACGGCCGAACCGACAATGAACGTCGAAGATGTGGCGCAAGCCGTGGTCTATATGGCTGGGTTACCTCTTAGTGCCAATGTTCAATTTATGACGGTGATGGCAACTAAGATGCCCTATATCGGCCGAGGTTAGTCGGTTGACTTAGCATTTTTTTTGAGTTCTTCTAGAGGTACGACGGAAAGGGCTGAGAACTCGGTAGCCGATAAAATGACGGGAGGCGCGACACCAGCATCCATGGCATCTTTCCAACGGCTTGCACAGATACACCAGTGGTTTCCCGGTTTTAGCCCCGGGAACCCTGACGCCAGAACTGGCGTACTGAGATCGTTGCCTTCAGTTTTGGAAAAGGTTAAAAACTCTGCTGTCATTTCAGCACAGATTACATGTTTCCCTAAGTCCTTAGGCTCTGTCTCGCACGTTCCGTTTCTAAACCAACCGGCTATCGGATCACACCCACACTCGACTAAAGGTTTACCGAGAACGTTTCTATTTTTAATAATGCCTATTTTCTCTTGGCTTTGCACTTGCTTATTCCATTGCTTATCGATACTGTTAGGTCTATCGATCGTGAATAAAGGGAAGTTCGATCGACAACTCCAACCTATAAAATTGGTAAATCCAATCGCTGAGTAGCAGGATAATACCAAAAATCGGTCTTAAAATCAAAACTAGTCTATTGCGATTTCTACTGATTACGGTAGACCTTAAAAAAATCGCTCACTGAAACCAGCTTTGGTGTTATAATATATGCCCCCATTGGAAATTCGATGAGAATACCTGACGGACTAGTTGTCTTAACCTTCGATGACGGAAATAAGTCAGACCTCGATTTCGTTGCACCACTCCTAAAATCGCACGGCTTTGGCGCAACTTTCTTCATTACTGAAGGGTTGAACTTCCTGACTCACAAGCAACACTATTTAACCTGGCCTGAAGTGAAACAGTTGCACGACTTAGGCTTTGAGATTGGCAACCACACTCAATGCCACAAAAACGTGACCCAACAATCAGCAGAAGAACTATCGGCCGATATTGTTCACATCGACCAACGCTGTCTTGATTACGGGATCCCACAACCTACCACCTTCTGTTATCCCGGTTATCAGCACAATGCGAACGCTACTGAGGTGCTAAACCGGCACAAGTTTAGGTTTGCTCGGCGTGGGGTTGCGCCTGAATTTACTTATGACAGCAGAGGAGGGCGCGGACCGGCTTACGATCCGGAAGTTCATTACCCGCTTTTGATTCCGACAACAGGTGCTGCGGGACCACACTGGCAGTGGAACGACTTTCTGTGGGCTCTAGATCAAGCAGAAAAAGGGAAAATCTGTATTCTGACCTTTCATGGTGTTCCCGCTTTAGAGCATCCGTGGGTCAATACCGAACCGGTACAGTTCGAGCAATATATGCAACACTTGAAGGATAATCGGTTTCAGGTGGTAGCACTGCGAGATTTGGCGGTTATGATTCCCTCAAGCTAAAGGATTGAGCATAGAACCCTTTACCGAATTGAATCATCTACTCTCTGATTCTTCCGCGCTGTGCCGACAGTTCGGAGATGGTAGCCCTGAACCTGTTGCTATGCAATACTTGGCTTCAAGACTGGCGTCTGCCACTATGTCATTAAATCCTAGAGATTCGTTAAGTTGAAGGAGAGTCAACGTGGACAGATCCAATTTTAATAACTCTCTTGTTGTTCTAAACCGATGATTAGACGGCTTTTACTTCGACTCAGTGATTGGGATTTCCGCTTATTCATGCGGATCTTCAATCTGAATGGTCGACGGTTTATAGATCATTTTATGTATTGGATTTCCAAGACCGGCGATGGTCATCTCTATATGGCCATCGCTCTGTTTCTGTTAATTTTTCATCCATTCTTGGATGAGGGAAAGCGAATCTTCGCCACCGGTGCCGTTGGTTTTGTCGTTAAATTATCGATTTATACTGTTATCAAAAAAAAGGTGAAACGAAACCGGCCATTTCAATCGCTTGAGGATGTCGAGTTTCTAATTCCGCCACCAGACCAGTTTAGCTTCCCTTCTGGCCATACGGCAGGGGCGGTAATGTCCGCCATTGTACTCGGATACTTCTATCCTTTTTTACAGATTTCGCTTGTCATTTGGGCCTGTCTGGTCGGATTCTCCCGGGTTTATCTAGGCGTCCACTATCCTACTGATGTTGTAGCTGGTGTACTATTGGGTATCATCAGTGCTAAAATTGGGTTCTTTATCACTACCTAGTCACCCATTTGCTGTTTTTTCAAAGTAAGTGCCTAAATTTCTGGTTATAGGCTCATCCTTTTGCTCCTTTTGCTTGATTAGCCTCTGCGTTAGCCCTCTTTTAGCAGCCACACCAACAGTCGTCATCAGTGAATTAATGTGGATGGGTGACTTTTCCAGCCCTAGCCACGAGTGGATCGAACTCTATAATACGACTGATCAACCGATAGATCTATCCGGTTGGCGGCTGGCCCGTCAAAAATCGAAACAGGAAGTTCCGATGCTGACGATCCCAACCGGTACAGTCCCTGCATTGGCCTATTTTTTAATTTCCAATAACGGTACTAAAGACTGCAACTTAGCAGTGATACCGGATCTTGTCGATACCTCTGTTACACTGACCAATACCCAACTGCAGATTAAACTCTACGACGTTGCAGGCCGGTTAATCGACACCGCCGACGATGGGGTCGGAAAACCGATGGCCGGTGATAACGCTCAGAAAAAATCTATGGTGCGTCGGCTGAACGACCGGTCACCAATAGACGGTCAGTTACCATTAGCCTGGCGAACCGCCGAACAGCAAACGGGTTGGGAGCCAGGAGCTAAAGAATTCGGAACTCCGACCAACAGCCGAACTAACCAACAAAAGCCTCCAATAGGTCTAAAGCCTCAACTCAAAGGGAGTATTCGTTTTAGCGAACTGATGTGGATGGGCGATTTTAGCAGCAATCGATATCAGTGGATCGAGCTCTACAACACTACTAACCAAGCAGTTGACATTCAGGGTTGGGTGATCCGGTCTAATACAGATACAGATCTTGTTCGGATTAACCAACCATCGACTATTCCACCAGACGACTATTTCCTCATTGCTAATACAGAACAGTCTGACCTTGAGGTTATTCCTGATCTAATAATCCCATTTCATCTTCCCAACATAGATTTACAACTTAAACTCTACGCAGGTCAAGTTTTGATCGATGTAGCCGATGATGGTCGAGGCCGACCATTTGCCGGCAACGACGTGCATAAGCGGTCGATGGTACGCCGGTTAGAGATTGAAGACGGAACTAAGCCTGAGGCATGGTTTACAGCTAATGCTCAAACAGGTTGGAAAACTGGTAGCCAATCCTTTGGTACACCCAGTGGCCACGCCTCTCCTGTTCAGATTCTATTTTTCACAGCAGAAGCCAGTACTCAGGACGTCTACCTGCAGTGGGAAATTAGCAAGCTGATCGAAGACTGGACAATCAACTTCAATATCTATCGCAATCATCAGCTAAGCGACAGCGCAACTTACAGCCAACCGATTAAAATAAATGCCGGACCCATTCCCGTCGTATCTGAAATCATCCGCTACCAGTTCAAAGATCTCGTCTCAGTACAGAATCAGATCTGCCGTTATCAATTGGAAGCGGTCAGTCGTCACCCCATATCCCAAAGCGAACGAAGTATCATCTTGCATACCATCTACTTGCGGCAAACGCCGGTTCCGGTAAAACCTAAACCCCGGTTGGCAACGCTGTGGAGTCATGTCAAACGTCTGGCACACTAACTGATCATCCTTAGCGTAATTAATCCGGGACAAGTGACTATATCCAGTGTTTTCCACGACAGTTCGTATGCTGTTAGAATTATATCTTCGACCCGGTGGATACATTTGCTCTTGCTGAAGTATCTGCTCAGACACTAATATATTATATATTAGCGAAACAGCCTTTTGTTTAACCCGCTCTTAATCGGGGGATAGACCTGAAAAACCAATATTTTGTTTTAAACTTACCCTGCATTTGCGGTGAAATACCGTTATAATCTGCAAGCATCGGCAGACAAAAATAGAAGTTGAGTAAATGAAACAACACTATCGAGCAGCATCTGTACGATGCCGAAAGTGAATGTTTTTTAACCGGAAATGAAAGACGATGATAATAGATAATGGCAAAATCATTGCCAGCTTTGGTCAAGGCGAGATGGCTTACTTGATAGACAAGGAATCTGCTGACCCCTCTTGTATTCTGACTTTCTCTCATTTACTGCAAGCGGCTTCCAAAAACGGTCAAGTCGGAAGCCCACAGGATCCAGTGCCTTTGGTTGTAGACTCGCCCAGTGGTAAGGGCATCGTGTTGGAACGAAAGCACGGTGTGGATCAAGCCGAACATAATGGAAGGCCTGTTAACTGGCTAGTGCTGGGTGAAGTGGCAAAGGCGATCCGAATTTTCAAGACGGAGGATAACATCGTCCATTGGGCCGATAGGCCTAAACAGGTAGTTGTTGACGCACGGCAATGTTTAACAGTGGATCGAGGCCAATTTAAAGAGGGTAGTGAGGTGCTGCTCTACGGTCTACTTGATGAAGGGAAGGGAAGAGAGATTCAACAATTTGTGCTGAATCAGGATGGCACACTGTCTCCAATGCATGCGCCAGGATTGATTTGGGGTTGGGAGCCGCCAACCATTAGAAAAGCCAGAATGGATGAGATCTCAGCCTTCGTGATCAAGCATGCCAACTGGCCAGTTGAGGTAGATCCGTCCTTCTGTCAAACCAGTGAACTCAAGGGAGGTGCATCCCCGTTAACGGAGAGCATGTATACCGTTGAATGCCCAAATGAAGGGATTACTCCTTCCAAAGTTGTCCTTAAACGATATATTGCCAATCCACTGAGAAATAAACGTATGATGGCCGCGTCCAGGGCCTTTTCTAGGGTTGGAGCAGCTCCAGCCTTGGTTGCTTCTGCGGATAGTTGGATGATTGAAACCTTCGCTGGACAGAGACCCAAATTTAACACTGAAAGTTGGATGAGGCAGATGGCAGACTTAGCGGTACGCTGTCACTCAGCACGCACTGATTGGTGTGACTTATGGCAAGAAGAGATACGTCATAAGTATTCTTGTCTACAGCATGTGCCAGTGGGGTCAATGATATGGTCCTGTGTAGCCTATCATGACGGTAATCTAGAAAGGTACAGTGTTGAAGAGATGCAGCAGCTGGGGGTAGCGATACCAGAGGCATTATCAATGATTGGGGGAGAGGTAGTAAGCACGCACGGAGACTTGCATCAAGACAACACCGTGCTAACTGCGGATGAAGTCCTGCTGGCAGTGGACTTTGAGATGTCTGCTGTCAGTCAAGTACGGCAAGACTTATTGTATAGCTCTTGGGAAAACGGGTCCAATCGGCGAGTCTTATGTACTAGCTACCTGAAAGCTAGTGGTTTGCCTTTTAACCAGCGAGAGGCGGATCTGCTAGCAGTAGATATGATATTAGCGGCCGTAGTCCATTTCCGCATTCTAAGAGGGTTATTTTTTCCAAAGGAGGCCGGAGGTGGCCATATGAAAATGAAAGATGCTTTGTCGGAATTAAACCTGTTGAATAGAGCAGTGAAAAGTTTGAAGGATAATCCGGCAAGATGTACCCGTGTGGTGGATAAAACCGATGTCTGGAAATGCATGGGAAATATAGGCTTGTTGCTAGATCTGTGTAGTGATAATTTGGAACAGTAGCTGCTGTTTGAAAACTACTTCAAAATTACCATTTTTCCGGTGTCTGTGCAATCTTCTGCTTGCAACTGATAGAAGTAAATTCCACTGGACACCAACTCACCTGATGTATTGAGCCCAGCCCAATAGATAGCTTCGGCAGCGGTAGCGTATCGGTTGGATTAGTATTATTGATTACCTTATTACTTTATCTATTGTAGTTGAAAAGTGAGTTTTATTAGTCGATGCCACGAACATCAGGGGAGGTGGCATTAGTTCGCTTCGTTACTGCGAAGAGTAAGGACTTCCCGTAAAATATTGATTAATGTAGTCGGCTTCAGAGCAGATAAGGTCTCTTTAATAACCAGCCAGGTGAATGCAGACAAAAGAACCGAATCACACCAGTGTGGTTAAACGGTTGAGCCTCCTGTCCTAACGGGTCCGGCTTGATAATATCTTTATCTTCTATTTTTCTGGACATGCCACTATCGACGAGAAAAATGACCGCTCTTTCCTGTTAGTTAGCAACAATGATTCCATCACCATCGACACCTTGGAATTGAGTGCAAATCTCGTAGAGAAGGTGACTGAGATTCGGTCACACGTCAAAGGCCAACAATTGCTGACCTTTGTTGATGCCTGTTGCAACAACCCGAGCAGCAGACGAGGGAATCAGGATAATACGCTGACCAGTCGATTCTCCTGCAGGCCGCGGGTGGTCATAATGGGAACGGCCTCAGCTCAACCTTCGACGACCGCTATACGCTATTAAAAAAACCTATCTTGCTATCCTTAGAATCGCGTGCAGGAGAATCATGTACAGAGCCGTTTGGCTTCAAGGACAAAGTTTTGCTCTTCCTTTAGCGAAAAGAACGTTTGTCTTGGACTGGCTGGAAGTTATGGGGGGCTTGTACTTCAGTCCGGCCAGGTCGCATTATGCGTAGCCGGGTCGAGTCGGCACTCTCAGGGGTGATTGATCCAGAGATCGGCTTGAGCATTGTGGACCTAGGGCTACTTTTTGAAGTGAGGCTGGAAGAAGAAACGCTGCGTGTAACTATTGGGACTACCAGCCCAGCCCGATGGTAGGGGTCATTCGAGATGATGCAGAGCGTGCAATTCGAGCCGCGTTCCCAGAGATCGAGACGGTGTTGGTAGAAGTCGATCCATCTCAGCCATAGTCACATGACCGGCTGACCAGTGTGGGGCGTCAACAATTGCTTGGTGAATCCATACCCACAGCGCATGGATTGCCACTGGCACCCGATTATGTGCAGATAGCTGGCCCCACTCGTGTTGATAAGGTGGCCTGGCCTCGGCTCCCCTTGGTCCTTATTTCCTTGGTGACCTTGATGCTAGGTCTCGGTGGAGGGCTCGTTCGAATGGGGATTAACCTGCCGCCGGCTGATTCCGCTGCAAGACACGGTGTGTTTATGGTCATTGGGTTTCTGGGTACCCTCATTGCTGTTGAGCGGGCAGTGGCTCTCGACCACTACTGGGGCTGGATCGGGCCCATCGCTTTGGCCATTGGTGCCCTGGGCCTATGGTTCTCCATCTCGACTCTCTTCGTTACCGGAGCTATCGTTGGAAGCACCGTATTTACCATCGTTGCGCTCCGCATCTGGCAGATACAGCCGGGACTACACACGCTTACAATGGCCCTCGGGGCAGGCGCCCTGCCTGCGTCGATTGGCCTGATGGCAACAGGTAGAACTGTGCCTGAGTTGGTCCCTTGGTGGACCGTCTTCCTGGTCGGGACCATCGCTGGTGAACGCCTTGAACTCTCGAAGTTCTCTGGGAGTCAGCGTGGCTCTCGCTGGAGCTTTGCCGTCAGCCTGGCGTTACTCATGGGTGGGGCTCTGGTGAGCTTGGGCAACCTGTCACTCGCAAGCCGCTTGCTTGGTACCGGGCTTATCGCCCTGGCAAGTTGGCTCCTGCGGTACGACATCGCTATGAACCGCATTCGAGCAGGGGGGCTGCCCGGATTCTCCGCTATTGCTCTAGTCTCAGGTTACGCCTGGCTCATTGTGGCTGGCGCCTTGTGGCTATGGAAGGGGGCGCTCTACGCTGGGTTCACCTACGACGCGGTTCTACACTGTCTGCTCGTGGGTTTTGTCTTTTCGATGATCTTTGCCCACGCTCCAATCGTGTTCCCCGCGGTGCTTCGTCTGCGGCTATCGTTTTATCAGGGCCTCTATCTGCCGCTGGCCCAGCTTCATGGATCCCTGTTGGTGCGCCTGGCCGGAGATCTGGTTGGCATGGCGGTACTCCGACAAATTGGTGGAATCCTGAGTACTGTGTCGATCTTGGGTTTCTTTGCTGCATTACAGGCCGGTCGGTTCGTGATCGGAGAATCATGATATGCTCGCCTCAAGGGACGAAAACTAGCCGTGAGTCAGGAGGTCGAGTGGAATACCTTGATTTTGGCACTCCGATCCAAGGGCTATGCGATCTGCAGTCATGAAATGTCGCAAGTTTCACTTGAGATATTACTCTGCTCTAATTGGTCCTCAAGTGAGGGCCAAACAATCCGGTAACTTCTACAGCCAGTATTTTATCAATACCCCCTTAATTTCCGCTTGACTTAGGACACGGTTAAAGGCCGCCACCTCATCAAGTGCACTACTGAAGGCATATTGGGGCCTATCGATGTCTCCGCTAACAATAAGTGGCTTTTCCGTTGTACGTTGCAGTACCGTATTTTACCCTGGCCGATGACCATTTTAAAATCACTGATTACCACCTCGACCTGACTCGGATCAAATTTCAGCTTCGCGCCAAAGCCCAAGAGCACTGTGGTTTCGTCGTAATGCAACTTCAGGGGAGCCTGCCCGTTAGTCGTGACATCCTCAGGCTTTTAGGCTCTGGTTACTGAAGCCTAACCTAGCTCCATCGATCCTCAGGAACTAACGACCGGTCCTGCGGGTAGTACCCGATTGCCTGACGGCCATGCTCCAGATCGTAGAGTGGCCAGTTGCTGTCCGAGACGCCGAAGACAACCGCAAAGGTTACGTTGGGATGCACCAAAGCCTGCTCGAAGACCCGCAGGCAGTCGCCATGGCTTAGATGGAGAGGGTGTTCGGGCTGGTCTCGGGACAGATTAAAGCTACCGATGCGGACGCAGACACAACCTATGTCGTGCTCACGAGCATACGAATAGGCGATCGATTCGCCGAAAACCTTGCTAATCGTGTAGAACCCGACGGGAGTAGGGACAATATCGACCGTGAGAGTGGCACCTCGTGGATACCGACTCAGCACTCCGACACGACTTGCGAATGCCACTCGCTTGACGCCGTTGCGACGACAGGCCTCGAACACATTGTATGTGCCGACGATATTGCTCTGGTGGATAGGCTCCCACTCATCGTCCCCCGGCAAACCGCCGATGTGAGCCACTCCATCCATACCGCGAGTCGCCTCTAGGACCGCATCAAAATCATTCAGGTCGCTGACTATGGTGTCATCGAGTTCAGGCATGGGGACGCGGTCGTGCCCCCGTACTTGATGGTGCTTTCTCAGACCGCGAGCCACAGTGCTGCCGACTTGGCCCGCTGCCCCAGTAACGAGAATTTTCATGAGATTTGGACTCCTGATAACCGGTGAACTTTAGAGTATTGAGCCGTTGGTGTACCTGTGGAGCAAATACCGCCATATTATAGTGGATTGGCCTTGGCGGATTTCCGGGGTCGCTTATGAATTAGGTATAAGTCGCAGACGTCGACATACTGAACTCCAACCTTCGGTGAAAGGTCCTACTGCGATTTCAACTCCAGGATATGAACGACCGAAATAGTCGAGGCTCTGGTATTCATCATCACGGCGCACTCTCAACACTGCATCAGCTTGAGACGACCAGGTCAAGCACTGGTTAGTAGGATCTATCGCCAAATCAAGCTCTGCCATGCGGCTATCGGTATCCAGGCCGGTTGTCTGCCACTCACCCAGGCTAAAGTCCTCGCCAATATTGGAGAGAAGGTTATAATTGGAGATATTCTCCATGATTTCATAGTCAAATGCCGTTAGGCAACCGGCGATAATGTTGTTAACCACACGGTTATTTTTGCAAACGCCTATCCGATCCCGATGCTGAGTTTTCCGCATACGCACCCCGGCGGCACTACAATTCTGTATCAGATTGTGATCGATCAGAAGCCGGTCACAGTCCCGTTGGTAAATACCGCTACTCCCCTCCACGTTGTAGATGATATTGTGGTCGATTTGGTTGGGGACATTGGATGCCTCAAAAAAGATCGCCCCGTTAGCCGCGGTGATGTCATGTAGCAAATTTCGGCATACCCGTGAATTTCGATTCGCACAATCGATCCAGATTCCAGGAGCAGCATGACAGTGGTGGATATGATTGCACTGCACCACCGAATCCAGCGTGAGCAGAATTTTGATGCCTGCCGTTTCCAGATAGGACTGCACCTCCTGCCAGCCGCAATCGTGAATGTGATTGTTGGCCACCAGGCTTCGTGGAACCAAGGTCCCCTGAATGCCACCCGTACCGCAATCGGATACATGATTACCCCGGACCAAATGGCCGCCCGTTTTCTTCTCCAACACCTCCTGATCTCCACTTTCCGACCGTTCATCGGTGAATGCGCCAATTTCGATAGCTACGGCATTGATCTGCCGAACCGTGTTATCTTCGATGATCCAGTGGTGTCCCCCCCATGTTGTCACCGCACCATTTCCTGAGCGAATGAATCCATTGCCCGCATGCTCAAAAGTCAATCCCTTGATCCGAATATACCCCAACCCTTTTACCTGTGGATTGAACAGATATTGTCGAGTAGTCGCCTCCATAACAGCCTTATTGGGATTAGTACGGTCGAACGGGTTCAAATGCAGTTTATGGTGAGCAATATCGATCCAGAACGCCCCAGCAACCCGGGGTAACTCATCACAGGAACCCAGCTGAATTAAACGTCGACCGTTCTGAAAAACCATGGCCCGGGGCAATGTATGAGGGATCCGTCCGCGCTCACCGCGTGCCCAGCGCATGAGCTCGAAATCCTCTTCTGTAGTATTGACCACGGCAAAAGGATGATCGCCTTCGAAGAATTCGTCGGGCAGATCCATCATCCAGACACTCACCGATCTGGCCACATCCGAATTCGTCCACCTTGCGCTCAGGACCTGAGAACCACGGATGATTGCCTCCGCGCCCGGTGCAGCCTCAAAACTAATCATTTCATCCGCATCATTGCCACCGCGTCGAGGTTGAACACACTCGCGGTAAATCCCTGACTTGACCAGTATCTTTTCCGCTGGTTCGACGACCTCCGCAGCACGCTGAATCGTGAGAAATGGTTCCTCTTCAGTACCCGAACTTCCATCCGACGCCCCCGGATGTTGCTGGTCGACATAGTACATCCTGCGGTACTCTGTCTCATCTTGCCAGAACGAAAACTCCGTTCCATCCGGAAGTGTGATAGGGACACCGTTTTCATACAAGTGAGTATTCATATTGATCTATCCATTACATTATCTCTAGGCTTTGGCTCAGTCTCAAACCTCTCTAACGTTTTTCTCTATGGGGGTCAGAAACGGTGTCAAAATCAAGATTTTTATAATGCTCCTAAGTTAGATTAAGGTCTCAATCACTGATAGTGACTGGGCGTGAGAGAATTCTCTCCACCTCTAGGCAAAAAGCTATCGTTCCACCAGAGAGAAAATTAGTTTAGCAGACATGCCATATGATGTCAAAAACAACCAAGGGCCATTACTGGGTGCAGATCCAGTATCAACCGAGAGGGAAATGTCTAGGATGTGTAAGCCGAAAAGGTTTAGGAGTCTCAGTTGCCTACACACAGAAGCCTATTTGGAGGAAGCATATATGTGAAAGCTAAGTTGAATGTTTCTGTTATTGCTAGCGGTTAGCCAGTGGGCAGTGGAATATGTGGTGCCGGTAGCGGTAGTGGCTGATAATGAGATCAAGGCTAAGGCCGGGAAACGAAATTCCAAAAATACCAGCTAGATAAATAAGATGCTATAGGCCAGCCAGTGTGGCGGTCAAAGCCTATATATCACCGTGAATATTAGGGCTTGTTAACAGACACCAGGTGACACATCTTGAATCGATAAAGCGTTGTGGATTTTCCCAAAGCCTCTTATAGAATACCGTATTTATCGAAGACCGACCGGACAGATGCGCCCTCTAGCAGTTCTTGCCGTATCTGGTTTTCCTGGCTAACCTTCCTGAAAGCTGACTGAATCACCTGTTGTTCCACTTCTTGGGGGATAACGACAACGCCATCGTCATCGCCAAAGACAATATCCCCAACGTTGACAATCACCCCGCCACAGTCGATGGGTACATCGTAGTCGACCACTTCACCACGGCCTTTCGAATCGGTGGGTAGCCGTCCAGTAGCGAAAACCGGGAAATCCATTTCGATGATGGCTCTCGTGTCACGGGTGAAACCGTCGATCACCGCACCGGTCGCACTTCGGGCCACGGCGGCAGTCGAAAGGAGTTCGCCCCAAAAACTGTAGCGGACCGACCCGTTGGTGGTGCAGACCAACACCTGGTTAGCTGTTAACCGGTCAACAGCTTCAATCTCTTTCTGGTACGGTGACGCTGGAATTTCGTAAACGTCAGAGCAAAGAACGGTCTTGGCTCGACCCGCGACAACCGTTTCCGGTTTCAACGGTCGGATTGTATGTGACATTACCTGATTGCGATAGCCATAGTCGTCGAGAATATCGGCAATCACTGCCGCATAGAATCGTTCTCTCATGGCCTGAAGCAGTTCCGTTTCGCTATTGTAAATATCCTGGTTATTCATAGGCGTAACTCGGAGTTAGATACCTTATATTCCTCACTACTTTTCGATTGGTGTCATAGATAGATGGAAGATTTTGTTCATAACAAGTGCTCGCTTAGGCTTCATCTTGTATGCGTCGCAACATGGATAAAGGAGTAGAGGCGAAAAGCCCAGCATCGACAGGAAGTACGACGCCTGAGATCCAGCGCGCTTCGTCGCTGGCTAAAAAGACCGAAGCCCAGGCAATATCCCAAGCGGTTCCCTCGGTTCCCAACGGTCCCGCCTGCTGCCGTAATTGACGCAGCTCATCGGGCATATCACCCACCATGGAGGCAAAAATGTGGCCTGGTGCAATGCTATTGACCCGGATATTGTCGCGCCCATGATGTACCGCCATATTACGACTCATGCCGATAGCACCAGCTTTAGAAGCCGCATAGGAGATATTTGGCCACCAGTTGGCCCGCATCCCGTCAATCGAAGCAATATTGATAATCGATCCGCCTGAAGTACAGGTTTCGATCATTCTGGGAATCACAAACTTGCTGGTCAGGAACATACTCTTCAGATTGACATCCAAGACTCGATCCCACTCGGACTCCTCCGCATCCAATACGGTTCCCGTCGATCCGATGCCAACATTATTAGACAAAATATCGATTGATCCGTACCGTGACACCGCTTCATCTGCCATGGCCTGGCATTGATCACTCTGGGTGACATCAGCCATAAAAATCGAAGCCGTTCCCCCCTCTTTTTCGATAGTGGCTAAGGTTTTTTCTGCGTTTTGCTGGTTGAGATCAACCAGCAAAACCTTGGCCCCCTGTCGAGCATAAAGGATGGAGGTGGCCTGACCGGTGCCAACGACCTCACCACGTGTACCGGCACCGGTCACGATTGCTACTTTACCTGCCAGCCGTGTACCGTATTCCTGCATAATTTCTCCTTGTTCTATTCGTTGCTATTTTCTATTCATTACTACTACTGATTCTGCGGATTTGACAACTGAACCATCTCCACTGTAGCGGGTATCTCTTCTGCTTTTTAGTGTAGATGATCTGTGTTAGATGACCATTAGTGACATTAACCTGATAGGATCCGTGTTATCAGTTTCGTCCCCACAGGGATCGCCAGGTTAGAGATCACGTTTTTATCATTGGCAATCAGGTTAACCCGAACCGGTTTAGATGTAACCGCTGGATCAGTAGGAAACTAAACCGTCACAGTATACTGACCAGAAACAAAATCCTGATCTGGGGCTCCAGCGCTGGCATCGTTCCAGCCGTCACACACTCTCAGAATAGGTCGCCCATCCGTATCCTTGCTCATTGTACCAGCTATCTTGGTTGACGACCAGGCTCTCAGACGCACAGGGGGCATTATGCGGTTAAAAGTCAAAGTGTACTTGTTCGTTATCCTGCCACAATTCGTCTGCTGGATTATCTCGCTTTCGCCGATAGAGTGAGTAGGTTTTACCACTGTGAATTCGGCCGTAGCCTTCCATTGGATCATCCGGTACACCCTGATGTTCTTTCATTCTCCACGCCAGGACATAATCGGCTTGGTCCACCAGGTGATTGGTTTTCTCTTTAGTAATTGACCGGGAAGTAGGATAACTCGGCTTCATAGTTGCTTAGAAAAGCTGGAACGTACAAGAAAGGAGAGGTGTATTTAACCGGCCCGATGTAGGGCGAACTTCGATGTTCTGGCCTGTCCCAGACCGAGGATCGAACCGTTAAAATCGAATGGGGTTCAATTTTCTCAATAGTACCAGTCATTTCAGCCGTTTCCCGATCCAGGTAATAGTAGGCGTGTACGGTCAGACCGAAGTGCCAGAGCGACTCAGTGTTCGCCAAAGTGGAAGTTCTAGATCTGGCTGAACCAGACGTTGAATGCGATTCCAGATCGTTAAAACAAAGGCAACCGAAAATGCCGCTAGCATTAGTTGCCCAATCAAAATATGCTTATCGCTATAATAGACCAGTGATTGCATATCGATAAAATACTGAGCCGGCTTCTCAAACGACCAGCAATCCTGTTCGCGTCCGCCTGTACTGGAAAAATAATAAGAAAATATGATGAAATAGATCGGGAGCATAAGGCCGATCTATTGCACCAACGGAGACCGGCGACGGAGAAATCACCTAAAGGTGCCAGAACCTGAATTCTGACCATAGGTGTCAGCTACCGCTCGATGGAGATAGCTATAGGTTGCAAAACAGGAAATTACTACCACCAATTGCAAAAAAGATTGAAAATGACAGAAAAAAGTGAGGATTAGCAGTAGGTAGTAGGAGGCTGAGTCTGGGTAGTGTTAGATCCATTTTGTGTCGCCACCGGTAGCCAAATGTGAAGAAGAGCGTCGACATACTGAGAGCGAAATTATAAAATTCCATATATGGAGCAGGTAATGAAATAAAAGTATAAATGAAACCAACCAGGCCCAGGCCAAAGCGCATTCTCTCCCAATCTATACCGTACAAAAAGTAGAAAAGAGCCAACGGCAATAAGGTAATACTCAGACTGATGACAGTCTTTTCACAGGCGATTGGTGGTACAATATACATAGACGACGTCATAATGGCGTGAGAGGTCCAGTTGGGAAACAGTAGTAAATTCAAGAGTAGCAAATTCAGTTGATAAACTTCACACAAGCAGTAGTTTTGGTTTGATGTTCATGATACTCTTTCAGAACATAGGCGTTATAGACATGGCTGGAGCCGTCTTGTGTCGGAAAAGTAGGTGAAGATCCAAATGGGTGCCAAGTGTAAAATTAGTAAGGCCGGCACCAGAGTTACTTTCGGGGTCAACCACTCAGGTAGCATAGCGTCTAAAAAAGAGGTATTCGGCTCGGTTGCGAATTGCAATTCTTCTGAATTTCGGGATAAGATCAAATAAATCCTGATCTCTCCTACACCGTCGACGACCAATTCACGCCATCATAAATGAAATGGAAATTCAAGTCAATCAATTAGACCTCTTAAAAGGGATTCAGGCACTTCAATCCAAGGCCGCATCGCGAAAAATGTTGAACAACCTGACCCACTTGAAAATTGAATCCCTCGATGGGCAAACGATTCAGTTGTCGGTAGGAAGAGCTAATTTTCTATGGGATCACTACTTGGTAGCGGCTGAGATCATGAAACCGGGGGTCGTTACAGTCCCACTGGGTCAATTGACTGAGTTTTTGGGTTCTACGAATCAACTCCGCTTTAGTCGTTCTCAGTCCGGTGTAGTCAGTATTACAGACGGACAACAAGTGGTGGAGTTAGAGGCAATTGTAAGTCCATCGTTCTCCCATCACTCATTTCTACATCGGCTTTTCCGTACCTCTCCTGCCGTGTTGATCTCGCTCCTGTTGCACCTAGTTTTAGCCGTTTATATCGCCTTCAATCTGCGAAATCAGATCATTGAGGAAGATAAGATCTCCGCCGAGTTCGTGACCCTGCCAAATACTTCTGCTCGCCGAATGATTAAGAAACCGGTCGTAGACCGAATTCAAAGAAGAGTGACACCCGACCCTTCGCTCCGTCTCACCAATCAGCCCAAGATTCACATCACGTCACCGACCAACGTGGCTGAAACTATTCAGCGGAGAGCGGTTGACATCCAGCAAAACGTCGATCTCAACCCCAAGTTGTTAGATCAACAACCTACCGATATTACGACCCAAACCCGGATTCCAATGAGTATGGATCGACATCGGATTCAGGCTCCGAGTGGTGCGACAAGCGATACACCATTAGCTGGAGCCGGCACTCTGTCTAATCGAGTACGTGCACAGAGCCAGGGCCGCCTTGACTCTAAGGGGATTGCCTCCATGCTCTATTCTACCGGGGCTGAGAAATCGGGTACCACTTCAAATTTTCAATTTCGAGACATTGTTACAATTCCGGACGATAAGCTAGGGGCAAAAATCGTCGGTAGTGGCAACGAATTTATGGCCCATATCAAACTAGTCAGGTTGAAACATTCTCTTTCCGATTGGTGGCAAGACCCAACTGCTGTGCCTAGTTTCATCAGCTGGTTACAAGACCAAACCAAGATCACGGCTGATGTCAGCTTCGAAGGAGGTACGCTACCGATGACTGACGAGCGAATTTTAGATGCTCCTCTCATCTTTATGACCGGCCACGACAAAGATATTGTGCTCAGCCGTAGTTTGGCCAAAGATGGACCATTAGTAGAAGGATTTTCGAGAGAAGAGCGCATTGCCTTACGCAGGTATCTCATCAATAGGGGCGGATTGCTCTTCTTTGATGATTGTGGCTTTAATGGAAACTTTACCTCTCTGTTTCGGCAGGAACTGCAATCCATTCTACCGGAATTTCAACTAGAAAATATTCCGCACGACCATGAATTGTACCAGACCTACTATAAGCTATCTGAACCACCAACCGGCGGCGATGTGTTTTGGGGGGGAGGTTATCAACCCAAACCGACACGATTCAAGTTCCAAAAAGGGATCTTCATTGGAAAAAGACTGACTGTAATCTTGAACCGGAAGGATTACTTGTGCTGTATGGAAACATCGGAAGTGGATAGCCGTGCACAACTCCAAGATCGACGGTCACCAGACGTACACCGCTTCATGACCAATTTACTGGTTTATACCATGAAATACGGTGGTAATACCGACCGCAGCGAATATAAAAGATAGATCTATTCTTCCAAGGATTACAATTTACAATTAAGGTAGAGAGATCTGTCGTTAAGAGATGCTGTTCGCTTATGATTTCGTACAGGGTCAAGATTTTTATTTGGCATCAATACAAACGGCTTTAGCGATTCAGTACCGCGTAAAGAGTAGGCTATAGCAAAATTTGTTTGGGCGGCTAGCAGCAAATATACACCTATTCGCACACCTTGACAGATCTTGAAATTTTTGTCATAATCTTAAGTTGATTGCCCGTGTCAACGGCAATATACAAGACAATTTGATTTTCTTGCTGTCCAACATCTGACCGCCGGAAACATAACTGTTCCAATTCAGACCTGATAAACCGAGGAGAATTTATGGCTGCTAACCGTAAAGTCATCATCACCTGTGCTATTACCGGCGCAATCCATACGCCGACCATGTCACCCCATCTACCTGTGACCCCAGAGCAGATTGCTGAGCAGGCTATTGGTGCAGCAGAAGCCGGAGCGGCAATCCTTCATCTCCACGCGCGAGACCCTAAAGATGGCAGACCGACACCGGATCCGGATACATTTCTGCAGTTTTTACCTCGAATCAAGGAAGGTTGTGGAGCTGTAATTAACATCACCACGGGTGGGGGGCATGGTATGACTATAGACGAACGGCTAAGGGGGCCACTACGCCTCAAGCCAGAGATGAGTTCACTCAATATGGGGTCAATGAACTTCGCTCTATACCCCATGCTCGCTCGGTACGATGAATTTCGATATGACTGGGAACGCGATCACCTGGAGAATAGCCGTGATTACATTTTCCGAAATACGTTCAAAGATATCGAACGCATTCTGAAAGTCTTGGGTGAAGGATGCGGTACCCGTTTCGAGTTCGAGTGTTATGATGTTGGGCATCTGTATAACCTGGCCCATTTTTTAGATCGAGGGCTGTTAAAGCCACCGTTGTTCATTCAGTTCATCTTTGGAATTCTCGGTGGAATCGGAGCTGACCCGGACAACCTCACGCACATGCATCGAATCGCCGATAAGTTGTTTGGCGATGACTATCTGTGGAGTGTGCTAGCCGGAGGGCGCCATCAACTATCGCTGGTGACTATGGGTTCTGTGATGGGGGGCAATGTGCGGGTCGGACTTGAAGACAGCTTATATGCAGGTAAGGGGCGGTTAGCAACCTCTAATGCCGAACAAGTGTCGATTATCCGAGGAATTTTGGAACAGCTTTCACTTGAAGTTGCCACGCCAGACGAAGCCCGCCAGCAGCTAGCTCTCAAAGGTGCTGATCAAGTTTCATTTTAGACTTTTCTTTTTGCTGTTAGCCTTGATATCAAGGCACACGTGTGACTCGTGTCAAGTAATGCGTGCAGAGTTGCATAACTAAAATATTAATCTTCATAACCAACCAGTGGAGGTTTGACTATGAAGAAACACAAGGTAACCTGGACCCAAGAAGAGCAGCGCGAACTTAAGGCTATCAGTCGCAAAGGTACGCATACCAGTCAGAAAACTCTTTCAAGTCCTGGAAGCAGGTACTCGACGGATACAAACAGCCCTATGATCCGTTGTATCCGCTCGTCGGCATAGATGAGTCGCCCAGGCCGTTGATTACCGAGAAAAGAAGACCAATTCCGGCCAAACCCGGGCAAGGGATCAGATACGACTACCAAGACAGCAGACGGGGAAGTTGCAACATCTTTATGGCCACCGATCCGGGTAACGGAACAGAGAACGAAGCCAGATGGAGCACGGTTTATGGAAGAAATAGCCCAGTGCGGCCAACAGGCCGAACAGATAACGACTGTTACGACTTTATCCGATAATTGATGCTTAACATGACACTAATTGTGGATTATCATCGACCACTACTGGATAGGTTTGGTCTTATTTAGCTTGATTTATTGGGGAATTAGGAGCAGAAGAAGAAAGAGAGGGTTAAGCTGGGGCCAATATCAGCAGAAAGATACTCAAAGTTAACATTGCAGGGAATAATTGATATGATGGAGTTATATTGCACTAAGAATCGGTTAAGACCAATAGCCTAAAAGTTTCTACTGGTCTTCAAAACCAGCTTGTCTACGCCAGTGGATAGGTGGGTTCGACTCCCACCCTCTCCCGCCATTTTCTTTTAAGCTCTTTGTTGGTAAGGGTTTGAACCTTAGTTGATACAGTTGCATTCTTGTTTTTGTTCATTTTGGACACACACAAGGACACACTTAGTATCATGCCGTGTACCTATCTTGTTCATCGCAAGTCTGGTTATTCCTTCCTGTTTCGCTCAATTATTCCTACAGATCTACAACCACAATTAGGACGCAGACAATTCCAACTGTCTTTAAAATGTGGAATTCGTCATCAAGCTAAATTTCTAGCTCTCCATCTCTATAATCTAACCCAACAAATCTACGCTTCCATCAGGCAAAATCCAGCTAAGAAACAACTGACTCCTGAACAAATCAAGGAAATGTTAAAGCTTGAGTTAGGCAATACATATCGTTCCAATCAAGCTATAACTGCCAATCAAAAGTTAGTTGAAATGGCAGATATAACAACATCCACAACTGAAGAAGCTAATAATAAGATTTCTTTAGCTGAACTATCTCAGAGGTATTTACAAGCTAAAAATGAAGCTGGTTATCCATCTAAGACAATCAAAGGTTACAGCGATAGTCATAGATTGATGCTGGAAGTAATAGGTAATCGAGTTGTTGATTCCCTAACTCATGAAGATGGTAGGAAGTTAGTTGAAACGATCAAGAAATTGCCCGCCAATAGATCCAAAAGCTATCCCAAACTGACAATTGAACAACTACTCCAGCTGAAAGGTGTCAAGTTACTAAGCTTTAAGACCACCTTGAAGCATGTAGAACGAGCCTCAAGCTTAATCAATTGGGCAATCAAACAAGGTTATACCCAGCAGAATGTGTTTAGAGGTAAACTAGAACCAAGTAGAAAAGCAGAAGTGGTGGAAAAACACTTTACCCATCAAGAATTGAAGCTGATTCTAGAACACCAATTGAAAGAAGAATCATTGCTTCAGAATAAACCAGACAGATATTGGGTAACTCTACTTTCAGCTTATTCGGGGGCAAGATTGAATGAGATTTGCCAATTGAATGTGTCTGACATTCAACAAGCTGATGGAATTTGGCTGATGAATCTAACCAATAATACTGAAGACAAGAACATTAAAACCCCAGCTGGTAATAGAACTGTTCCTTTGCATCCAAAGATCTTACAGCTTGGGTTTCTGGATTATGTAGAGATGATTAAAAATGAGAAGCAGCGTAAACTGTTCCCTCAACTGAAGAAAATGGAAAGCACAGGATTTGGAACCAGGATCAGCCATTGGTTCGCTAGGTATCTAACCAAACTGGGAATCAAAAAGAAGGGCAAAAACTTCCATTCATTCAGACATATAGTGGTTAATAAGCTGACCTGTCAGAAGGTTTATGAGCCTTTTATTAAAGAGTTGATAGGGCATGCCCATAGATCTTTAACAATGGATGTATATGCAGGGAAAAAACCTGTAGATGTGTTATTGAACGAATGTGTAATCATGATTTAGCCGTTTAAAAGATGAATTACATCATTACGCCTGTTACACCTGCTTTTTGGAGATTAAGAAAAAAGTAATCACTAGGCTAGAGTTATAAAATGTTTTAAATCTTTAAAAGGTAGATGTAATAGACGTAGAAGTGTAATAAACCTTTAGAAACCTAGGTGTAGCAAGGGTTTGAGGGATTACGCCTGCCGACCTGCTTCTCTTTTTTGGTGTAAGAGGCGTAAACACATACCATTCAAGCAGAGAATTCGCACTATCTAGCAGTTATTTTTTATAATTACTTCAGTATCCAGTTGGCAAGCTGATATAAGTTCAAAGGGTAATGTTTAAAATCTAACTGTTTTGATTTACTTAAATTAACAACAGTATTGAAGTACTACCAAAAAAGAAGTCTCACAATAGCTGCTTTGTTACACATTGATATCATAATTAAGTTTGATTTCATCACCATGCATACCACGAAAGCCCCAATTGCACGCTGGGCTTTCATGAATACAAATTTCTAAATCCATATGACTGATTCCTACTTGTTCTTGAATTCTATCAAAAAGGAGGCGTATCAATTTCTTTTTGGTCTCGCTGGTTCTACCTTCTATCATAGATATCTCGATAATCGTGTATGCATCCGTTCTACCTCCAGGCATGAAGAAGTTTTCTTTCTCCATAGGCATGAATCTATGTGCTCGCTTATTTTCAGGCATCCCTAATGCATCCATAACACATGAATGTATTACTGAAGACAATTTTTCTCTTATTGGTATTAATTTTTTATCGACACCAAATATTTTAATTTGAGACATCTATTTTCCCTCGTTGTTTAACGTTAAGAATGACCTAGAATCTCATCTGCCCATTAGTGTTAATCTTTGCATCTGCATTATCAACACAAATCCTAGCAGTGAACTGATATTCATGAAAACACTAATTGCTATTCCTATTCCTATTTAATACCACAAGGTGAAGGTTTGTTGAGATGATTACATTTAAAAGGGAGTGTTTTCATGGCTACCTTATAATAAATACTATTAGGCAGCCGTCAAAACGCTCGATTAGTGAAAATGCATTAAGAGGTCATCTGCCAATTTAGTGTTAATCTTTGCTCCAGCACAACTAACACAAATTCTGGCAGTTGATTGATAAGAAACAAGAAATTTGAACACCTAAGATTGGAAACCACAGGAGGAGAATTTGTATCAGGCAGAAAACCCTATAAAGATACTAGAGCACCTACCTGATAGAATTAACTTTTGGGCATGTGGTTTCTTGGGGTTAGATGTTCAAAAGGTTAGGTTCTCAAGATTAATTACTTCAGAATCGCCATCTTTCTGGTTTCTGTATGATCTCCTGCCTCAATCTGATAGAAGTAAGTTCCTTCAGATAAAACTCTTCATTGTTAGTTCCTCAATCAGTTCTCTTTTCGATGGATCTGTACGTCTATCTTTTCCTCAAAACGCTACTCTCAAGATATTAATCTTCGCTTCAATAGGCTTTTTCTTCAGGCTTTTGTTGTATGCTCTAGCACCTAAAATAGAAGGAAGTGCCAAGAAGGCTAATGGTATTGACAGACATGGAATTGAAAGAATTAGTACTTCTAGACCAGGGTCAACCCCAGGCATCATACCAACCCCTATAAGACTCATTCCCCCACCTACAATTGTAATTGGTACGCCTAGAGCCACAGCGGCACGGGTAAACCACATATTGCCCCGATACTGGTTACCATACTGTTGCCTATAACCTAACTCGATCCCTCTAGCACAGAGTTCCAGAACTGCAAAAGGGCCTACAACTGTGGTTATTGCCAGTCCTTTTAACACACAACGCCCTAAGAAAGTTGGGTTTTCAGACTTAAATCGACGCTGTATTGGTTGACTTTTCTCAAGCATATAGACATATGGTATTACACTCAGAGTTAGTCCCAACGTGCCATAG
>JASMLX010000061.1 GCA_030748495.1 Candidatus Poribacteria bacterium | reverse complement strand
TGGCGGATCGATGCCTGCTGAGTTATTTTTGAATCAGAAAATCACGCTAGATGTTGCACTAGCTATGTAAATTCGGGCATGTATCCTAAAAGGTATGAAGCCATTAAAGGTGCCAGAGAAAAAATACTTGAAAAGTCCTATCCAACTGAAAAGAAAAGCAAGGTAAATATCTGGAGATTGGCTGGGGTCGATCTTTATCTCGATGGGTATACCATGGCACAGAGTGCCACATTATTGCAGATCCACATCAGATCAGTTCAAGCATATCAGTAAATTAAGGCTCAGATCTGGTTCCCCATGGACGGCCACCGCATGTGACTGAGACACAGAAGAATGAGATCAAGCAATCCGTAGAATCTGGCCATTACCTGACATCGCAAGCTGTCTGCGAGCTAGTTTATACACGAGATAGCGCCTCGATACACCTAATGCAAGACCAAACTGTTGAATGGGCATGGGGTTGTCTATAAAAACTTAACCTGGTTCCTGGAAAAGCTAATGCGGATCAACAAACCCAGTTCCTCAACAATACTTTATCTCCGAGGCTCAATCAGGCGAGTGAATAGAGTTGCCAGCTTTGATGATCAATCGACAGTATCTGGAGAAGATGAGAGAATTAATGCGGCGTCTACGATGGCCTGATTGCAGGCCATTCGAGCAATTGAGGTCAAAGTTATTTAGACCACGCGAGCAATACAACCAGGCTAGAATAAGACGATCATTTGCCAATGCTAATAATATTGAACGGGTGTTTTACCTCCTGACTCACCTAAATCTAAACCGGATCCAACGATTATGGAGGTGATTTAAAAAATCGGTGACTCACAATCAATATCAGGAGCATTTGTCTGATTTTCCAAGAAAGGGGAAAATCATTTTGAAGTCATTAGGTGGTTGATCGGAGAATATAATTGGGATAGGAAATCAACTATGATTTAGCGCTACCAGCAGTGACAATATATCCCTAACCGGGCTGGCAACCGGTGACAGGACAAAACGGACAGTGTCAGCGCCAAGGATTCTTCGGTCTGCGTCTGATCGTTATCAATGAACTGGAAATCGTTGCAAAGAACTATCCTCTTACTCCCATTTATCCAATTCATCGCTCCAATTACCAGTACAGGAAACTGCAGCCAATTTGTCCTTTCTGAATTACCACGCTATACCCAAACGCAACACTGTCTAATTCCACATAATGATGGATACATTCTTAATGGAGACCTCTGGGATCCTGATTACCTCAAATACGATTACATAGGGGGCGCCTTGGCCGCCTAACCTGCGACTTGTACAAAAGAATGGATAGCCAGTGGGTACAATAAACTCGAGTGGGTAATGGTGGATTCAGTCTACGGTCTCGTAAACTGATGGAACTCACTCCCCAAGATGATCTCAAAAGTTTGAATTTGCCCACAAAATCTGAAGATCTTATTGTTTGTTATTACGCCCATGAATCCCTTGCAACCATGGTATCCGTTTTGACCCACTTGAGCTTGCAGCAAAACTCAATTTCGAGTACCGCCCCGAAGTTCAGACTAATCTTGCAGGTGCTTTCGGTATTCCCTGGCAAATTATCTTCTGCTCCATCCCCACCGGAGTAGTATATATTCAAAAATTTCCATAAGTACTGAATTTATTTCGTCAGATGAAGAGACCTTCAACGGTAAAGAGTAGTGTTCCAAGAGTTAATGATGTGACGGTGTCGATATGTCGTATACCAGAAGTCATTTCATAAGGTCAGGTTGACCACTAGGATGTATTTTATGGTCCATAAAAGGTTTTCAGGTATGAGTCACCGATCGGAAATATGTAAGTAAAGATCAATGGGACACCATCGCTCCTCTTTCCTGGAAACAATCGCTGATGAATACAAGAATGGACAACTTATCACATTGGTTATGGATACCTGAACACCCATGGTCCCGGCGCCGTTTACGAAACATTTCTGCCGGAAAAAGCCAAAGCCGTTTGGAATCGATTTGGATTTGTGCTCCTTTCAAAGCATGGTAGCTGGTTAAACTCGGCCGAAATTGAGTTAAATGTCTTAAGCGGACAATGTTTAAAGCGACGGATTGACAATATCTCCAAGAGAAAAAAGGTGTTAGCTTGGCAGAAAGCCAGAAAGATCAAGAATGCCAAAGTCGGTTGGCAATTCACAAGCAAAGATCTACGAATAAAACTCAAAAGGCTTTATCCAACATTAGATAGTTGACATGGCATTAGCGGTAGGTAGTTTTCATTCTCCCGGGCTAGCTATCAGCCCCATCAGCATCAATCAGGACAGAAAATAGGCTGACCTTTCTCATTCTTCACTCCTCTCGGTGTTGACAGGTCATCGCAATGTTAATCAGGGTGAGCCAAATAGATCACAGTTTAAAACCGTCGCATTTACCAGTTGAATCTAAGTCCTACAATATCCGCATCTCTGCTATTTTATCCGGTTCAGCCGAAATATCAGTAAAAGCAATTGATAACGTAAATGCGGTTTCATCGTAAGCATCCAGCCAGTGCGGGGCTCTACAAGGGCTCCAGATTGCGTCGCCGGGTTCCAGTTCATAAACCAGGATATCTTCATCAGACAGGTCAGCGGGTTTTACCATCCCAGCGTGCTGCTGGGCTAAAACCTCCGGTGGACACCAGCGGCCAGGTTCTTTCAGGCTATGAAGCCGTTTTCTACCATGTAACTGAACAATTAGAACACTGGATGGATCCCAATGATAATTGGTTGAGCAATTTGGACCACTTAGAAACAGAATTGGATACACTTTCTGCCAACTGACACGGTGGGTTCTCCACAGTTGTGTCAAAGGCAAGTAGACCCCCTGTATGACCTCAGCCAAGGCACCACCTGCTTCTCGCAGTGGTCCGAGTTCAAAGAGCGATAGGTGGATTGGCGTTTTAACCGCCTCTGACAGCCGCAGTTTTGAGAACTCGATTGTGGGAGGCTGAAAAGTTAGCGCAATGCTATCCCCTCGCTCGCCGCTCAAAATTCGTGTTTTCGGATGCTGACGCGCTTGCTCGACCACCTGATACAGATCGGGTCTCGGAACTTCGAAGGGAAAAACCTCTCCCCCGACAGGATACGCAACTGAGGTTGGCAGGACACTGTACAATTGATCAAAACTGGCAATCAAACTTCCGTTCTCCTTCGCACCTGATTTTTACCGCCCTATCTTGATTCGATTCGGACCAAAATTCGATGGGTTTAGATCATCGCCTTCAGCTTTTCAGTGATCCAATCGACCGCCGCGTCGATCATAGCCTGCCCCTTCTCCGCATTAGCCAGTTTGGCCTGTTGGTGATATTCACGGTCACTGACCGCACGGTTAGGGTCAGAAATAGTTAATTTAGCTCTGTCGTAATCAACACCTTCCCAATCCACATTCTCTGGAAAAGCGGCCAGGGCAAAAGCCGTCTCAAACTCAGCCGCATGGCCGGGGCATACGCCAGATTCCATTTGGTCTTGAATTAGTTCTGGTGTGAAGGCTTCCCAGTAGGAGTGAAAGGCTAAATTAATACCCAGTTTCTGCCTGAACGCGTCCATCTGTTGGTTGACGGGACCCGCATTGCCGGCATGTCCGTTGACGATAAGTATATTTTCCAGACCATGACGTCGTAAACTGTCACAGACATCGTAGAGCACCTGATTGAAAACCTCTGGACGGAGCGTCAAGGTTCCTTTATGATCCATCCAATGTTCAGAAATCCCGATCGACAAAGGCGGTGTAACAATTACTTGAGGAAATAGATTTTCTGCTGCTAATCTGGAAACGTGTAGCGCACTAGCCGTATCGTGAACTACGGCTAGATGTTCGTTGTGTTGCTCTGTACTACCCGTTGGTACAATCACAGCTTTAAGTGTCTTTGCATCTAACGCTTCTCTAACGAATCGACGTTGATTTTCCGATAACAGAACTGACTTAATCATTCGTTCCTCTCCCCGGTCTTAAACTATTTTCTTAGGCAGAAGATATTGTTATATTGCCTATCTTCCACTGAAAGACGGTCTAAAGGAAACCTATTCTACATTTTATAGGGATTTTGTCAAGAAATTCCTATTCTAACTCAACCAACTTCGATCCACCCGGTTTTGAGGCAGAATAATTACCGCCGAAAAGCATTCCAGTTAGATCCTAATCGTGATAAAATAGGTTCGATTCAGATGGTTTTAGTTCAAATCTTCGTAATCAGACTTTATGGGAAACGAAAAGAAGATGGCTACCCATAATCTGACCAGAGACCCAACCAACATTACCTAACTAACATTAGGGGCTAAATTTCGTCGGGGGTAACAACGTGAATCACAACAACAGAGAGATGCCGGCTGCGCTCGGTGGTGCGCCGGTTTTTGTTCAAACCGCCAATAACCAGGAAAAATTAGATCAGTGGCAACAGATCACAGAAGCCGAAGCCGAAATGGCTTATCAGATGACTCTGCGCAATGAGTTGTCTGGTGGAACGCCGACTGTTCGGCAGTTTGAGGCCTTATGGCGGGAAAGATTCGGATGTAAATTTGCCATTACTGTCATCAACGGCACTTCGGCTTTGCACAGCGCGATGTTCGGACTGGGAATTGGTCCGGGGGATGAGGTGATTGTTCCATCCTATACATGGATCTGCTCAATTTCACCCGCTTTGATGCTGATGGCTCGGCCTGTTTTCTGTGAAATAGATCCAGAGACCTTGATGATCGATCCGGAAGATGCCAGACGCCGTATCACTGACCGGACCAAAGCGATTGTTGCTGTCCATCTCTGGGGAAATGTCTGCAATATGGACGCCTTGATAGAATTGAGTCGAGAGACTGGAGTTCCGATCCTGGAAGACTGTGCTCATGCACATGGGGCAACCTATAAAGACCAGCCTTGCGGTAGTATCGGTCAGGTTGGTACGTGGAGTTTGCAGGGTAGTAAACCTGTTAGTGGAGGTGAAGGTGGTGTAGTTGCCACCAACGATGTGGCCATTTTTGAGCGGGCCTGCCTGATTGGACAGGTTAACAGAGTTGCTGGTCTCGACCTGATAACCGATAAATATAAACACCTGCAACCACTGGGTCTGGGTATTAAATTCAGGGCGCACCCGCTAGGAATCGGCATTGCCACGATCCAGCTAGAGAAACTGGATCAACTCAACAAAAATCGTCGAACCTACATTCAATCGGTAGAAGACAGTTTGGTTAACATCCCCGGCGTCAGACCAATCGGTAAGTACGATGGCGCGCAACCGGCCGGTTTTTATGGATTTTCCATTCACTACGAGGCACAAGATCTCGGCGGTTTGCCAAAAGAGAAGTTTATCGACGCCCTGCAAAAAGAGGGCTTAGCGGCAAAATCAAATCCCTACCCACTCCTGCACCAACTTTCGCTTTTCGCCGATGGATTCGATCTATTCACTGAAGATCGAGGACCACTCTGCACTCCAGAAATGGGAGGCGATTACCAGGGATACCGCACAGGCGACTTCCCGGTTACAGAATCGGTCGTAACCCAGCTAATCTTCTTACCAGTATTCAGCCAACCCACAAAGGATGCGGCTGCACAGGTAGTTGCTGCGATTCGAAAAGTCTCGGCTTATGCCGATCGGCTGTGATAAAACGTAACCCGGTTGCGGACGACGTTCTAGCCAGAAAACGCTTAATAATACTTTTGGTCGAGCGTTTTTTGCCACTATTTCACAGAATTTCATAGACTTGATTTTTTAAGATTCTTGTGTTATTTTTCTATTGGTAACCCGCTTTCATCTTCCAGGCAAAACATAGACTTTGACCCAACCGATCCACCTCCAGCCACCCAAGCGAACAAGTGGAATTGACCCACAACTTCTGGTCGATTTGGCCTCATTTCAGCAAATACTGGACCGGTATTGGCCATGGCATTACGAGCCAGAAATGGCTCAATCGGCTAAGCGTCTGCTAGCAGTGGATTTAAAATGGGAAAAGGTTGAACCATTTGTTAAAGCGACTGGCGGTTTAACAACCCAACAGCGCATTTCGCCTCTCGGCATCGCGCTTTCGCAAAGCAACCGCGAATTACGATCGGCTGCCTTCCACATCTTGGATAGTGTGGTTAAGATTCCCGCAGGTGAAGTTTTGTTAGGCCAAGACCTTACCCCCCTACCAGTGGAGGAGTTCCGGTTAGGACGCTATCCTGTTACTAACGCTCAGTACCATCGTTTCATTGAAGCAACTGGTACTCCACCTCCAGCTAACAGGCAAAACAGCGACGTAGAACCCGACAACTGGTTCCCACCAAACGATGGAGATCATCCAGTGACTGGGGTCAAGTGTACCGATGCAGAAGCCTATGCAACGTGGGCTGGGGGCCGATTACCTAGTTTTGAAGAATGGGAGCGAGCTGCTCGTGGGAATGACGGTCGGACCTTCCCTTGGGGAGATGAGATCGATAAGCCCCGATGCAATACGGCTGAAGCTGGTGTTGGCACTACTACCCCTATCGGTATGTTCCCTGAAGGTGTGAGTCCTTTTGGCTGTTATGACCTATTGGGCAATGTTTGGGAGTGGTCCAGCACTTGGTACGATGATGACCAGCAATTCCGGGTCGTACGTGGGGGATCTTGGTATTACAATCATGAACACGCGACTTGTACCAGTTACGACTTTTTTAGCCAAGACTACGCCGAATTTGTAATTGGCTTCCGACTTGCATTCAACTGACAATTTCTGAACGTGTAGAGGAAAGACAGTTATTTACCCATTGAAATGACATCATGCACAATAAATGGCCCAAACAAAAATGACAACTCTAATTGGATCCCCGATGGATGATTTGGACACACCCGCCCTCTGGGTAGATCTGGATCAACTAGAACGAAATATCACTCTACTATCGAACTTTTTTCAGAAAGCGGATGTCAATTGGCGCCCCCATATCAAGGGGATTAAGATACCGGCGATTGCTCATAAAGCTGCTCACGCAGGTGCGATCGGGGTTACCTGTGCCAAGGTCAGCGAAGCCGAGGTAATGGCTTGGGCCGGCATTACAGATATTTTGATTGCCAATCAGGTTGTAGCGAGACATAAGATCCGACGGCTGGCCAATCTGTGCCGTCAGGCGGAGGTCAAAGTAGCGGTGGATCATGCCACTAACGTGGTGCAACTGGGACAGATTGCCTCCGAGTACGGAACTGAGATTGGCATCTTGGTCGAGATCAATACTGGAATGAACCGTGCGGGCACACTACCAGGCCAACCAACTGTCGAACTTTCCAAGTTGGTCAATCAAACGAAAGGTCTACGTTATCGTGGCTTGATGGCATGGGAGGGGCACGCTGTTAGCATTGAAGACCCGCAGGAGAAACACGATACGATCGCTTCTTCAATCGAGGCCTTGCACCGAACGGTTGAGATGTGCCGGACGGTAGATCTGCCAATAGAGATCATTAGTGGTGGTGGTAGTGGCACCTACAAAATTACGACTCTGCTAGCCGATATTACTGAGGTGCAAGCGGGTGGTGCTATTTTTTGTGACGCCTCCTACCAGAAATGGGGCGTGGATACCCAACCCTCCCTGTTTATCCGCAGCCTGGTCACCAGTCGGCCGGATCCACAACGAGTCATTATTGATGCTGGCTTCAAAGCCTTACCTGCCTGGGCTGGCCGAACACCAGAAGCAGTTAACATGCCCGATTTCGCGTCTTTTCGGCCCTCAGCCGAACACGGCACTGTGACCCTGAGTCGGCCCAATACAGAAATCCAAATTGGTCAAGTTTTCGACTTCATGGTTGGCTACGGCGACTCAACTGTCTTTCTGCATGACACGCTGTACGGTGTTCGTAATCAGCGGATAGAAACTGTCTGGCCGATTCATGGCCGAGGTAAAATCCACTGATCATGAATATCATCCCTCGTACGTTATGTGCGTGATCTCACGTTGGAGTTGGGTGGAGAGGCTTTTTGGTTTTATAGCGTTTTTGGGAGGATGGCAGGTGTTGGTTGGTATTACTCTTTTCGGCGTCGGGATATGAATGAGGCGGCCCAGCAGATCACAGCCGACAGAAGTCGTTTGCGGAAGATGCCACTTCGCTGCCAGGTCAAGCAACACCTAAACAATTTGAGGCTAGGTGTTTGGCAATACTGACACACTGACACATCACGGGGCCATATCCTCGGATCGGGATATTCGAAGCTACCTGCCGGAAATCCCTTGGTACGACAACCTAATTGTACGATCCGGTATCTAGTTCATTATACTGGCGAACTTCGGCAGATATCTTCATCCGTAGGGAAAGAGGACGGTCAACGGCTGCATCAGTCTAGCAGGCCCGGCAAACTTTCTGGGAGTGTATCAATCACCCAAACATCATATAATCGTTCCATGGGGCCGGTATCGTTGGTATAAATACCCTTTGGGAACGGGCGAGAGATCAATTTCATATTCAACCAGTAATAATCTTGCTCTTGATTCATCGGACCGGAATAGGCAACTAGATTGAGGGCACCGACCTCCAACTGCTTATAGCCTTTTAGGATGTTTCGCAGACAACGGACGAAATCATCGACCTGTTTCTGGGTCAAGTCAGAGAGACAGTTAATGCCATGAAAAATAAACTGAACCTCATTCAGGCCTCTAGGAGCGAAACTGGCAATTAAGGACAATGTATCAGTTCCGCCAATATATCTCTGCCCAAGCCTCTTCTCTTCTTCAATCAGGATTTTCCAGTAATTTTCCTGGTATTGATTGAAATAGTTTTCGCTTTTCTGCAAGTATTTTTTCACCCTTGATATCGGCTCTGTTTCAACCATAATTTGAACGTGCGGGTGAATAATACTACCAGCCGATGGTGGCATGTAATTCCAGATATAGGCCGGGTAAACAGCTTGCCGGTACTGGCTATTGACGGTGCGCACATAATCTAGGCTAGCCATCAAATTGTCAGTGAGTAGTTCGTCTGTGAATTGATCCACATCCAGGAAGTGCTGAGAGGTGATGACACCGACAGCATGATTTTCAGCGAACGGATACAAATTGGGGAAGATAACAGTCTCTCCTCTTCTAATCTTACCCGTTGGGCAAATTTGGGTTGGGAAGTCAGGTGTTATCGTATCGATCCGCTCAGGGCAAAAAATGCATTGATTTCTGGAATGGTTGATAATCTCTTGCAGTTGAACTCGACTTTCAGCCTGTTTTACCCGCTTGGCTCTGTCAGGGTTGATTCTGGTCTGTTCAGAGGTTAGGGGGTCTGTTCTGTACTCGACTTGATTTCGGACAACTTTTTGCAAATTTATCATAACTTAGTAACGGAACGCCTCTGGTAATGAAGAAACCTGAGTAGTAAGGTTGTTTTCTCTTTTATATTTTACTTTACTCAGAGGAAGTATTTTCTTAATGAACATCATGCCTGCCTTTTGCTATTAGCGGTCTTGCCAACTTTCTCCATTACTGCACGATATGCATAAGCCCAATCTTCTAAGTGATTCAATATCACCCCGTGTGTAATTTCCCCGTCATCCTCCCGTCCAATAGTTTGATGAATATCCACCCGCTTCTGTTCGCTATGGATGCGGTTAATCACAAAACTATGCCATTCGTGAATCTTGTTCCAATCCAATTGATTGCTAACGTGCTCACTCACCCACGTTTCAAACTGAAAATACGTTGGAGTTTCGTTGCGCAAATAATCTAAAGTTTTTGCTTTATCCAAACCCAAAACATCCAATACATCCGAATCTAACCCGTCACCACAATCGGGATAATCAGGGTGTAGAACCCCTTTGGCCTTCATCAAAATTTTGAGCCAGATGCGGGGCAATTGTAACACTCCTAATGGGCCGACATCCAAACTGCTGATCAATGGCGAGATCGAAAATGTCAAATCGGACGATTCAGACATTAAATCGTTTTTATAAAACAGACTCCAATCCTGCATACAATTGAGAATCACCGCCGACGTGATACGTACTTCGGTCATATCAAACCCAATATCAGGATATGTCTCCTCAATCTTGCGGGGATTGACATGCACCCGTTTCTCGACACTCTTATTCCAACGATCTATTCGCGCCGGATCGAGAGAACCACCTTTCTGTTCTAATATCCAAGCTTCAAATTCCAAATACGTTGGTCGTAAATCACGCAAAAATAACAATGTACGTTCGCGATCTAATTCCAGTGCATGTAAACACCACTGGTCTAACTCGGGGCTACAATCAGGATAAGTTTGATCTAGCAACTCAACCTCGCCTAAGATTACCTTCCACCAGGTACGAGGTAACTGGCGTACCCCCAACGGCCCCATACACATACTGCTAATTAATGGAATCACAACTTTTCCCTTCGATCGTTTTCATTGTTTTGCCGAATACGACTTCTCAGACGAAGCTTTTTGGATATCACCGGCAGAAGGTCATTGACCAGTCTTATTCGTTTCAACTTTGACCTTCAGAATCACACCCTTATGATGGTGAAATTGGGTAAAAACTCCGCTGCGCAACTGCCGCTAGCCTTCTTGTTTCACTCAGAGATACTGACTAACCCATTGCTAGCTGATACCATTTGCCAAAGTCCTAAAAACATTCAGGCGAACTACAAATACGACAACCTCAGCGGAGAGTGCATACATATAGATAGATATGTGGTATAATATCATTATTTAAAGTGTAATTTAAAGTGCATCTGGAGCCATGCAATGATTCAATGCCAGGAATGCCAAACTGACACCATCGTCAAAAACGGGATTGGGCCGGAGAAACAGCGCTATCAGTGCAAGTCATGCAGCGGAAATTTTATTATCGCAGACTCCGGCATCACAACCCTGCAACCGAGTTGAAGCGCCAGACTAGTGTTTTATTTTACTCTCTGGGGAAGACCAGCTTCCGATTTCTAGCCAAACTGTTGGATGTTTCTCCGGCAGCGACTTCTCAATGGCTAGGCAAGACCGCAGAAGGACTCAGAGAAGCTGTTGTTTCAGCAGGAGTCAAGGAAGATGGATCATCAAAGCTCTAGATCGTAACACACGGAGAACTGTGGCCTGGGTTGTCGCTGGTGGTGATGCGGCAACGGTCAGAAGATGATATTGCTAGCTGGAACACTGGAATGATTGTCTTTTCCAGACCGACGATTGGCATACTTGGGCTAAAGTCTGGCCGCCAGAGAAACAGGTCAGAGGGAAAAAATATCCCCTAGTCATCGAGCTAGACAACTCAAATACCCATCATCATCTGGGCAGAATGAGCCGAAGAAGGAAGATTGTCAGCCAGTCAGAGGAGATGATCAGCCTTTCCATGAGGTTATGGCATGCGTTGACGACGGCCGAGATCTTCACTGAGTCTCAAAGGGTATAATTGAACTCTCTCAAAAATCATTATGTTGAGCTGAAAAAATAAAGGCATTTAAGATGGATCATATGCTTCCGTGGTATCGTTTAGCCCAGGACAACCAAAGAGTATGGTTATCATCAAGAATTATGTTTACGTAGAGGGGCGAAGGAATCATTCATGAATCGATTTTCAAGCGTGTTGAATATAATTTTGCTGTCTATTCTATTTATATATCTAAATATTTCATCAGCAGCAGAAATTTCGGAACAAACGAAACCAGATTCCCAATGGTGGAAAGGCAACCTCCATACACACTCGTTTTGGAGCGATGGTAATGATTTCCCAGAAATGATTGTTAGTTGGTATGCTGAAAATGGTTACAATTTTCTAGCCCTGTCTGATCATAATATCTTGTCAGTAGGTGATAAATGGATCGAGTTTCCCAACAGAGGTGGAATCATAGAAAATGCATACCAGAAATACTTAGCCAAGTTTGGGCTAGATTGGGTGGAAACCGAGGACGGTATAGAATCGGGGCAAAAAGTTCGTTTGAAACCGCTTAACGAATTTCGTTCACTTTTTGAATCACCGGGAAGATTTTTATTGATGCAAAGCGAGGAGATTACTGCACAATTCATTAATATTCCTGTTCATCTAAACGCGACTAACCTCTATAGATTTATTGCGCCAAAAAGTGGGAAATCTGTTCGTGAAGTGATTCAAAACAATGTTGATGCCGTTTACCAGCAAAGGCAGGAGATCGGTCGCCCAATTTTAGTGCATGTGAATCATCCAAATTTCGGTTGGGCCTTGACTGCGAAAGACATTGCATTAGTTAAAAATGAAAAATTTTTCGAAGTCTATAACGGTCACCCTGCGGTGAGAAACTATGGAGATCAGGATCACATTAGCACAGAAAAAATGTGGGATCAAATCCTGACTCATCGTTTGACAAATGGTACTGGTGAAATAATATACGGCATAGCAACTGATGATGCACATAATTACCATCAATACCAAATGAATAAAAGTAATCCCGGTCGCGGTTGGGTAATGGTTAAAGCAACTCATCTCAGTGCCGAGTCAATTATAAAAGCGATGGAAAACGGGAACTTCTACGCTTCTACAGGTGTGAAGGTAAAATCAATCGAAATTGGTCAAACATCTTACAGAATCGAAATTGCGCCAGAAGATGGAACAACCTTCACTACTCAATTCGTCGGTACGACAAAAAAAGACATCCTTAACTTAGAAGATTTTGACAGCCAGAAGGAAAACTCCAAAAATGATAGTTTGATTGGAAAGGTGCTCGCGGTGAAACAAGGTGTCAAGGTCCAGTACGATTTTAATGGCGATGAACTCTATGTAAGAGCCAAAGTGATTTCTTCAAAAAAGAAGAAAAATCCTTACAGTGAAAATGAATTAGAAACCGCTTGGTTGCAACCGATAGAGCTATTATCCAAATAGCCCAGCTATCTGGAAAGATCGATTTGTTAAGACTGACTCCGCAACCCTTTAATCATGGCTTCAATTTGGTCATCTAAGATACAGCGTATTAGCTGCTTTTTAGTTTAGCTCGCAATAGTTTTATGTAAGCTAAAGCAAAAAGTTCTTAGGAGAAGAGTTCATAACACCAGAAAACCCTTTACCCTGATTGTGTTCTCTGTAACCGGCAAGGAATGGATTTCCCTCTAGGATAGTACTAAAAGATACAGCAAATGAGGCTAAACAATTTCTCAATAAAGGGTGAATACGGTGAGAAAATAAAACCAGCGAAACGCGTCTATTTACCGTATAGGCTGCCAACCTGTATCATAAACTACTCCTAGATAATTGCCGATTCCTGTATGAAGGTCATATAAACGGAACAATTATCGAAGAACCAACTGAGGCGACGAAATTATTTGACGGTTTTGGTGACGACGGCTACCAGACTATTGCTCACAGTTTCATGCCATCCTAGCCATCTTGAAGGAATGATTCTGTAAATTGGGGTATTTATCACGTATGTGCACATTGCCCCCGAGATGAAAATGGAAAATGCACTCGGTTGAATAGAAATCCCCCGGGCGCGACAGAAGAAAAAGCCCGGTTGCTAAAAAAACACGTATATAAGCAGGCGGAATTTGACACCTACTAGTAAAACTAAAGCTCGGTAAATCGCCTAAATTATGCTACGCACCAATCGTCATAGAAAGCGGTAGTTTCCACCCTCGCTTTTACTTCACCTTCCCACGTCCCGCAATTGGCCAGATGGCCTCAACCTGCCCATTACGCACGGCAACCAGTTCATCATGCAGATTACTGGTCATACCTTGGTGGACTGGGATTACTGATAACTGTTCACCAACTTGGAACCGGTGCGACGACCCGCTCACATCGATATGGCCGTGCTCGACTGACATACCATAAATTTTAACCTCCGGCTGCTCGATTATATAGCCGTAGGGTGTGGGTGGATAGCTGGTAAATGCCTTCATCCCGCCATCGGTAATTACGCGGTTAGCAGTAGGCGTGCTTACCACCGTGACGATCATGCGAAGCGCACAGGTTTCGGGATTAACCGTCTCTGGTCCAATGCGCTGCATACCTTCATAGATGTAAGAACCAGAACGGGTCTCGGTGCAACCAATCTGCTTGGAATTTACCTCGCTACCAGTGCCACCGCCGCTGACCATGGAGACTGAAATACCATCTTTCCGGAGCAACTCCAAGGTCTCATCAATAAATGGTTTAGCTTCCAGCCGACTCGGATAGGTCATGACACCCTGAAAATCGAGGCCTGGTAAATCGACAATGGTTTGTGCTAATGCCTGTACTGCCTGCGGTGACTGAACACCACAGCGTTTGGAACCGGTGTCCATCTCGACCACTACTTGAATGGTAGCACCATCTTTCTGGGCTTGTTCCGACAGCCCCCGGGCCGTGATGTCGGAATCAACTGCTACAGTGATGGTAGCTTGTTTAGCCAACTGCATGAGCCGCTCCAACTTGGGTTTCCCTACGATATTATAGGGGATCAGGATATCGTCGATGCCAACTGCCACCATTACTTCAGCTTCACCCACTTTCTGACAGGTGATGCCCTGTGCCCCAGCTTCGATCTGCATCTGTGCGATTTGTGGAACTTTGTGGGTTTTGGTGTGAGGGCGTAGTGGAATGTCTAGATTCTGACAAAGCGTGGCCATCTGCGCGATGTTGCGTTCCAGAATATCCAAATCAACTGTGAGTGCAGGGGTGTCGAGTTCTGAGATATACATAATAAAATTATCCTTTATCAGTTATCAGTTATCAGTTATCAGTTATCAGTTATCAGTTGTTAGTTGTCCATAGCACATACGGGCACAATTCTACTATCGCTGTACGTTTTGTTGTAAAACAGGTTAGGCTAAAAGGGGCAACTGCCCCAACTCTATGAGTCTACTATTTGAAATGAAGAACATCATAAAGAAAATTACTCTCGATCTTGATCGATTAAAGTCAAGAGCGTCGCTAACAAGATTGTGCTGTGCAAGGATTGGATCGCTGATGGTGCGAAAAAAGGCAGATTTCTTTAGACTGTATCTGCGGGACGATTGAGCAGATGGTATAGTTGTTAGACTCTATCGTGCCTTTAATGATGATTGATAGTCACTCGTTGTCGGAAATCACTTTTGATGCTGCAACAACTCTTAATATTATTATGGCATATTGTAGATTAGACACACCTCCAAGGTCTATCAACTCCATTAATCTATTTTCCTGTATATCGACAATTTCCGATAGGGTTACTGCGATGATATTAACCTCGCCATTACCCATGGGATTTCAAACCATGTCGGTTTAATGGAAGTCGGAAAGCAGGTGATAGACGTCTCGTCACTTCTTGTTTTAACGACTGATAGTAGTTTTAGCTGCTATTGGCTGAACTAAAACCGAATCGCCAAGGGACAGGTTGCAGATCTGGTTAGCCGATCCCTGATTGACCGCAATTTCCAGATAGTCGAAACTACTGATGAGTGCTAATGTTGTACCAACAGGTACAGCACTGTAGGATTCACTGAGTCGAGAAATTTGCTGATCCCGAAAGTTAATCTGTAATTTCAATTCTGGGTCGATCATCTGTAAATACTGATGCCTGATGTTTGTAATTGCGTTGCCGAAATGGTCGATCCAGATAATTTCACCCTTAATCTGGGATTCACTGACATCCGGTTTCGCCAACTGGAGGTGACGTAGATCCGTTACTGGCGGTCCAAATTCAGACATCGGTATTCCATTTGCCAGATGCGCAGCCACCGGTGCGAAAATATCGCGACCATGAAAAGTATGACTAACTTGAGGCAGAAAGTAGGTCCCATTTTGAATGGCGATACAAGCCTCTATCGGTGCTTGTTGTACGATTAAAGTCAACAGACCATTATCAGGGCAGACGAAGGTCTGATTTTCAACCTGGCAGATGATGGCTTGGCGCTGACTGCCGACCCCTGGGTCAACCACAATTAAGTGAACGGTTTGGGGCGGAAAGTAGGCGTAAGCATTGGACAATTGCAAAGCTGCCGCACAAATATCTTGAGCTGGAATCTGGTGAGTCAGATCTATTATCCTTGCTTCTGGACAGATTGATAAAATAACCCCTTTCATTGTCCCAACGTAAGTATCTTGTTCACCAAAATCGGTCATCAAGGTAATAATAGGTGTGATATCCGGCATGCCGTTTTGTGGTCTTCTGGCTCAATCGCTCTATGATACGACTAATACTTGGTTGAGTCAATAACATCTTTTGGCTCTGAATATTTTTTGTACTTGATGCCAAGGTGTGTTAGAATACAACCACTTCGGCCTAGGTACTTTTGACTCGATGGAACAGGGCCTGGGAACTTTTGATGCGCAAAAAACAGAACCTTGACGATTTAAGCAACGTCCGCTTCCGAGATCTGGAAGACGAAGTTGACCAAGATCAAAAGCCTGACGACGATGAATCGTACGCTATTCACCGTTCATTAATGCTGGTTAATCAGTTAATTTACGTTACTGATGAGGATGATATGCGTCGGTCAGCCCTCCTGCAGTTGCGTCAATCAATTGTGGAAGATGAAGTTACCTTCCACGAAGCACGTGAAGCCATTGAAGAATTTCAAGAAGCAATTGATAAACTGACCGCCCCCGCCAACCGAATCGGGACACTGATTGGTCTGCCGACCAAAGAAACGGCCCATGTGATCGCCGGTGGTACCGAGTATTACACCAATATCGATATCGCCGTTGATCTTTCTGAGTTGAAAATCGGTTATAGTGTCTTGCTGAATGAGGCTTATGTATTGATTGGCCACCTCGGCTATGCGCAAGCAGGTCCGATTGTCAAGACAGTGGATTTACTCCCGGATGGTCGAATACAAATCGGACAAGAGCAAGGATTAAACTCATCCGTTCTCCAGCGGTCAGCCGAACTAGCGAATGTCAAACTTAAAACTGGCGATCAGGTGCGAGTTGATCCGAATTATCGGATTGTAATCGAGAAGATCGATAGCCAAGAGACTCAAGAATACTATGTCGATGAGGTTCCTGAAGTGCCGTGGTTAAAAATCGGGGGCCACGAAGATGCAATCCAGCAGATCAAAGATACTATCGAGTTACCGACACTTCATCCAGAACTTTTTGAGCAGTTCCACTTCTCTTTACCCAAAGGGTTTCTCCTTTATGGACCACCAGGTTGTGGAAAAACCCTGATTGGTAAAGCTACGGCTTATAATCTGACGCAACAACTGAAATCCGAATCCGACCTGGATGTCGAAGGCTGTTTCCTCCATATTAAAGGCCCCGAAATCTTAAATATGTGGTTGGGTGAATCTGAGCGAAAAGTGCGTGAAATTTTCCAGATTGCGAGAGAAAAACGCGCCGAAGGGTATTTCCCATTCGTCTTTATTGACGAGGCGGAATCGATTCTTGGCACTCGCCGGTCGCTACGTTCGCACAACATCTCGAATACTGTGGTACCGATGTTTTGCGCAGAAATGGATGGCATTGAATCCTTGCAAGATGTGGTCATCATCCTGGCTACTAATCGTCCAGATCTAATTGACCCGGCCATCCTTCGCCCGGGTCGAATTGATCGCAAGATCAAAGTCAAACGGCCTGACCGATTGGCAACCAGAGATATTTTCCAGATCTACTTAACACCAGATCTACCGTTGAGCCCAGAGCTTCTAACAGAACATACCGGCCCAACCGATTCGTCATCCCTGATCGGAACCGAAGACATGGATGCCCAGGTGGCCATCGCCAGCGTCGTCGATTTGGTTTCAGAACAGATGTTTGCCCGGAACGACGAGAACCGATTTATAGAGGTATCCTTGCGGAGTGGTCGGCGTGAGGTCCTTTATCGAGGTGACCTGTGTAGTGGTGCCATCGTTGCCTCGATCGTTCAGCGAGCCAAAGAATCAGCTATTAAACGCGCTATTGAGACGAAAGGCCAGAAATTTGGCATTAGATTAGCTGATCTGGAACAGGCTATTGAAGACGAATACCGTGAAAACGATATTTTCCCTGCTACCGATAGCGTGGAAGATTGGCTGCGGCTAATCGACTATGAGCCGGAAAATGTAGTTAAAGTTGCACCGATTCGACCCGAGAAGAGCAAACGCCGCCAGAGCGCCGTAACTGTTATTTGAGACTGGAGCACCTAACCCTTGAGTAGACTTTTTGGAATTGAAACCGAATACGGTATTGCGGTTGAAGGACAACCCGACGCTGACCCTGTGCAACAGTCGGTTGAACTGATTAAAAGTTATCGTTCCGACGATTTTCGCCCGATGTGGGACTATCGAGGTGAAGATCCGTTGCGGGATGAACGAGGGTTTCAAGCAGATATTTTACATGAACACCCGGATGAAAAAGCATACCAGGAGCAGGATCAGCAACGCCCGGAATCCTTTGCCGAAATTAAGGGAGACCGAATCTTGATCAATGGGGCGCGACTTTACAACGACCATGCTCATCCGGAATACTCAACGCCTGAATGTCAAAACCTATTTGACCTGGTCGCTCATGATAAAGCCGGCGAACGCATTTTACGCCAATGTGCAGAACGTCGGAAAGAAAGCTCTGGACAACAAGTAGAACTCTATAAAAATAATACCGATTTCTCAGGACATAGCTACGGTTGTCACGATAACTACCTGATGCAACGGCAGGTGCCGTTTGAGTATTTAAAAGAGAGTTTGTTGCCCTTTTTGGTAACCCGGCAGATCTATGCCGGGGCGGGTAAAATTGGCATCGAATCTGAGTCGGGAATGGAAAGCTTCGGTTGCTTTCAGTTAGCGCAACGTTCCGATTTTTTTCAGGTGGAAGTTAGCGTTGATACTATGCACCGGCGCCCGATCTTTAATACGCGCGATGAACCTCATGCCGACCTGGCCAAATATCGTCGGTTACACGGGATCGCAGGCGATGCTAATATGTCAGAGTATGCCACCGCACTCAAAATTGGGACAACAGCATTAGTCATAGATCTAATCGAAAGACGGTTGATTCCAGAACGATTCGCCATTGCAGATCCAATCCAGACTATCAAAGACATCTCCCGGGATCAGACTTACAAGTGGGAGTTCAAACTACGGAACCGTTTGACCACCTCTGCTGTAGATATGCAAAGTGAGTACCTGAATTTAGCGCGAAAATACCTGGATCCTTCGATAGAACAAAATGATTGGATCTTAACCGAATGGGAAGCCACACTCAGCCAACTGCAAGCTGAGCCAATGGAGTTGTCAGATCGGCTTGACTGGGTTGCAAAAAGGTGGCTACTGGAAACTTTTGCAGAAGAGGAGGGGGTTGAGCAGGACGATCCGTGGCTACAGAGCCTAGATTTAGCTTACCACAACATCGATCCCGAAATTAGTCTCTACTACGGATTAGAAGCACAAGGCATGATGCGCCGGTTGGTCACTGATCAGCAAATTGAATATGCGATCCACAATCCACCAGCGGATACTCGAGCCTATTTCCGTGGTACCGTTCTCAACCGCTTCGGCAACTATGTGGAATCCATTCAATGGGATCACATCACCCTCAAATCTAATCAAAGAGCTAAGGTGCCAGCTGGAGAAAATAGCTTGCCATCATCACGCCGAATAGTTAACAATCAGGGTACTTCAGCCAATAATCTCTCTACTATCAACATGAACAATATGGCAGACACAGAAACAGCTAATCGATACAACAGACTTCTCGATCAATCGGAAACAGTTGAAGAACTGATCGCTGGAGTCAACGAAATTTCTGATGTCGATCAACCTTCCACTTAACAAAGAGATTTGAGTAGATGTGAACAATTTTTCGCCTCTACTCAAATCATATATTGCAGAGGCCACAATTTTCTTTTTATCATGTTAGTAATACAAAAGAAAACCGGAGGACAATTAAATGGATAGACGTTACCTTAACCTCGAAACTTCGATTCTATTTCGGGAGCGAAAACAACGATCCACAAAACCTTTTCTCCCAGATGATAGCGGGGATGATGACGGCCCCAAACGTCCAAAAATTGATAAACCAGACACCAAAGAGTTGATGCGTCGGATGCGTCGGGTTGATAAAGATCAGTCTAAACGTTATCGTCAGAGAACTGGAGAATAAGCAAACCGATATAGATGGAGAGTTGGAAGTGGATAAGGCTCAATGCCCAACCCTCTATTCTCTATCCAAAACCTGGATATGCGCACCAATAGGCAATCTCCCAACCTAGCAGACTCGAAGCCTACCCAGCATGTGTTAGTAGATCAAGTGGTTGACTATCAGGGCAACTTTCTAGATCTGCTTCAGGCACATAGCATTCAATTGCAGTTTGGGCAAAATAATTCTGACGGAGTAAACACCGCTTTGCTAACAAGATTGTCAGGACTCGGTTCCGCAGTTACAATGGCCAACCCGCCCGAACAATCGTTAACAGAGGGAACTACGGTTGTTGCTGTCCGGTACCAAGACGGCGTCATGGTCGCTGGGGATCGACGGGCTACAGCTGGTAACGTGGTCATGCACGACCGGGCAGATAAAGTGTTAGAGATTGATGAATACTCGGTAATGGCGATTGCCGGTGCTCCCGCTGTAGCCTATGAAATGGCACGGACACTGGAGCACTCCTTTCAGTATTTTCGGCGGAGTCAGTTGCAAGAATTGAGCATTGAAGGCAAGATTCGGATGGTCTCCCGCCTGATTCGAGATAATATGTCTCTTGCTCTACAGGGTATTGGTGGTGTAATTCCGATTTTGGCCCTCTTTGATCCATCGTACCTGGCAGATTCATCCGCGTCCACATCTGCTGGGCGTATATTTTTCTACGATGTTTTGGGCGCGCAGTTTGAAACGGTTGATTTTGCCACCTCTGGATCCGGATCAGTTTGGATCCGTGGTGTGCTGCACTACTTAGATCGTTGGTCTGACACGCCGCTAGCCCAAATGGATCTTAATCAGGCAACTAACACTGTACTGCGACTACTCGATACTGCTGCAGAGTTTGACGCTGCTACTGGTGGAGCAAACGTCAAATCAGAGATTTATCCGATTATCAAAACCATTACGCAGGAAGGGGTTCAGGGATTACCGGTAGAACAGATTCGGCAGACCTACCAGAACGCTGTTCTTTCCCGGGCGATGGCCTAACGGAAGTATGAAGTGTAGAGATCACTTTTAACTTCTAATAATCTATGCTAGACGAACACTATCGCTATTTAGAAGCGATCCAAAACCGGCGTGACTATATTGAGGATCAGATTCAGGCGGGGAGCCCTGTTGTCGGACTCGTCTACAACGATGGTATTTTGATATTGACAGTGAGCAATGGGCAGAAGATTTATGAGGTATACAACCACCTTGCCCTTTCGGCTATTGGTCACACAGCAGACGTTGAAAGGTTAAGACTTTTAGTAACCGATGCGGCTTCAGTTCAAGGGTTTCAAAGTTCTGTCGATGATGTCACCCTCCATCGACTAACGCACTTTGTACTATGCCCACCGGTAAAACAGTCGTTTGAGTCAATCTTTAATGCTCCGACGATCGTCAAAATATTAATGGCTGAATTAGGACCCCCTCATCAGTTAGTGGCTGTTAACTATGACGGGGCGACCCGAACTAGCCAGAAAGCCGAAGTTATTGGTGGTACGGACATGGTCGAGCATACGATGCAGAACTATATGGGCCAAACAGATATTCGGCTTGGCGACGAACTAACGCTTAAACAGGCTTTTGAACTGGCTCTTCTAACCTGGGCTGTCGGTCGAACCACCAGTTCAGATACCGAATACGGTTTTACCCCAGACCCCGATCGAGGGGAATCCGACCAGGAATCTGAGGTCGAGGATTTTTCTACCGATGAGTTAATAGGTTTCGTTCGAGCTGAACTCGAGGAGAACCATGTGGAGGCTGGCATCTTGCAGATCTCGAAACGAAGCAAAAGTAAATTTCGTCGTTTGACTGTCGAAGAGGTCGAAGACATGATGCCTTTGGCTTCAGGTAAAGCTCAGAATAACAAATGAGTCAGCGTATTTTTGGGCTTGAAACCGAGTTTGGCTGTTTAACCAACTCCGGTCGATTTCGTACTGCTGAAGGGGCAGCCTCGCGGGTCAAAGATTTCATATTTGGTGAATTGTCACTCGGTATCTCAGATATGCACTACCGTGATTGGGGAGAACCACCCGATAACGGTGGCTTTTTGTTCAACGGTGGACGGCTGTATATGGACATGGGCCACTTAGAGTACGCTACACCGGAATGTCTGCAACTTTTTGATTTAGTCGCCTACGACCGTGCCGTCGAACAGATGGTATGTGATGCCCTGAAGATTCTGGATTTGAAAGGCGAAATCTCGTTTCTCAAAAATAATATCGACCATGTAACAGGATCCACGTTTGGCTGTCACGAAAATTACCAACTTCGACGGGATGTGCCTTTCTATAAATTGGTCATTCCAACTTTGATGCCCTTCTTTGTTACTCGTCAGATCTTCTCTGGCGCAGGTCGCGTAGGAGGACACGACGAATTGGTCGAATATGGTGAAATTCGCCATAAGAGAAGTGACTTTGTCGGCTTTCAAATTTCTCAGCGAGCTGATCATATCGTGACAGAGGTCTACGAGTGGATTCAATTTAGCCGAGCAATTATTAATACACGTGATGAGCCTTTGGGCGACTACACTAAGTACCGTCGCCTTCACTTACTCGTTGGCGACTCCAACATGTCTGAACATGCCACCGCACTCAAACTCGGTACCACTTCGCTAGTACTCGATCTACTAGAAGAGGGGCATACCCCACCCGATCTAACCCTGGATGACGCTATTTTCGCCATTAAAGATATTTCCCGAGACCAATCCTATCGATGGCTTCTGACGCTGGCTTCTGGTCGAACGATCACTGCAGTCGAACTGCAGTGGGAATATCTGCGAGTTTGCGACAAAATTTTGCGCGGGCGAGATAAGGACACCGACTGGGTGCTAGATGAGTGGGCTTTCACTTTGACTGAACTAGAACCTGCGTATATGAACTTGCCAGAGAACCTAATTGGTAAAGTGGATTGGGTGACGAAGCAATGGCTCCTAGAAACCTTTATTGAGGAGGAAAAAATCGGTTGGGACGATTCCTGGTTAGAAAGTCTGGATCTGGAATATCACAATATCGATCCGGAAGCAGGTCTGTTTTATGAGTTGGAGGAGCAAGGTTACACCACCCGCATTATAGACGACGAACAGGTGCAGCAAGCAATTCTTACCCCCCCACAAGATACAAGAGCGAAAGCAAGATCTGCGATTATGAACTATCTGGCTAAACACGACGCACCTTGTATTGTGGATTGGCATCAGATCCACTTCGCCGACTCCGAAGCCTTTGATATGAAGAATGCTTTCCGTACCTACGAGACTGAAGTGCAAGCGCACCTGGAAAAGATGGAGGCAAAAAGGCTGAGAGGGTATTTTGACGAGAACCAATAAGCTTACTCGGAGAGTCTGCTAACTAAAGTCAGCAGAAGAAGCATGAGCAGATGCCTCTCTTCCTTAAGAAGGATTGGGTTCCTCTTCTTCGGCCAACAGGGCTTGGCGGCGATCATGTATCTCTTGCGCGGCATCCTCAGCGACCCTGCTAGCTGTCTGCCCCGCGCCTTCAAGTACCGCACGCAATATCGATCCGATAATAATCACTGCACCCGACACTAGCCAGACAATGATAATTAGGCCGATTACACGGGTCAGGTCCTCACTATCGATATCCTCTAGCCATTCCCACTGTGGGCGTTGCGTCTTGTCTTTTCCTAATATCCAGAGGAGACCAAAGAAGGGGAGAGAAGCAGTGAGCGGGAATAGTGTATAGCCCAACCAAACGAGAACACCTTTGAGCAAATGTGCGAACATTATCCGAATTTCTTCCTTTATAGATGGTGGTGCTACAAGTCAGATGCTGATTCTGAGTCAAAGTCTAAAATGACTTTGATAGCCTTATCACGGCGAAATGTAAAAAGTTCAAAGCCACGTTGTGCCTCTTCAAAGGGCAGATGATGGGTTAAGATCGGCGACACATTCATGCGACCTTGTGCGATCATATCCATCGCCAATGGGTAATCATTTTGTACATCTGGTATTACAGATCCAATTAAGCGAACATTTCGCCGGAAAAAGTCCCCATACCTGAAACTACCATAGACATTCTCGTCCGGTACGCCAAAGGCCAGGATCGTACCGTCTCTCCTAACCAGATCCAGACACTGATTGATCGTATCGGTCTGATGCCCCACGACCTCAACCACCAAATCAGCCATTTTTCCTTCGGTAATTTCAGTTACTCGTTCAACGAGACTTTCTGTTGAAGCATTGATGATATGTGTAGCCCGCATCCGCTGACTGGCTTCTAATCGGTATTTCAGCAAATCTACCGCAATCACCGATTTTGCCCCCAGATTGCTCATCATATGAGTGAACATTAACCCCATCGGTCCTTGTCCTAGTACCACAACATTTTGGTGCAACAGGCTGCCAAGTTTGCGACAAGCCCAGATAACAGTACCGAGGGGTTGGCACATCAGCATCTCTGACTTGCGATCAAATGGGATCAAAGGAACCGTCATCTGATCGTTGGAAAAAAAGTATTCGGCTAACCCCGCCTGACCAAAGGGGACAGATAAAACCTCATCCCCTTCTTTGAACGTAGCTGACTTACTAGCAATCACAAAGCCGATGCACTCGTGCAAGGATTTTCCTATTTCCAGCGGATAGTTCGGATGTTCCAGTGTAAAGCAGGGAATGTCGCTTCCGCAGACAGCACCTCGGTATGGTTTGACGAGAAGCGTACCATCAGGTTGGGTTGAGATGTCGGGGATTGGGGCTTCGACGATCTCGATTTGGTGCTGTGCAACGATCTGTCCAACTTTCATCTTGTTCCTACTGTCCCTCGACCGGAGCCAGAGTGGGTTTAAGCCCCTTGAGTCAATCGCCTTCCTACGTTGATATCCGATTTTATCACTATATGTATGAAGTGTCAATGATAAAAGGCAACTGAGATTTAAGATTGGATGAGATTAGCCTTAGAATCCCAATTCTTCTCTACTAGTGACTTAACCAACCGGTGGTCGGCTTGGGTTAGGTCAGGTGCTGTCGTAATAATCTTTTCCGCTTCTGATTTGGCGGCCTCTAATAGAGCGGCATCCTTGATAATATCGGCAATTCTAAATTCGGGCAGTCCAGATTGTCGAGTGCCAAAAAATTCACCGGGCCCGCGAATTTCTAGGTCAATTTCGGCCAACTCAAAACCGTTGTTGGTTCGCGTCATGGCTTGTATTCGTCTGACTCCGTCCTCGCTCTTGGGACTGGCGATTAAGTAACACCAGGATTGATGTTGGCCGCGACCTACACGACCTCTCAATTGATGTAGTTGTGCTAATCCAAACCGCTCAGCATTTTCGATCACCATAATAGTAGCATTTGGGATATCAACTCCGACCTCAATTACGGTGGTCGATACGAGAATATCGATCATAGCTGCTTTGAAATCGATCATTACCGTTCTCTTTTCCGGTGACTTCATCCGCCCATGCAGTAACCCGACACGCCGGTTAGGAAAGACTTCATTTTGCAAATGATTCGCCATTTCTGTAGCCGCTTTGATTTCTTCCAGTTTTTCCGATTCTTCGACCAGCGGATAGACAATGTAGACTTGTTGTCCTTTTTCAATTTCTTGTTGGAGTTGAGAATAAAGATCTAATCGCCCCTTTTCACGCACCCACTCCGTTTTAATTTCTTGTCTTCCTGGAGGAAGTTCATCAATGATTGATACATTAAGGTCTCCGTAAATGGTCAGTGAAAGAGTGCGAGGAATCGGCGTAGCTGTCATCACTAGAACATCTGGTGTACAGAGCAAGGAAGACTCTTCAGAAGAAGTGGCACATATAAGTCTTTTCTCACGTGGTCCTTTCTCTCGTAGAGAGGCACGTTGTAAAACGCCAAAGCGATGTTGCTCGTCGATAACAACTAAGCCAAGGTTACCGAAGGTGACCGACTCCTGAATCAAGGCCTGAGTTCCTACCACCACGTGTATTGTGCCATCGGTAATTTGCTCCAAGACTCGATCGCGCTCTCTTTTGCTCAAATCCCCTTTTAGCAGGCCAACTTCAACTCCTAAAGAGCTAAATCGTTCACCGAGGTTAACGGCATGCTGATCGGCTAGAACCTCAGTCGGCACCATTAGTGCGCCTTGATACCCGCATTGAACCGCATTTAGTAGAGATAAGGCTGCCACCATCGTTTTCCCCGAACCCACATCACCCTGCAATAGCCGATTCATTGGTTTTGGCCGACGCATATCATCTTCAATTTTCTGAAACGATCGGCGTTGTGCCTTAGTCAACTGAAACGGCAATTCATCCAAAAACTGTTCCACCAGTGGAGGAGCGTCTGAATCTATATCAAAGCTAATGCCTGGTGTGGAGGTGCTTTTCTTCTTATTGGAAGCTAACCAAACCTGTAACAGAAAAAGCTCGTTGAAGGCAAGTCGTTGACGCGCGAGATCTTTCATCTCAGCGGAGGAGGGAAAATGAATCTCTGAGATGGCATGGTACCAGTCCAGGAGATCGTATTTGCGGCGGATCTCCTCCGGTAGGAATTCAGGGTAGTGATCAACATATGCGTCAAGCGTATTTTTAACCCACTGCCGAACGCTTCGCTGTGTCAGGTTGGATGTTAAACTATACTTAGGAACTATACGACCGGTATGAATTCGTTCCGCCTCCTCGTCGGTAATCACCTCAAACTCAAAATTACTGGACTGGATTTCTCTGTATTTCCGCTCAAACTTACCACTGACAACAACATAAGTGCCAACCGATAGTGCTTTCCTCAGATAGCTAATCCGTTGGTTGCCAAAGACAACCAATTGGGCGATACCTGTTCCGTCGTAAATGGCGATTTTGGCAAAAGCTTTCCCTCCTGATCGACGAGGTCGGATATAGGACTGTTTAGCCACTTTACCTTGAATAGTTTGGCTATCACCAGTTCTACCAACATCACCAATTAGGGTCACCTGGCCTTGATCGTGATAGGCACGAGGGAAATAATCCAGCAACTGTCCCACGGTACTAATTCCCAGATCAGACTCCAATTTTGCCGCAGATCTAGGGCCAACTCCCTCAATTGTCTCCATGGAGGTTGTCAAGAAATCAAGGGTGGAGGGATCTATCGAAACCTGACGAATAGGCCGACGAGAACAAGAACCGGAGTTTGAGCGGACACCTTCGCCGGGTTGGGCCACTGAATCTGAAGCTGACACTGCTCGGTCGGGCCGACTAAAGTTGGCAGGAATATCAGCCAACATAGCCTCAACCAAGTTTTTGGCCTGTTCAATGTCGCAGATTCGTTCAATGGGTGTGGATTGTGGGTAGTTATCAAAACAGCCGTAGATTTGACGCAACTGTTTGCGTAGTTCTAAATCTAAGTTCAGTGGCCTTGTTTTGGTGAAATGGTTGCGTACAGACAATTGCGTTCCACCAGGCACAATATTATCGTTGCAACCGTGTTCAATTTCCTGTTCAAATAGATTTTGAACTGTCAGTAGGATTGATCGAAGCGTCGCCATGTTACGCTGATAAGATCAGGCGTGTGTATCCTTGACTTTAAGTAAAAGTCGACTGGAGTTGGTGGAGTAGATATATCTAAATGTCCTAAGGCTCTGGTGTTCGATTTGGGATTTGCCGTATCTTGTCTACTTGCTGCTGAAGTGTTTCCTTTCCAAAGCCAAAGAACTGATGAGCAAAATCCATTGTCGAAGGAGCTAATTGCGACTGCTGAAGTGTTCTCTGAATCGACTCGTTCCCGTGTTTAGTTAGCATGATACAGATACCGCCAATCAAAATTACACTGACAAGTATACCAAATAGAGCACCAATCAAGCCATTGATCCAGCCTAAAATCCCTTTTTCCAAAATCCCTTGAACCCGCTCCAGCAACCAGTCTATCGCCATGCTAACCCCTGCAGCAATCCCAACTATACTGACCCATTTGGCAATCTCTGGATTGGCGATTAGTCGTTCCACAATTGGGAAGAGATCTCGCCAAAACTGACTAGCAGCAAAAACTCCCGCACAGATAGCAACGAGCCCCCAGATGCTACGTGTAAATCCACTTCGCCAGCAGTGCCAACCGCCCGCTGCAATAAAAAGAAGAATTACAATATCAACGGCATTCATACACAGCTCTTATCTAGATATACTCATCTGTGTCTACTTAGGTGGTGTATTGCTGCTGCAGAAAGTTATAGTAAAGCTGGTTCGGTGAATCACCTAAGATTTGTGTGAGTAGACTATCTATCTGCTGATTAGCACTTTTGCGGGAATAGTCGAGGATAAGGTCATTCGGGGGGAAATGCAAGACGCCCATTTGTTGAATTGACTCGAAGATTGAATCCCAGCCCAATTGTTCGACTAGCCACTCTACAAACAGACGAGCTTGCAAGTAACCTGCTCGCGGCCGATTTGAAGGGTGTTCAAACAATAGATCTAAGCGAGAAAATGGAGCTGCTGTGCATCCTGACTTTGCATCACCAATCAGACCGCTGGTTTCTTCCATTATATATTGTCGTTCCGAATCCATCATTGGACGAGAGATCGCCATTGCCAATCCTTCATCTAACCACTTCGGACAGTTGCCCGCCGACAATTGATCAATCATTAAATGAACCCATTCGTGACGAAGCAAAATCAAAAACAGGGTTCTCATCAAACGGTTTTGTTGATCGTACCGGATAAAAATAGTACGATCTTGATATTTTGCGGCAGCCCAACCCGGCATCAGCGGATCTTCTGATTTCAGAAGTCTTGATGGTTTTGCATCGGTGACATAACCCTCCACAGGTGAAACTAGGATCCGAATTGGTGCTTTATTTGTCTGTCGAGACGAATACTGGAACAAGCGATCTACTTCTGTTGTCGCAGATATAACCAGATCGGTTAACTCACTGGGCTTCACAGAGAGTTTAGGCGAAATCTCTAATTGAAAATAATTAGTTTTGCCCTTACCCTGGCGGCAGTATCCGCTCAAACTTTGACTCTTGACCAAAGGGGAAGCTCTTGTGTCTGAAACGGAAAGTAATTGGGGGGGAGGTGTGGAGCACGCCGATGGGCACATCCGACGCGATGCAGCAAACAGCGGAGGTAATGATAGGCTAAACTCCTGAAAAAATTGCTGTTCTTCTGCTATTCGCTTGTAGCGACGCTGGGCAGTTGGGTTTCCAGGCGAGAGCTCTAATGCCCGGTCGAGAGCCGCTAGTGCTTGGGCCCAGCAACCGAGCATTTCATAAGATTTTCCCAGATCCAAGTATCCGATTAGTGAATGTGGATCTAGCTTTATTCCTGCTAGATAGTACTCAATTGCCAGATCATAATGCTTGGCTCGATATTGATGGGCTGCATACTGGAAGTACTGGTCGCGTTTTTCTTCTTTCTGTCTTTGCACCCACCCTTTGTTCGACAGATTCACGGATCCAGTCGTTTCCCCCCGAACTAGTTGGAGGTATAGCTACTAACTCTGGATTGGTTCCATTTCAACGATTTTGCAGAGAACGTTGCCAAAACGGATCGAATTACCAGTGCTAACCGGAGTCGGATTGCCGATCTGAACTTCGTCGATGAAAGTCCCGTTGGTACTATTCAGGTCGGTCAAATAGACCTGATTATCCCGCAACTCAAACTGAGCGTGCTGACGCGATAGTGTGCGGTGTGGATCTGAAATATGAATGTGTGACCATTTCTCATTTCGACCCACAATTAGGTGCCGAATCTGAACTGTGAACACTTGACCCGTTTCTTGACCTTGGATCTCTTCAAAGGAGATCATCAAGATCCCACGATCCCGTTCAATCTCGATGACCTCAAAAGCCTGTGTGCCAATAGTGATAACTGATCCGACATCAATCTGAGTTGGTTGGCTGATGGTAACGCCATCAACTAACGTTCCAGATTGGCTATTTAAGTCCGTCAAATAGACGAGATCTTTTTCCACAGTCAGTTTGGAGTGGAAGGGTGAAGCCATAGCGTTTTTCAGGAGCGGGATCGTATTCCTGCGATCACTGCCAAGAGTAATACGTCGAATGTCGATACTATATTCTTGCTCCTTTCCTTCTTCTACCGTCACTCGTAAAGTCAACCGCCAGTCGTTAGCTTCAACTTCGTTCAGTAATCCACTGGTGTAGTCTTCTAAAATAGTTGGCTCTTCTAGCGGAGAATCGTCAGTTATTGGTGGTGGTTCTTTGCCACTGTAGGCCAATTCACTGGCACTACCAATCTGATTTGGACTGAACGCCCCTTGTAAGGCTAAACCGCTAGTTGGCATTGGTTCAGGCCGTACCTGGCTTTGTCTGACAGTCCGTAAGACTTTTTCTGTTACTCGTTGTTGAACACTTAGTGGTGGCGAAAAAACTACCTCTTTTGTTTCTTCTTGGAAATGTTGGTGGGCCAGGTCAACCATCTCTTTGAGAGGTTGACAATCAGGCATCTCCTGAAAGACGCGAAGAAAACGTTTTTGCTCGCCTGAGAGTTTATCACCTCGAACCCAACTGGTGTATGACTCCAGCATTTCGGCTCGATCTGCTTCACTATCAGAAGGAAGCTTGTTCCAAAATCCCATATTTTACCTCTCTAAATGCGAAAATCTGCTAAACCCGTTTCGAGTCATAATTTGTCGAAGTTCCTTTGTACATCGAAAAATCCAAATTTTTATGGTACCTTCTTTTCTCTGAAGCATATTTGAAATTTCTGCGATACTGCAACCTTCCAAATGTCGTAAAACCCAAGCGGTTCGATGATTCGGTTTAGTGATTTGCTGTAGCGCACGGAGCAGAATCTCCTTGGACTCTTTTGCTTCTACAACTTTATCCGGAGTTGGCTGATTATCCCTATACTGTGCTAATGGTACGTTAGATTCGTCCTCTGCTAACAGTAGCGATTCGCGAATTCGCTCTCGCTTTCGAATTGCGTCAATAATCGTATTTTTCGCAACTGTGTTTAGCCAAGCTTGAAAACTGCCTTGATCGGGATTCCATTTACTAATTTTTTGCCATACTTTCAGAAAAATGTCTGTCGAAATCTCCTCTGTATCTCGATGATTGCTAAGCGTACGGTATGTCTTACTGTATACCCAACTGTAATGCTTGTCCATCAGACGGCGAAAAGCTTGCTCGTCACCTGACTTAAGCCGAGTGGCTAAGTGAGTATCTTCCTGAGCAGATGCGTCTTTGGCAAGTCCAGACACGGCTTCTCCTTCGTATGGTGACGTGTTTCATCCAAACTCCATCACCTCCTGATAGTACGCTTAAATCCACAAGTGAGTTTCATTTAAACGAATAATCGATTCGCTTAAATCTAAGTATGCTTTGGACTATATCACTAGCAACTACCACTGTCAAGGTTATTGATGGATCTTTTACTTTCAAATATTGACATTATCCAAGTTAGACCTGTAATCATAGACAGAGGCTAAATACTTTGTAATGGTCAAATGCTAAACTCAGTTTGTTGTTGCCAGGTTCTTAAATGCTAGCCATCGCTTGGTGACTAGATGACGATATGCATCTGACTTTGAGAATAATAATTATTGTACTCCGTAGCTAAACTTTAGTGGAGGAGAGATGTCCCCGCCGGGCACATCTCTTTCAAGTTGAGGACAAGTCTAACAATACATTGTAGAGAGATCCAGCCGGTTCGATCCAATAGTGGTCGCCTTGGTAAAAGGTTCGGTTGGCGTCAGGGCCGGTATAGCCTATTCGGCGAGTCAGTTTCTCCTGTTCCGCTGATTTGTCAGGGATCACGCTCAACGATTGGTCGTAGGCCAAGCGTAAGTCATTTCTCTAAACGGCGCAAAAATTGGTAGTCTTGTATCAGTTTCAGCTCTCGATCTCGGCCAATGCAATTGCATTCCGCCAATACAGAGATCGCTTGTGGTGTGTTCGTCAACCGAACTTTCAGTTGACGAATGTGGGCAATTCCCTCAATTTTGGCCTTAGTTAGAGGTCAGGATAGACAAAACTATGTGCCATCTCCGCAAGCTACTGATCGTAGTAGCATCTATATCCCTCCAAAGAGGTGATTAAAGCACAGCTTTTTCCAAACGGACGTAATAGCAAATCGAGGTCGTTAATCTTGAGGTAGGAGGACAGCCAGTCACTTGACAATCACCATCTTTCTGGTCTCTGTATAGTCACCAGCCCGAAGTTGATAGAAGTAAGTGCCACTGGCTACAACCTGACCCGTTTCACTCTTCCCATCCCAGTAGGCGGCCTGGCCAGCAGTCACATACCTTCCTGCGGTCACCTGTCCTAGCTGTAGTTGCCGTATCCGTTGGCCCTGCACATCATAGATAGTGACAGTCACTGCCGCATCCTGACTCAGTTGGAAAGGTATCCAGGTCTCTGGATTGAATGGATTGGGATAGTTAGCTAGCAGTTGAGTGCTGGTGGGCAATCTCTCTGGCAATTTAGGGCGGAGTCTGTCTGTGCCTGAGTTAGGAAAGATATAGTGGGCAGGTCAATACCGCCAGCGCTCATTCACTATTTAGTACAGGCATACCGGCCTATCCTCAACCGTAATTTCGGTGTCAGTTTCTACCTTAACCAGTAACTGTCTCAGCCAGACTGGATAGGCCCTAACAGCTGTGTTTTCATCTGCATTTCCCCCAGATCTTTCAGATCTGACTTATTCTACCTGATTTCTACCACAGACTTACTAATTCTCCGTCTTGAGTTCGGCCCAGGTTTTGGTGAGTAATCCAGCCGGCCGAACGAGCGCTGTGGCATCTGACTTCTGGTCGTAGAAAATCTCGATCTCCCACAGGCTGGGTTCACTGGAAGCATCAACGGTTTTGGTCATGTGGTATCGAAGCACCGTCGTTTCAACCGTCTTGAAAGTGAGCACATGATCCGGAACTTTGACAGGATCTTTTTGGTTCCCTGGATGGTTTGAGGACGCGTTGGCGTCAGCGGGTGTCATCACCAGTTCTTCCACCTGTTTGTGAGAATCGCCGTACTCGATCGTATGTCCTCGCAGACGAGAGCGAAACTCGGTGACGTGGACGCGGTTAATTTTTTGGGCAGTCTCCCACCTGAACTGAATCCACGTATCTACATCATCGTTCTTGGCATTCCATCGAGTGGCAAAATCTCCATCGTTAACATTGGTGACGGGGTGATCGGCCCCATCCGCTTCAACTTTTGCCTTCTTAGCCAGGTTTTCCAAATTCTCAAATCCTTGGCTATAACCTGTAAGTGCCCAACAAATGCACAAAACGTTGCCAGCGAGCGTATGGATCAAGGTCCTATTACTCATTTTTCTTGTCCTGTTCTTACAAATATACCTATGGCTATAGGCTGAAAATTGATCTAAAAACGAGGCCGCTTCCACCCTAATTTTCTCTTTTCCCCCGCTTGATCTGTGCCCACATTGTCGCCAAAGCGCCCTCTGGACGAACTGGATAGGCCTCAGGATCAAAGAAAATCTCGATCTCCCACAGGCTGGGTTCACTGGAAGCATCAACGGTTTTGGTCATGTGGTATCGAAGCACCGTCGTTTCAACCGTCTTGAAAGTGAGTACATGATCCGGAATCTTCACCGGTTCCCTCTGATTGCCAGGATGATTAGGGGAGGCATTAGCATTTTCAGGTTCCATGACTAGATCCTGTACCTCTTTCATGGCACTGCCGTACTCAATCGTATGCCCACGAATGCGAGAGCGGAATTCAGTGACATGAACACGATTGACCTTCAGAGATTTTTTCCACTTGAACAGTATCCATGTATCCACATCGTCATTCTTGGCATTCCAGCGAGTGGTGAAATCCTCGTCGTTAACATTGGTGACGGGAATATCTGCCCCTTCCGCTTCAACTTCGGCACTAGCAGCCAGATTTTTTAGTTTCTTAAAGCCTTGGCTATATCCCGGCAGTAACCAATAGAAAATCAGGATTCCAAAGATAGAGGTTTTTACTAAATCTTTCAGCGACATAACTTCCTTCCTTTGATGGTGAATAAGGTCACACCTCGGATAACTCCACGATACATCACGATTGGTGGTGTCAATACCACTCCGGCCTCAAATGATTACAGGTTTTGAAGGGCTACTGAACAAAGCTCCTAGAATGGTGAAATAGTATCTAGATACTATTTCTTATATACCGTTTTTCTCTGTTTCAATTTCCAAATATTGATCAATGAACTCATCAGCAATCCGTTCCTGATAAGCGTCGAAAATATAACTGGATCGCATTGTCGCGGGGCGAAGGAGACGTTTCCTGACTAGTAAACGTTTGAAGAAGGTAATCAATGCCTCCAGATCTTGATTGGCAAACGATAAAATTGATAACAGATGCTAGAAAAGGCGCTTGGCGTGTTCACAGTTGCCAGAGGTGTAGGCACGAAAGATTTTACTGTAAACCCTGACCATCGAACTTTCGGGAATCATTGCGTCGACACCACGATCCAACGCGTTTCAATATCGCAAGTAGTCATTCGCTATTTAGAACCCCTTACCTTTTTCAGCCAGTCATAGCAAGGCCTTGCCGGCCCTAATCCGCGGACCTCCCTTTTCATCTCTTTGGCCATGAAAACCGGCAACTAACCATCTCAAATCCAGTCAGGACAAGGGTTTGAGCTAAATCCGCTACTGAAGGCCATTTGGAGCCCGTTTGGACATCAGCGGATTTTGACTATTCTAGCACCATTTTCACCTTTTGCCAAGAGTGCTTTTGTTTCTTTCATCTGACGATTTTCCAGGTTAATCTTGTTGATAGTTGTGTTTGAGACTCTCAGTTACTTTCGGTTTTTTCTTGCTTCACTCTATGTCTAACCAGTAATACTAGTTGTATTTCTCTCTGCGGCCAATGAAACTATCTGATCATCATTTGTGATTCATACCAAAATTTTTTGCCTGTGCTGCATTTTTGAACCAAAAACCGCATTAAATAAAATTAGAAACCAATTAGCAGGGGTAAAATCAAGCGCACCCAGCCCATGACCCGCTGTTGGCCTAGCCCAAGGGCTAAAGCATTGATTTTAAGCCAAGGCTGCCCAGAACAGCAGACCTTATTTTGGGATTGCTAAATAAATATATATGATATGCGGTAAAAATAAAAGGAGTCTGTCATGCACGGTCCAAAAGTAGGTCTGAGAACAAAGTAAACGGCGGAAAAGTCAACCCCAGACAACGCTACAAATGCCAACAATGTGGCTGTAACTTGGCTTACTTAATCGCCATCGGAGGGTTCAAATGGCGACCGATGGATTCAAGGTCTAGAAACAAATTGTCTCAGCGGAACAGATTAGAGGTAAAAAACAGACCACACAAATCACCCACCAGACCAATGGTAGAATGCGTTTTTTGAAGGTCACCCCAATCGACAGGGGTTGAGATATCTCCATCTGTCCACAGCGGTGTGATCAGATTGATGCCCTCAACTACAGTTCGGTGTTTTGCTGACCAATGGCCTGTGACCAGCTCAATGGGAGGCCCATACGAGCTGACCCAGGTTCTCCACTTCAAGCCACAACTCTTCAGGGTTGGGTTCATGCCGCCCAAGCAGACGTGTGTAGGCGTCATGCGCGACCGGGCGTGTTGTACTTCGAGCCGCTTCAGTAGATGAGGCTACTTTGGGTGAGACGATCAGCCACTGAATGTAGTCTTCGGCTTGATATTTTGGTGGATTTATTGGTGTCCCTATTCAAAAATTAGCCTGGCCATCAGACATGATTTGGCGCTCAACTGCGTTAGTCTTACTTATATTAAAAATGAACAGCTAGAGTGTATGACATAATCAGCCAACAGTAAATCATGAGCCTCAAAAGTAGATTGCCAGAGGAGAAGTGGCCGTAAGTGGATATTTGGTGGCAACTATGTGACTGAGTCGACCTCCTGATTCAGCTAGCCATAGACGGTGGCCTTTGAAAGCCCATCGCCTGCCATCAACTCCCTGATCAGTTCTCCTTCCTTTCGGCTGGCCTTGGAGTTTTATCGACTATTTGACACAGATGCAAGGTGGAACGTGCTAAACGACCCAGTCTGGTCACCACCAGAGTGTCGCCTGGCCTAACACATTCCAAACAGGCCTTTAATCTGGAACGTTGATCTGCAGTTCCACTCTTCTGTTCTTCAAATACCTGGTGGCAGTGTTTCAATTTGTCGCGTTGGACCTCCAAGCTTTGCCCCCCCGAATTTGAGGCCGAGGAGAGAGGTCGTAATGGCAAATGATAGAATCATTCAATCATTCAGCCGCTAGAGGCCCAGGGATTAGCCATTTCAATGACGGTAATTGGTCGGCCGTAACAGATAACTTCCTAGAAAAACAGATTTAAATTTACG
>JASMLX010000060.1 GCA_030748495.1 Candidatus Poribacteria bacterium | reverse complement strand
AAGCAGTTAATGAACGGATAAGACCAGAAGAAGGATGGCGAAGTTGAGTCCAGGTAAGCATTCCTAATCGTGATCCAACTCGTTAATGATTACAACCAAATGTAAATTATCGTTAAATGAAATCAAGTCTATTACTTGCTGCAGGTAAGTTGCCACTTGATCTCGGTCATTTATCTTTAGCCCAATTAATGTATCTGATTGATATCTAAAGTCTTTAATCGTTGGATTTACACCTCGTTCAATTAGAAATCTAACCATATTTAACTTGCCAAAAAACGCCAGATGGTGCAGAATAGTAGCTGGTTCGTGCAAATTCCACTCCGCATTTACATCCGCCCCTTGTTGTATAAATAATCAGCTATTTCTTGATGTTGGTTCATACAGGCTAGAGCCAACCCACCCACCGAATCAGCTTCATCTATGTATCTGTTTAAGTAAGTTTTTACTTTCGACAAATCACCTGAGCCCGCTAAGGTGATTTGTCCCATGGTGGTTCCCAGAGTTTCTTTATCAACTCCACCATCTCTCGATTACCATAGTCAATGGCCTTAGACTAAGGCTTTGGACTTCGGATGAGGATCGGCTCGGCATAATGTATGCTCCTGGGTTCAACAATAATTTAGCAAATACGTACCCATCAGAATAGGCGGCCAATTCAAGTAGCTCTACTTGTTGTCTCATGTACTGTTGTTTTAGCAATGAGGGTGTTGTTTCTAAAACAGATTGAAATGAGTCAATATCAGTGTTGACGATAGCAACTTTAGCCTTGACCTGTTGTAATATTTCCCAAATAGGCAATGTATCCGTCATACTAATTTCACTTCAGTGCTGAACTAAAGGATCAGAGGTGTCACCTAGCCAAGTAGTTGGTGGGTTAGCATTCGGTTTAAGTTTTCCCTTTACAAACTAACACTTCAACTCTCTTGTTTTACCTAAAGCAGCAAGACCGAGTATACATTACTATACCCAACGACATAAAAAACAAGAGCCTTGTAACGGAAGGTAATCGTTTCCGCCCCCACAGGAACAGCCGGTAACCAAGGGGCGAAGACGTTTCTCCTACATTGAATCAGCACCACTTGAATGCGGGTCATGCCCTCTCAACAACAGATTGTCTTTTAATAACATACCTTCGCTATTTTCGGTTCCGACGGGCATGTAGTGAATCACTATTGCACGTCGATCACGATCTGACCAATTCGGCTGGGTTTGATGTACCGTTAAGCAGTGATGCACCATGGCATGACCAGCTTTGAGCGGGACCGAAACAGCTTTACTTTCGTTCGCATCGGTGAACAATAAAGCCGGCAGTTCTCGATCTCCTGTTTTAGCACGTGAATGACTAACTTGTCCGTCTACGTGGCTCGCCGGAATGACGATCATACAGCCATTTTCCTGGTCTGCATCGTCTAATGCAATCCAGATACTAACCAGGTCTGCCGGCTGACACCGCCAATACCCATTGTCTTGGTGCCAGGGCACAGCCCCACCGATTTTAGCCGGTTTGTAAAGCGCTTGATCGTGAAATAGCTGGATGTTTTCACCGATCAGACTCCCGGCAATGTCGAGCAGTGGATCGTAATAGAGTAGATCTTGGAAGTCTTTACTTTTCTGCCACATCTCCATCACTTGCAACATCTCGCTTTCATGCTCGTCTTCAGTCGCGTCTGTCATCGATTCTGTAACCGACAAGTTGCGCAGTCCCTGTCCTGAGGTGCCATGTCGTTCGCTAAATACCTGGTCGTAAGATTTTCGCAGTTGCTGGAGATGATCTTCTTCGATCACCCGATGTGGAATCTCTAAGTATCCTTGTTGTTGGAAAGTCTGTACATCTCGTGTTTTCAGTTTCAATTGTCTTTACCTCGCTAACTGAATGGCCGGTTTGATAATTCGAACTATAAAACGATTGGAGGGTATTGCCAATCGCTCATTTAATGAATCTACAGATTCTCACGCTCAATTACGTTCAATATCGGTTACCACTTCAAAGGACTCGACCAGGTTGCACGGTGGCCGGTCAGGACGTTGCCTATTGAAATCAAAATAGACCCACTCGGTCCGGGCTTGAAAGATTACCGTTTGGCAGCGGTCGATTTGGTACTGTCTAATACTTCGTGTTCTTGCAAAGCCAGAGACCCAGGTTCTGATCATCAATTGATCGCTAACAAAGGCTGGTCTCAGATATTCCAGATAGTGAGAACGGGCGAACCAACCCGCCTTTGCCTCTTGATATCGTTCTGGTGGCCAACCATTGGCACTGGAATGGGCGATGGCGGCATCTTGCATCCAGTGAAGATAGATCGTGTTATTGACGTGGCCGTTGCCGTCGATAACTTCTGGTGAAACGATGATCGTCTGTTGGTAGATCCTGATCATTTTTTAGGTGTCTATATCTTCCAGGATATCCATAACTGGATGCTCTGTTTGTTGAACGTAGGAATCGACACTTAACTTGGTCGGGTCAAAGGTCTCTTTGGAAAGAGCGCTACGGATAGCGGTAGTATATGTTTCTACAGTATCCCGTTCCTCAGCGGGCAAATTCCGAGGCCATCTCCCCTGGTTGATGACCACCCCTCGGCATGCTTCCTCTGTTGGAGGTTTGGCTTCTGGATAAGACCTTAGGCGATCACCTTCTAAAGTGTCAGGCAATCCATTAATTCGTTCCCAATTTGCCATTTCGGTTCTAAAGCTAACTATTTGTTCCGGTCGTTGGCAGACTAAGTTATGGTGTTCTTGCGGGTCTGCCACCAGATCGTAGAGTTCCTCACGTCCACCGGAAGCCCAGGCGATGTACTTTTGTTGGCGGGATCTGACTGCAACCCAACGCTGTTTGCCACTATAGAGATCGATAAAAATCCGCTCGCGGTCTGTTCCTAACCGATGACCAGATGAATTGTTTGCCTCTATCTGACAGCGGTAGAGGCTTTCACCTGCCAAATCGCCAACGTCACCAGGATAAGGTAGTTCCATTGTTTCGATCAGCGTCGGGAAAAGATCCAGTAAACTGACCAGGTCGTGACTGATTTGACCCGGTTGAGTCAGATGCGGCCAACGAATAATGAACGGAATTCGGATCGACGCTTCATACGGCACCTGCTTCTGGGCTAAGCCGTGGTCCCCCAACATCTCACCATGATCACTGGTGAAAATGACAATTGTGTTCTCAAATAACCCTAGTTGATCCAGATGCTGCATTAGTCGACCGATACAGGCGTCCACATGGCTAACTTTACCGTAGTAGAGGGCTTTAATACGGCGCATTCGGTCAGGATCGTGATGTGCACCATCCAACCGTGCCCGACTTGACCAGACGGTCTCCGGTAAATCTGATAAAGGCCGGTTCATATAATTGGGTAGATCTATATCGTCTGGTGAATACATTTGATCATAAGGTGAGCAAGCAGCAAAAGGTGGATGGGGAGCGATCCAGGACGACCAAAGTAAAAATGGCTGTGAGCCACGATAACGGAGGTGATCGGTCAAAAACTGGATCGATTGATCAGCCACCCACGCCTCTGGTGTAAACTGTTCTGGCAAAGCCGTGGTCTGCGGTTGAAAGTAGAGCAGGTTTCGATAACCGTGGGGAAATCGCGTTCGAATGCCATTCTCTTTCAGAAACATTAGGTAGTCGTCATCAATTCGTACCCTCGGGCACTCCTCTTGGGTTTTTATGTTATGAAAACCGTAGTGTTGGCCTTGAAAGTGCATTTTGCCAACAGCTTGAGTACGATAACCTGCGTCGTGAAGGGTAGTCATCAAGGTTGGAAGAACAGGTGTAGCCGGGGATAAACACTGATTACCAACAAAATGTGTTCGACTGATGCGTTGTCCGGTTATCATCGACATGCGAGCGGCTACACAGACTGGCGACGGGGTAAAGGTGTGAGTAAACAACTGCCCCGATGCCGCCAGTGCATCCAGATTTGGAGTCTGGACCTGTTGATTGCCTGCACAGCGTATGGCGTCAAAACGAAACTGATCTGCCATCAGCAATAGGATGTTCATTTCTGGCCCTCAATGCGGTCGCTTGACCTTCATTATAGTAGATTTCAGCTAAAAAGTAAACCTTCGTCCGCCCCTTGGCGACCTGTGGTATAATTTATTTGCAACCTATTAGGGATAGAGAAGATAAAGCAGCAGCAGGGATTGAGTTGGGTATGAGAAAAGCGGAGAAGGTACTGCGAATTCAGCAGGTTTTGGATCGATTTTATCCGGATGTACCGATCCCGCTGACACACCGGAACACCTACACTTTTCTCGTTGCGGTTGTGCTTTCTGCTCAGACAACCGATAAAAAAGTCAATCAAATAACACCGGCTCTATTTGCCTTAGCCAATACACCACAGCAGATGGCAGAACTACCGGAATCGACAATTAAACAGGCAATTCAGGAAATTGGTCTTTCAAACGTCAAAGCGAAGAACCTGAAACAGCTAAGCCGATTGCTAGTGGAAAGGCACGGTGGGGAGGTACCCGAAAATTTTGCTGATTTAGAAGCCCTGCCTGGCGTAGGTCACAAAACAGCTAGTGTAGTTATGTCTCAGGGGTTTGGTCATCCGGCTTTTCCTGTCGATACTCATATCCACCGGTTGGCCTATCGCTGGGGATTATCGAACGGCAAAAATGTGGTACAGACGGAAAAAGATCTCAAACGCTTGTTTCCAGAATCGAACTGGAACAAACTTCACTTACAGATCATTTTCTTCGGTCGTGAGTACTGCCCCGCTCGCCGACACAATCCGCAGCAGTGTCCGATCTGTTCCTGGGCCGGAGTCAAGAAGCGACTGCAACACGAAGCTAAATAGGTCTGTTGATGTAATTTCTAGGGCTCCCGTGTCGGTTGTTATTCGATCCATTGGTTAAATCAAATGGAATGCTTGACGAAAATGATGTTATTTGATATACTGAACTTAATCGTAAGTACGGTAGGAGCTTATGCGATTTGAAGGTATTTACACTCCTATTATTACGCCTCTCAATGAAAAAGAGCGAGTTGACGAGGCCGGGTTAAGCAAACAGATCAATCGCCTGATCGAACATGGCATACACGGGATTTACCTTCTCGGTAGTTCCGGTGAATTTGTCTCTCTCTCAGATGCAGATCGTCGATTTGCTATTGAAACCACGGTTGCTACTGTCTCTGGCCAAGTTCCAATCATTTGTGGGGCTATGGATGCTAGTACCTCAAGGGTAATCACTAATATTAAAGCAGCTCAAGAACTCGGTGTAACGGCAGTTGCAACAACACCTCCCTATTATTATCCTTCGTCGGATCAAGAGTTAAAAGCCTTCTATCGTCAGGTAGCACAAAGTACTGACTTACCGGTTATCATCTACAACATTCCAATCATGGTCAAAACTAATATCGATCCGGAAATCGTGGTTGAGATTGTTGATGGTAGCAAAAACATCGCTGGTATCAAAGACAGTACAGCAGACTGGACAATTTTTTTAAAGTTGCAGACCTATCTAGGCGACAGGGACGATTTTTCCATTCTGCTCGGTTCTTACACCATGGCAGGTGCAGCCATCGCTTTTGGTGCGGAGGGGGCCGTCATCTCAATCTCTAACATAGATCCACAGACTGCGGTCGCACTGTATCAGGCGGCTAAAGTTCGTGATCTGGACACCGTTCAACGACTGCAGAAGAAATTGCTGGACTTAGGTCAGTTATATGGTTACGGTAATGGCGTTAGTTGTTTGAAAGCGTGTGCCGACATTTTGGGGATCTGCCCCCCCCATACGACCCACCCTTTGCATCCTGTCAATGCTCAGGCTAAAACAGAATTGACCGCTTTATTACGTTCACATCAGCTCTGTTAGGTGAAGAATCCAATGCGCAGCGGACCTAAAATTGAAGCACCTACGGTTTTATCAGAGGCTCAGGTTAAGTTTTTCGTTGAAAATGGTTATCTGGTCGTTCCAGATTTAATCTCCCCTCCAGAAATTGAAGAACTGAGAGTGGACACGCTCAAGTTGGCCAGAGGTGGCTATCCTTGCGAGTCTTTGCAACCGGTCGAGGAACACCTATCAGATGATGAAGCCCTAAAATCAATCTTGTGTATCCACCAACCCCATTTTATCAGCGAAGTCATCGAGAAACACGTCAAGCACCCTAAAATTTGTGGTGTGCTAAGCCAGGTTACAGCAGCACACGTTCCATTCTGGGATGGTAGCGTCAAATGTATGCAGTCGATGCTGTTCGTTAAACCGCCTAATTTTCAGGGACAAGCGTGGCATCAGGATGAGATCTATATTCCAACTCGGGACCGGTCTCTGACCGGAGCATGGATCGCCATAGATGACGCTGATGTAAAAAATGGTTGTTTATGGATTATACCCGGCTCTCACCGCTCTGGCTATCTCTATCCTCAGCAGCCTCACCAGAATACGGATGAGTTTGATTTTGCGGAGGAAAGCTACGGCTTTGACGAAATAGAGGAGGTTCCCGTTGAGGTTAAAGCCGGTACGCTGGTCGTTTTTAATGGTTACCTGTTACACCGATCGCGCAAGAATCGGAGTCAAACTTACCGCCGTGTCTTGGTGAATCATTATTGCAACGCTTGGTCTTTGCTACCCTGGCATATAGCCGAGGGTGAACATGTTGCCAGTGCTGATCGGCGTTGTGTGGTACCGGTCTCTGGCGCAGATCCTTATGCCTGGAAAGGGTACGATCCCGCCTCAGATAACGTCTGGCTACGGCACTGTAAGGCCGTTGATGATACGAACGCCAGTTGAGTCTAGGTCAATTTGACCTAGACTCTAAAAACCTGGCACAATTTGAAAACCCGGTAGCCTTGTGCTATACTGAAAAATCATAAATTCAGCAGATTGCTGTAACGTATAGGAGTAGAAATGAAACGATCATCTCAATTGATACAGATCAGCCTAATTGTTGGTTTGATTCTGGCCATTGTCGGTTGTCAAGAGGCACTGAAAAACAGCCTAAACTCGATTTCCGAAGCAAACTCTCAGCGTAACCTTCCGCCCATTTCTCCCGACGCCGAAAATTTACCCGAAGGGCATGCTATTCTCGATATGGAAGATGCGCGGAAACAATTTGATCCCGATGCTGCACCAAGAAACGATGGGATCGTTACCACACAGGATGATATCGAGTTTTCGATCATCTATTGGCGGAGTGCCGACCTCGATTTCAAGTATAATCGCGGCAACATGTGTTCCCCCTTCTATGAAAGAGAAGCCGCTCATCAGGGCGATAAAACCGACGTCTTTTACGTCAAGATTACTAATAACCGTGAGCAGAAAGTAATTTACGATGTCAAAAAATGCCATATTGCGGATCAAGGCGAAAATATGTATGGTGGCCATAACTACGAGGATATGGAAGAGCGATTGATGATGATGAGCCGTATCGGTGGTTTGTTGGTTAAAAATGGGTTAGTGAAAGCCCGGGAAATTCTGCTTGAAAAAAAGGTTGCGAAAATAGAAGACGGTATCCCACCAGGAGAATCAGTGGAAGGATTTTTGGTTTTTCAACAGGTGAAACTCAATGCGACAGATATCACCGTTCATATTCCTCTCGAAAAAGCTCCCCCGGAAGGGACTGCGGCCCGCTATCAAACTGTTCCGTTTGAGTTCAAGTTTAAGCACGAGAGGGGCATTCGCCTGATGCAACCGCCTCCTAAACGATACTAGACTAACTTTTCAATCTCTTTTTAATCATCTCTTGGCGAATGGGCAACCCAAAATTGATCATTCGCCGTTTTTTTGCCGCTGATAAACGGCAATACTACCGTCACTGTAGTAAAGCGTCAGTAAATCTTTCTCTAGCTGAAATGTAATCTCCCCCTGAAACACCTGTGTCTTCGCCTCCAACTGACTGGTAGGCAGCGTTGCAGTAACCTGTTCGGTTTCGCTTTTAATCAGATCTGCTTCAATTCTAAACCGACCTCTAGCTTGAACAGATAGATAACCGCCGGAGGTCAACGGCCGTTTAGTTTCCGACTGCCAAGTGCCATCTTCAATCAGCATCAAAGTCACTGTCGGCAATTGTGTCGTGGGATGGGGTTCGTAGTGGTTGAGATGCCACATGCCGACAAATTCAGTTAGATCTACGATTTGGGATGCAATTTTGGGTTTAGTGGTTGCTTTATCTTCGCCACATCCAACCAAGTTTGTCAGAATCAGGCCAACCGATAGTAGAAACCAGCACTTTCCTGTCCTTGACATCGGGTCTAATTTTTCGTATGCTATCTGCAAACGAGAGAAGAGATAAAGTAAGATGGGCAAAAGCTTAATTGTAGTTCACCCCCGGTTTGAACTGAGTTGGTCGTTTGCGGCTGATCATTTTCATCACCTGTGGCAAGCACAGGGGGAAGTCCAGTTTCACCGATTGGATAACGATAATGGGCAAAATCTGGGTCAAATTATTAAAGACCCTATTGGCATCTTCCGCTTAGCAGCTTTGGGGGTACCGGTCACCAAAGATTGCCTGGAAAAATTCACCGATTTGAAAGAGGCTACTTTTCAAGGTAGTTATAGCCGTGACACCTCTGAGCAAGTCGATCAATATCTACAAGAACACAACATCCAGACCTATAGCCATCCCAGCGAAGGGTTCTGGGGACAAACCGTTTCCGAGTACGGATTAGCACTGACCTTGTGTGGCCTACGCCGGATTCCACAACTCCACCGTCAGATCCTAACATCGCTTGAACCGTGGGACTATAGCCCACCTGGTGGGGTAGGCCGTCCGGGGGCACGTGCTGGGCAGTTCGGTGACAACCCGAATTTCACCAGCGGCACTATCGCCGGCAAACGGGTGCGGATCGTTGGCGTTGGCAACATTGCCAGTCGCTATGCGAGTTTCGTTAGCATGTTGGGGGCTGATGTGGCGGCTTATGATCCATATGCTAACGAACCCTGTTTCCATCGGGCAGGGGCTAGGAAAGAGTGGCACCTGGATCAACTGGTCAAGGATGCTGAAATCTTTGTGCCGATGGTACCACTCCGAGAATCAACCCATGGTATTGTAACAGCGGACCACATCAATGCGCTGCCCCGTGGATGTTTAGTTGTTCTGGTCACTAGAGCCAAGATTTGTGACGTGGATGCAATCCGTCAGCGAGTCTTAGCCGATGAAATCAGTCTAGCCGCCGATGTCTGGGATGTTGAACCACTACCGTTGGATGATCCTCTGTTAGGTCGACACAACGTGGTGCATACCCCTCACAATGCCGGGCGGACGATCGATGCTAACAAAACCTGGGCCGAGAAATTAGCCGATCAATTTCGGCCTGTTTAGCAGACCTACACTTACAGTAGGGAACGCAAATAGGTGGCGGCTTTGCGCATCGACTCGATCGGATCAGATTTCCCCTCATAGACGATGGAGATGCCACCGTTGTAGTTCAGGGCTTTCAGAATCTGTACGATTTGTGGATAATCGAGCCACTCCTCAACGCCAGAGTCGATATGGTAAAATTTAGTCCGGACATAAATGGCATAAGGGGCGGTTTTGGCAATACTGTCGTAGCAATCAAAATTCGGATGGGCACTACCATGGTGTCCACTGGCACCTGGTGACCCCGCGTATTGACCTGTATCGACTATATGCGAAAAGTAGGGGTGGTTGGTCTCGTTCAGTGCCCGTAACAGGTTGTCACCTGTTCGTGTGACATTGTTATGGTTGTGATTTTGCAACCCTACAATGATGCCTTTCTGGTAACCGTATTCAGCTACCTCTTTGAATGCTTCGATCATCGGTGGCCATAGGGCCTCTTCATCCTGGCAATCCTCGGGAATATAGGCGGCGAAAACCCGCACCAGTGGGCAACTCATGAAACTGGCGACGTCGATCCACTTTTTGATCAGGGCGATCTGTTCTGGGTGTTGCTCAACAGGAACACCGAAGTTGTTACTGATCCCAATGTAACCGAGTGGCAGGCCCTTTTTTTGCAGATCCATTTTCAGGTTTCGCAGATAATCGAGGTCGGTCGATTCAAACGCGCTGGAGTGTAGCTCGATCAGATCCAGATTTAAATCGGAGACAATTTGGGCAAATTTAGTGGCTGTCGTTCCACGGACATTCAGCGACATAGTGCCAAGCTTAATCATTATAACTCCCTTTCGGCAACGTGATGAAGCGAGTATATCACAAGACCGAAATAGCGACAAGTAAGTAACCGGGAACTGATGGCAGTTCATCAACTCACATTCATATATTACTGATTGATACTTTTATCTGTCAGACATAAAGGAAAATTATGCAACTTTTTAGATTCGGCCCAAAAGGCCAGGAAAACCCAGGTGTTGTCGTCGATAGCGTACACAAAGACTGCTCTGCTCATTTTGAAGATTGGAATCGGGATTTCTTCAACAACGATGGGATGTCCCAATTGCGCGCTTTAGTGGACAAGGAAGGGGGTGGTTTGCCCAATACTCCAGCGGATGCTCGTTTTGGTGCCTGCGTGGCTCGACCTCACATGCTGATGTGTATCGGTTTGAACTATTCTGATCATGCGGCGGAATCCGGTATGGAACCGCCGGACGAACCTGTTATCTTTCAAAAAAGTACCAGTGCCGTGAGTGGGCCTTTCGATGACGTTACCATCCCTAAGAATAGCACCAAGACCGATTGGGAGGTGGAACTGGGTGTGGTTATCGGCAAAGATGCCCTCTATCTGGAGTCATTAGATCAGGCTAAAGATCATATCGCTGGCTATTGCATCTCTCAGGATGTCTCTGAGCGAGAGTTTCAACTTGAGCAGGGAGGGCAATGGACCAAAGGGAAATCCTGCCCAACCTTTAACCCACTGGGGCCGTATCTATGTTCAGAATCCGAGATCGGTGATGTCAATTATCTGGGTATGGAACTAAAGGTCAATGGTCAAGTGAAACAGTCTGGTAATACTAAAGACATGATCTTCAATGCCTATTTCCTGGTACACTATTTGTCACAGTTTATGTTGCTGGAAGCGGGCGACGTGATCTCAACAGGAACACCAGCCGGCGTTGGGGCAGGCATGAATCCACCGCAGTTTTTATCAGATGGCGATGTAGTCGAACTCTCTATTGAGAACCTGGGTCACCAGAAGCAGACCTTCCGTGCCTACCGATAACCGATCGCTTGGGCACCCTTAACTGAATGTTGCAAACATACACGATTCCCGACAGGCTAGTCGTGTATGTTTACAGCATTCACCCGGTTAGCCAAATCTGATGATCTCCCAGAAACAGCTATACTCACTTCTGTTTTGGTTTGCCCTAAACGCAGTTGCTAACCCACAACTCGACCAACTGATTCAGCAAGCAGATCTGCAATTTCAACAGCAACAGATTGAGGGCTGTCTGCAAAACCTGCGACAAGCCGAGCAACTCTCCCCTGCCGACTCGAGAGTACTGTGGCGGCTCTCCCGTGCCTACTCCGAGTTGGGCAACCAAAAGTATCAGTCCCGGCAAAAGGGATCTGAAAAAGAGGCACATCTGCTTTTTCTACAAGCGGAAACGATGGCTAGAAAGAGTGTGGAAATTACGCCCAACGATAGTCAATGCCACCTCTGTTTATCGGTAGCGGTCGGTAACCGAACCCAGACTGAAGGAAACAAGAAAAAGATCGAGTTAGCAGTGGTGGTCAAAGATGCGGCTAACCGAGCGGTTGAACTGGATCCCGGTAACCACTATGCCCACTATATTCTGGCACGTTGGCATCATAGCCTCGCCAATGTCAGCGGTGTTCTGTCAGTGATGGCCAAGCTGATCTACGGTGGGCTGCCACCTGCCAGTAACCAACAAGCTATCCATCACTTTCAACAAGCCGCTAAACACAAGCCCGATAATATCACCTACCGACTCGAGTTTGCCCGGGCCGGCATAACGCTCAAAAAATGGCAACTAGCGCAACAACAGCTAGACCAGATTCAATTGTTAGAGGCTAAAACATACGCTGACCGGCAGTTGAAAATCGAAGCTGAACAGATGCGCACCAAAGTCAGTAAACACACCAAATTTAAAACAGAGTAACCACGCTCGAAGAGTAGACTGTGTTTCTACCCCGGTTTTGGCTCCAATGTCTCTTAATCGCTGGCATCTGCTTCTATCCTCTAGCTTGTGGGCAAGATGATCGTCTGCTGATTAAAATTGGAGTCAACGTGCCCAAAACCACGGCTCCAACTTATACCCTGATGCGACAAGCTATGATCGATCAGGCTAACACCTACAACACCGAAAAACATCAGGATAGAATCGAGATCGTCTGGAACGGCGTTCAGGACGGTGAAGCAGGAAAAAACCCGGTGGCTATGGAGCGTCAGCAGGTCACTACTATGCTAAACCAGGGGGTTCAGGTATTGATTCTCAGTACAGTCGATTCCCGATCTGCTTACGCCATTTTACGGGAAGCCAAGAGCCCCAATCGACCGCGACCGGTCCCTGTCATCACGCTGGACACTATGCTAGGAAGTTCTCAGATCAGAGGTCATTTAGCTATTAATGAGATCCGGTTGGGTGAGATAGCCGCCAAATATGCGGTTGAACAGGTTGAAGGTCGCGGCAACATTTTGGTCTTAGAAGGACCGTTAGGATCGCCCTCTTTCCGTCAGCTTACCATCGGTATCTATCGAATTTTGGACCAATACCGGACCATCCGTGTACTATCTAAATCCTCATTAGCTAATACGAACGAGGGGCGTCGATTGACCAGCCAAATCATCAGAGACTACGCCCAGAACGTACAAGCAGTAATTTGCGTCAATAGCGATCTGGTCGTTGGAGCTGTCGAAAGTGTTAATCTGTACGGGATGGCCGAACAGATTGTCACCGTCGGTATTGGGGCTAGCCGTGTGGCTACAGCCCTGATTATCTCTGGTCAACACGACGCCGAAGTAGATCTACAACCCTATGAACGAGGGAAAATAGCACTTAAATTGGCACTTGACGCTTACTACGATAAACCGATAAAGACTGATCAAAACCAAACCCAATTTGGGCCTAGCCGCATCATCACTGCGGCCAACTATACCGACCTGGAAAAAATGTGGCCGAATTTAATCCGGGAGCAACAGAGCAGATAACCTCAATCATGCAGACGATACTACTCATCAAGTTCAATTCCATTTGCTTGTTATTGGCTTGCAGTATGTTATCGCCGCTGTTAGCAGACGACAAACCGCCGACCGTTGGCGATACCGCTCCCGATTTCCGGTTGCAAACGGCCGACGGCAAAACACATCAGCTCAAAAAATTGCGGGGATCGGTCGTCCTACTGATTGCCGGCAATCGCAAACTGCGGAAGGACGACGACCGGTGGGGCCGGGCAGTAACGGCCAATTTCAAAGGCCGGACCTCGATTTGTAGCTACATTCTGGGCGACATGCGGAACATCCCCAGGTTCATCTCCCGCAACTTCATCAAGAAGCAACTTCTAAAGAAACCGCCCCCAGTCCCTTTACTACTCGATTGGGAAGGCAAGGTGCATCAGTTGTACGGAGCGGAGTGCAGCAAACGCAAAAAACCAGGCCTATACCTAATCGACCAGCAGGGCAAGATCGTCTTTCATCAATATGCCCGGTTTGATCCCAAACTCTACCAGAAAATCCTCCAGATCATCAACGATTTGTTGCCACGCCCGTAATTAAATCGTGAACATATTTCGGTAAAAATTTCGGTAGTGCTAAATCATAGCTGATTTCCTGTCCAAATTATATTCTCCGATCAACCACTTCATGACTTCAAAATGATGTTTCCATTTCTTGGAAACAGAAGATGTCTTTCTGACAAATCTTCCTCATCTTAGTCGAATAATATTGTTACAGCCTTCAATCTAACTGGTTTCACAAAACAAATGCTCAATCTATACTAAATTTAACCTCAGATAATAAGACTTTGTCCCACCAGATAACCGACTATGGCGGTGCTGTATTCTGTATTAACGAACAGGGAATGGAAGTGGCTTATCTGGGTGAAGACAGTGAAGGTGCGGGTTTAATCTCTTTACGAGATAAGAAAGGTAACGAATTCTTTAATACACTGCAAATTACTGAATGAGCCTAATTAGGAGGGTTAAATATCCAGTATCACTATCAAATAGCTCCCCCGCAGGTTAGTTAATTCTTTCCTCGGTAGCCTCTGTCACCGCAAGAATGCAAGAATTTGAACTTCATACTTATTTGTGGCTGAACGCCTCTTGAATTTTGCGCCGGATTTCTTGCGTTTAACAGTATAGCAAAAATAGTTGCCACGGACTATAATTGATACTGAATAATAGCATTAGACTCTCCAACCCGATGATTATTAAAATAACAGCACCGTGTGTTTGATCCTATTTGCTCACCGGGTACATCCTCGTTATCCGTTGATTTTGCTCGCTAACCGGGACGAAGTATATGCCAGGCCAACCATGCCTGCCTGTTTTTGGCCGAATGCACCTGATCTGCTGGCTGGTCGAGACCTGGTTGCCAACGGTACTTGGCTGGGTATTACCAAAAGTGGCCGTTGGGCGGCAGTTTCTAATTTTCGCCATCTCAAGACAGATCATCCAGTAGTGAAATCACGAGGTGAGCTGGTCGCCGATTTCTTGACCTCCACCACTCCAATTGACCTGTATGCCAAGCGACAACAAGCCGAGAATCACTGCTATAATGGATTTAATCTACTGTTGGGCGAAGTCGGTTCGTCACAGTCGAGTCTAACTTACCTAACCAACTACAATCAACAGATCTCCACTCTGCCCTCTGGTATTTATGGGGTGAGTAACCATCTGATCGATGCCGATTGGGAGAAAGTGGTCAAGGGTAAACAACAGTTAAAAACCTTGATTCGTGACGATGTGATTAAAGTAAATCTGCTATTGGAAATGATGCAACAGTATGGGCAGGTACCGGAAGAGGCGCTTTTTATTACCTCCGACCATTACGGTACTCGGTCCACTACGTTAATTTTAGTCGAGCAGACGGGTCGGGTTCTGTTTCTGGAACGAACCTACGATTCGGAAGATTTATCAACAGGCCTCAATTATTCAGATGTTAATTTTCAATTTCAACTCAGTTTAGCCTAAATCAAATTGGAGTTATAGATGCCGTTTATTTCGACCGATCAACTGAAACAAATCGAACTGTTCCCACAAGCCGTGAGCGGTATTGTGGCGGGTGAAAACATTATGCTCTCTTTTTTGGAACTGGAACAGGATTGTGTGATCCCGGAACACAGTCACCCACACGAACAAGCTGGATTGATACTGTCAGGTAAACTACGGTTTCGGATTGCCGAGGAGGAGCGGGTAGTCGGCGCCGGAGACGCGTTTCTGATTCCAAAGAATCTGGTCCATTCTGGCCTGGTGATCGAAGGCCCGGTCAAGGTATTGGACATCTTTAGTCCGCTCCGTAAAGATTATCTCGATGCCTATAATCAGTACAGCCAGACTTCAGAGAAGACGGTCTGGCGGTCCTAGTTTGATCTTAGTGAAATAAGTGTAAAATAGGTCTATTTGATGGCAACGTTGTTTATTGCAGACCCATAACCACAAGAGTTTAACCATCCCAGAATTGGGCTTCTTAGCACCTGGCAGATCAGACAGGAGCGTTTTGGGGCAATTTACCTTTGGTATATTAACCGCTAGTTAATGGCAGTTCATTGAGCCTATATTTCACTTGCGGTCTTCAAAGCATCGTATTACTTATTCCGCAAGGCTTCAATCGGTGACATTTTCGCCGCCTGACTAGCAGGGTAGTAGCCAAACACAACGCCGACGATTACCCCTGCCAACACTGCGATCAGCATCGACTCTAAAGTAATTACCGAAGGCCATTCAAAGTCTAATCCACCAGCTAAAACTTCACGGCCTCCCCAACCACCGCCTTGATCACCTCCGTCTCCACCTGTCATTAAGTAACCAGCCCCCCAAGATGCCGCCTGACCAGCACCGGCTCCAATCATCAGCCCCAACCCGCTACCCAGTAGGCAGATCATGACCGATTCGGTCAGGAACTGCAACCGAATTTGATAGCCCTTGGCTCCCAAAGCCTTACGCAGACCAATCTCAGGTACACGTTCGTATACCGAAACCATCATAATGTTCAAAATGCCAATTCCACCCACAATCAGTGCGATTGATGATACGGCCAGCACAAATAACTCGATGATACTAAGAACTTGTTTAAATAAATTGATCTGTTCCTGGACGGATGAAATTTGATAAAATTGTTCTTCTCCATATCGCCAGCGGATAACCGTTTTGATCTCTTTGATGGCCTGGTCCAGGTGCGCTGGTGTTTGGGCCTGCACCAAAATAGCGTCGATCCGTTTTGATCGTTTTGAGCCCTGGTGATATTGTTTGGCCGTGGCGTGAGGGATATAGACAACATTATCCCGGTTGCCGCTTAATCCCACACCACCTCCCTGTTTTTCCATTACACCAACAATGGTATAACGATTACCGAAGATCTTTAGTTCCCAGCCAATGGGGTTGAATCCGTCAAACAGGTCTTTCATTATTTCGCTACCGACGACACAAACTTTATCCAGGAAATCGACATCGGTGTTGGACAAAAACCGACCATATTGTGTGGATAAGTTCTGCACCAAACCCGTTTCAGCTGAGGCCAACCCAATCTGAGCATATTTCTGCTTTCCGCCGACACGCAGACTCTCATTTCCCCAGGTTTCGGCCGGAACAGCCGTCCTAACCGATGGACATCGATTTTGGATAAAGTCCATGTCCGCTATGGTAAAGTATTTGTTACTGGTATTATGGTGCCATTTGCCGCTCTCCGCATCTTGAATCCATTCCGACCAACGGAGGTCAAAAGTACTACCAGCTTGATTCATTTCAACATCCAGCAACTGTTTGCCTCCGGCGGCTAGAGACATAATTAAGACCACGCCGGCCACGCCGGCCGTCACACCTAGAACTGTTAGGAAGGTCCGAAATTTATTGGCGCTTAAAATCCGCCAACAGATCAGGATGTTTTCACCTAACATTAATCTCGAATCTCGCCTTTGTTACTCAAACCGCATGGCCTCGGTAGGTTGTAGGCCAGCGGCTTTGTGGGCTGGATAGAGACCGGAACAGAGGCCAACAACCGTAGATACCAAGAAGGCTGCTAGAGCCGACTGGAAAGAGATGGCAAAGGGCCAAGAGCCGTCCTTGACTAGAAAGGTACTGATAGCCCAACTGGATACTAGAGAAATTGCACCGGCCAACATCGTACCGATAATACCGCCAATAATACACAGCGATATCGATTCCAGTAATAGCTGAAAGCGGATGTCGTTGGATGTAGCACCGACAGCTTTGCGCAACCCAAACTCAGGCGTTCTCTGGGTGACTGAAACCAGCATGATATTCATGGTGCCAATACCACCGACAAACAGAGAAATACTGGCGGCAAAACCCAACACTAGTTGAATGATCCGGCTGACCGTATCTATCTTACCCTGCTCCCGTACAGCACTATGAACTTTGAAATAGCGCAGGTTTTGGTCGCCAAACAGGCGCCGTAACATAAGTTTAGCTTCCGCTTCTGCTTGCGGCACTTGGCTGATCTCATGAGCGTGTGCCATCAGCATTAAATTCTGAAAGAATCTTTTGCCAAAATAAACGGCTAATGTTGTCGCTGGAATTAAAACAAGTTCATCAACTAACCAACCCATCTGCTTGGTATAGGCAGTACCTTTCTCTTCCAGTATACCGACCACCGTAAACCGTATTTTTAAGGGGGCAGAAGCTGCTCCTAACCATTCTGCTGTTCCTGCGTCTTCAAATGAAACCTGGACCTCTTTCCCAATTGGATTCGAATTGCCAAACAGATGGCGACTTGCATCTTTACCTAAGACACAGACTCTGGTTGCCTGATCCATATCATCAGGGTTAATAAACCGTCCAGATACTGGTTCCCAATTCCAGACTTGATGCAACGAAGGGGTTGTTCCGAGAATACCACCACCGCGAGACCTTCCCTGGTGAGACATCCTTATGCCGAATGAAAATAACAGACCAGACGCACTCCTAATCGAAGGGCAATTTTGCACAATTGCGTCCATCTCATCCAACCATAAGTTGCCCTGGAATGGATTTTCCATCCAGCGATTGCCCGATTCATGCCGGACGTGGCTAGGTCGTTCTATTGAAAATATGGTTGCGCCAACGAAACGATCCAGTTCATGGGAGACGAAAGTGCTAATGCTTCCACCGAGGGAGACGGTGAAAACAACGGCGCCAATTCCAATCACAATTCCCAATGTGGTCAGCAAGGAGCGGAACTTGTTCCGATTAAGGGCCTCCAGAGCCATCGGTAAGTTAGCAACAAATTTCATCGGTTCTGCATATGTCTCATCATCAGGTATTCAGATGAATGTGCATATAGCTAGCCAGAGATTGCTGCAAGTTACGAATGGCTTTGAACAAGTGGGCTTTGACACTGCCTATCCGTATCTTCAGCATCTCAGCGATTCTAGACAGCGGTAGATGTTGATAATAGCGAAGGGCAAATACCTGCTGTTGTCGGAACGACAGTTTTGCAACCGCCTGATTGATACGGTCCGTTATTTCACTGACTTCGGCTTGACTGTATATTTGGTTGTCACTCAACCGTGGGTGGAGCAGAGAATCGTCACGGGGAAAATCATCGAAAAATACGTATTCCGACCGACTCCTTTGGCTTCGTACATAGTCGATACCAGCGTTATGAGAGATCCGGTATAACCAGGTATAAAACGTTGACGAACTGCGGAATTGAGATAAGCCGGAATAGGCTTTAAGAAAAATTTCTTGGGAGAGATCTTCAGCCTCATCGACATGTCGAGTAAAGCTATAAGCGATCTCATAGACCTTGCGCTGGTATTTTTGAACCAGTAGGCCAAAGGCTTCCAAGTATCCAGCTTGGGCTTGCTCAATCAGTAGTTGATCGATTCATTAGACGGCTTCCACTCTTCTCTATTTTGAGTTTGCAGTCTCTGCTCACGGTCTAAATCAGTTTTTAATGACATCCCTTTTATCTCTTGTCCTAAATTCAAGTATAGTACTTACGCATTGACAGCCAGCTAAAATTATAGGTTGAGATATGTTCATTATACGTTGGGGTTATCCTTTTGATTATTTGAAGAACTGAGAAAAATCAACGGAAGGAAAAGCCCGCATAATTCTTTTCTGTTCCCCACGGTCAAGTTGGCGAAATTGGCGGATCATTTCGCCCTTCTCTTTAGCAGAAGCATTTTCCCATCTACGGCTTATCTCCTTTGCTTCAGCCGGTGTAATCTCTCCCGATTTCCCTCTGTTCTTGTCATTCCCACGTCGCCGTTCTTTTCCACTACGATATTTGGCCCCTTCCTCAGTCTTCTCGTCCCTACCCCGCTTTTCTCCACCGGTACTCAAAAACTGGAGGTTATTCAATTTAAGAGCAATCAGTTTTCCTTCAAGACTAAGGCTCACTTGGTTGGTTTCAATTTTCTCTACTTTAGTCAACTGAAGTTTGTCACCAACACCAAGATAATAAATTTGGCTGGAACGGCTCTCTTTGATCATAGCTTTAGCCGGACCTTGCGCCGGAATCTTAGTGGCCATTAACTGGTATTTCGGCCTGGTATCCGGCGGTCGCCAGCCTAATGGTCGAAACAGACTGCAGTCGACAATAACTTTATAAAAGGCCTGATCAGAGTCAGTCATCTTTAACCGATTGCCGGTCGAACGATCTACCTGTGAACGCACCAGAGCAGGCAGAAGTAGCAGAAGTAATAGAAAAGCTAGAACATCGTGTTTTAGTCTATGCATGAACATGATCTCTCGTCTGGGTCTTTGGGAGAAGTAAACAAAAAAGGTTCTCGGGGAAGCTAAAGGCGCGATCTACAACTAATGGAAGTTCACTTGGAACTATCGGACGGTTCTCTACGGCTAAAACCAGAAGAACCGTAGCAGTCCAAGCCACTAAATGGCGAGGCTGAAAGCAGTCTTGGTGATCGACAGTTGCCACAGTAGTAAAAGGAATGCACCAGTACCACTAACATTGTCACTTTCATTACTCATTTACCTTAAGTTTATAAGTATCGGTGAAGGTAAAGTTACGGTTTGTCAGGTAGTTAATTTTCCTCAAGTCGGTCAATGACATGCTTTGCCCACCGAATGTATACTTGATACATCTCTATGCCATGCTCTATAGCAAATGCGTCATATGGAGATTCCGTTGTTCTTGCGGTATCCAGATGCTCTTGAAGAGAAGGAATATAGCTTTTAAGCTGCATGAGGAGTTCTTTAAGATAAGACAACGTCTTTTCACGCCCAAGTATGTTACCCATAAAAGTAAAACGCAGCACTAAATCGTCCCTGCGCCGTATAACATCATCCTGGGTGACAGGCTGCTCCAACCATTGTTCCAACAGTTGCCGGCCGTCTTTTGTTAATGTGTAGACTCGTTTTGGCCGAAGTGTGTCTTGTCCCTCAACAATTCCTTTGATCAGTCCAGAATTTTCCAAGCGCTGGAGTGCAGGATAGATTGCCCCTGGACTACTACTGAAGTGCCACATTGGTGTGGTGGTAAAAACTTTCCGCAGATCATAGCCTGTCATTGGCCTCTGAGATATTAATCCGAGAGTTGCCAAAGTGAGTACTGACTGAATAGTGCTTTCTGGCATAATACTTATATAATAATACGTTTCGTACTAAAAGTCAAGAATAAACCCTCCCTTTGGCCTTGGAACGAAATAACCTTCCAAGTCGTATCGCCAGGCTAAGAATTCTACCGATATTGGTCACCGCTGACACGCCGGCTCGTCAAACAGCCCTGCGATAATCATCAGGTCAAAAATATTGGCTATATTATCTCAATTGACATCACCTGTTAGCTTGACCTCGCCAGTGGCCGTAACAGTTGTCTGGACAGGAATAACTATTGTGAGAGTCAAGCTAATTGAATTGTCAGTTACGGACAGAACCTTGATTGCCGCGTAATCGTAGTCAGGGCCACAAAGTATCAACGGCCTAGAGTTGAATTTGACTGAGCGGAATCCCGCTCATAAACATACGAGCTGGATGATATTCCTCTTGATACTCTGTCAGACCGCACAGCCAATTCCAGGTATGTTCACCTCTTCGCCTGTCCCGGTAAGACTCGACTTCAGTGACATAGTGGTGCCGACCGGAATGTTGGTATGTTGGAGGTTCATCTGATTCTCGTACCCAATCCCTTTTGGGTGGTTGTGTGCGAAAAAAAGAAAACTTAATCATACTCCGCCGTGTGTGGTTGATTTTTGGTCCGGCTTTATGCCAGATGCCGTAGTGTGTCATGGCCACTGTACCGGCTGGAACGGTGATCGATATTTGTCCAGAGATATTGCCGTAATGGGCGATGGCTTCCCGGTCGACTAACCGTTGGTGAGAGCCGGGGACTATCATGGTAGCCCCATCCTCAATTTCAACTGCTTGTGGATAGTAGTAGCACTGCAGGTGGGTAATGCCGTAACCGAGTTCGCTCAATCCATCAGAATGCAAAGTTTGACCTCGGTGTGGATGCTCAAAGAGATGGTTGTGCGCCGAAGTCGGTACGGTAAAGTCTGCGCCTAATAACGATCGGGCAACTCCTGACACCTCTGGATGCAACAGCACGTTTTGGCGGAAGGGCTTACTTTGTATAAAGTCGGTCAAGTGCCCGGGGGGTAGTATCAGACATTCAGCGTTGAAGTCCTCTGCTACAACGGATTCCAGGATAATGTAACCGTTGTGGATAAAGTCGAATACCTGTTTATCGTTTAACGTTGGTTGAATGTCAAGCATCTGTTGATATCTCCTAAGTGAATTTTTCCAAAATAAACTCGAAAGCGAGGTAGTTGTTATCGATATCCGAAAATGGGAAATTTTCCGGTCGTGGGAACTGGAGGATGCGCCACCCATCACCCACGGCATCCAGTACCGATCTGTATGGTGGATGCTGAGAGGGCAGTTCTGGTTCGTCGTCTCGATACGGATCGTAAATCGACCAGCCCGATAGAGGCGACCGCATGTTGGTTGATTTGGAGTAGAGATACATAATAGTCTGGTTTCGACGGTGGTTCGATGTCGTGAGTAGTGCTTCGAGTTGGTCTAAATCTACCGCCTGGAGTTGCCCGTTCTCCAGTTTTTGACGGCATTGACTCAGGTGATTTTTAATTTTGGTGTCCATAGTTAGCTAACTCCCGCAACCTGAATTCAGGTCTGACGAATCTAAAATTTGATGAGGCTATTTCAGTATACTACCGACTACTAATGAACGCAAGATGACGATAAGAAAGAGGATTGCCAATTCTCAAACAGAACGGGTACTTACCACCAGGCAACATCCTGACCTGGGCTGAGATAACCTATTTTATACAGGTTTATATAGGTCTTTGATCGAGGCCACACACAATTTGCCGATTATTGGTACCGAGTTAGCCATCATCAAACGGTCAACGGAGATTGCTGGCAACTTACACCAGACTTTGATCAGTTTATTCGACACTCAAAGGTAGATGGACTCTACTCTAAAGCTTAATGGGTGGACCGGTCTGCTTCTCAGAGATCACTCTACGACACATGTTCGCTTATGACGGTGGAACTACACAGGAATTGGCAGCAGGGCCGTAGACAATAGGCCACATTTGAGTGAGATCATCTATATTCTCAGCGCTTTTTGGTGAGATCACGCAGAGCAGCATCTCGGGGTTTTTAAGTGTCTTTAACCAAAAAACGGGGATCTATTGGCAGGAGACTGAAGGCCGGCCAGAGCTATCGAAAATCAGGAACTGGAGTTACTTTGTTGTATCAATCGCCGAGTAGAGGGTGAGTGAAAGAGGGGGAAGATTAGATTCTTCAACCAATCGGTCAAAGAATCTAAACCGTAGATCGAGGTTAGTGAGTCCGGATCCTCGACCAGTTAGTAGTTAGTTTCCCATTAGCATTAACGGATAACGTCTTGTCGGTTAAACGGAGCAAGCCTGTTTTCTCTGAATTTTTGCCGTGGACGATAGAGTGACAATACCAACCACTCCAACCTTTTTGGCCTTTTTCGCCAGGTGGGTCTCCGTCATTAACACAGATACCAACGCCAAATTCCATGCCTTTCTGGAACTTGCCTTTTTTCAGTATCTCTTCTGCCGCTAATTTGACTTCATAATAGGTCTTTTTGGCGGCTTCGTCACGGACAATCATCACATCCTTATCACCGAGACCATTTTTACCCGCTTTTTCATTGTTAATGACCATTTTTCCTTTGGCCAACCCCATATTGTAAAGGATCATAGGGAGACCTGCTTTTCGTTTACCACTTGTCTCTAGGGCAAACTGGAGGGTATCACCGTTCCAACCATTGGGCGGGTCATCGTGTTTATCGTCGGTGACAAGCAAGCCAACGTAAAAGGCATCTGGGTTCCAAACCATCATAATTCCAGTACGATGGTCATCTTTGCCATTCCACTTGCCACCACCGTGTTCCTGAAAGGCTTTTTTGCCCCCATCGCCGGCGGGTAAGTCGATAAATGGCTTTCCATTGGTGCCAACGACAGCGTCAAAGACGCCATCCCAATCTGACATTTTTCCATCGACCTTAATATCCACACCCGTTAGGGCTTCGTAGACATCGTGGGTTTTACTGCGATTTTGGGCCTCTGATAACAAAGCTACATTTAAAAGCAAGACGAAAACTAAACTAAACCGTTTTATAGATCTATTCATAAAGTCATTTCCTCTTTTTAATTTCCTGAAATTTTGCCATCATCGCTCGGTGATGAATCCTTATCCACGCTAAACGTGATGCGAACAAAATATAACTTATTTGGCACCCAATGACAAATAAATCCTAATACGCCATCCATGGCTTTGCCGAAAGAACTCAGCACCTAACAGCGTTAGTTTTTCCTCTCGACATAAACTTTAAATTGGCCTGATCAGGAGTAGACGGGGAGACAAAACACAAAATAGAGGTATAAGAGTTGTAAAATGTGGACTAAACAGGTGAAATTTCTCCGATCTAACCACGATATCAATTAGCTTTCCACTCGATTGTGTCATAAACTATTTAGCTCAACATCCCCCACTTTGAACCGCGGTGATGGCTGCCACACCGACCAGATCTTCCACCGACGCACCGCGCGACATATCATTCATCGGTTTACGAAACCCTTGGAGCAGTGGTCCATAGGTTTGCGCGTTAGCCAAATATTGGACAAGCTTGTAGGCAATGTTACCTGCGTCAAGATCAGGGAAGATCAGAACATTAGCATCGCCGGCCACAGGGCTATCCACCAGTTTTCGAGCGGCTACGGTTTTTACTAGAGCCGTATCTCCCTGGAGTTCGCCGTCAATCATCAGGTCAGGCATATGACGACGAACGGTTTGTGTAGCCTGGATAATCTTATCCACATCTGTATGCGAGGCACTTCCTTTAGTAGAAAAGGAAAGCATTGCTACTTTGGGCTCGATGCCGAGAAGGGTTCGGGTAGTTATCGCAGTCGAGGCAGCAATCTGCGCTAATTCTTTCGCCGTGGGCTGGATAACGACAGCGCAGTCTGAGAACACCAGGACTTTGTTCGCCGACCCCAAAGAATCGGGAATCACCATGATGAAGCAACTGGATGCCACAGAGACTCCTTCGGCAAATCCGATTGTCAAACCTGCAGCCTCGATGACACGTGCCGTGGTATGTACCACACCAGCGACACAACCGTCCGCGTCTCCCTGCGCGACCATCATACCGGCAAATATGAGTGGGCGACGTAACAGACGCAGCGCAACCCTCTTCGGTATTCCGGCCCTGGTGGCACTGTAGGCATTGGCGTAATCGCTGAGGCAAGGCGCAGTTTTGTGGCAAACGATGTCAATTCCATCTAGCGATATACCACAAATGGTGGCCTGTTGGTTTAGTTCATTTACCTCTCCGATAAGTATCGGTTGGACAATTTCATTATCCAGAAGTCGCCTGGCAGTTCTTTGAATCCGTTCGTCCCCACCCTCCGGAAAAACGAGGCGCTTATTCCCTTTGCGTGCCCGATTGACAAATTGTTGAATGAAGTTCATGATTTAAAACCTTTTTGAAGATTATTTCACCAGCTTAGTCTTATTGCCATGCTGGTAAATCAAGGTCAGGGATTCGACTAGTCGTAGGTGAGATAGACAGTGGAAGGCAAGTCGAGGACGGTACCTGAACGGACGGTATGATGGTATGCCAATGGAAAGTAACTTGGCATCTCCGCCCACGGGTCGGAAAGATGTGGATTCCTTCGACTAAAGATCAGGCACATTCGCTGGAATGGCAGCCCCAACTCCCCTTTTAAAACGAAGCACGATTCTAAGCGACCTGTTCGTCGCTCAAGATCTGCCAACAGCACTTTACCTCTGCAACCCCCTCTTCCCATAATCCAATCCGTGGTGGGCTTCTAACCCCACAGAACTTTCCTTTAGCAAGGGGACGGGAACGTCCGTAGAGCAGAAGGAGGTCTAATTTTTGCCTTTTACAAAGTGAACCGGGATGGGGTTAAAACTAGCCGCGTAATCTGTTTAATCCGTTGTGAATTCTCAATTCTTTGTTGTCTCGACTATGATTGTCATGATCTGGATGGTAATTTCAATCACTGGATTCTTGAACTGGTTTCATTTCTGGTCGCTAAAGCAGAGATCCGTTACGAAGAAGTAGCCTCAACTTCGAAGGCTTCTGTCAACAAAGACTCTATCCTAACCATGGCGATTTCCTCATCTTCACCATCGGTGATAATAGTTAGTTCTGAACTCCGTCGTGCAGCCAGCATCATCACCCCCATGACACTTTTAGCGTTAGCTTTCATGCTCCCTTGTTGCAGGAAAATGTCAGCCTGAAACCGACCAGAATTCTCTGCGACCACTGCTGCTGTCTGCATATCCAGGCCATTCACATTTTGAACGGCAACCGTTTTTTTTACCATTATTGGCTCTTCTCCACTTCTAAAACTTGGGGGGAGGAGAAGAGGAACGTTTGGTGTTGCCATTCCTCAACGCGATCTTTTTTGTGCTCATCGTTCATCATGTCCGTTAAGGCTCGATTTAGGTTCTCAGGAGCATTAATACCCAATTTCTTACTCCACAGGTTAGCTGCTGCCGTTTCGATTAGGCTGGAGATATTACGTCCCGGTGCAACAGGTAGAACGACATGAGAAATCGACTCCTGGTGAAATTGGTAGGGTTTGCTTTCCAAGCCGGTTCGGTCATAAGATCTGGCGCTATTCCATTGTTCCAGTGTAACTACCAGTTCTACCTGTTTTCGATTACCAACGGCTGTGGTGCCAAAGAGGGCAACCACGTCGATAATACCCAACCCACGGATCTCCATGTAGTGTTTTAGTGGGTTGGGTCGAATGCCAAATACGCGATGCTCCGAAATCTTTTTTAGCAATACGGTATCGTCAGCTATTAGACGGTGTCCTTTCCGCAATAGTTCCAGTGAGGCCTCACTTTTGCCAATTCCGCTCTGACCCAGGATTAAGACACCTAGTCCGTAAACATCGACTAGGTTACCGTGTACAAACTCCGTTGGGCCAAACTCGTTTTCGAGGAAGTGAAGCAAAAGGGTCGTGAATGTAGAGGAGTCGTGCTCGGTCTGTAAGAGTGGGATCCGCTGCTTGTTGCTAAGAGCTATCATTTCTGAGGGGGCGGTTAGGCTGCTGGTAATGACAAGGCACGGAATCTCATAAGAGAAAAAACGGGTTAAGATCGCATATTGCTCTGAGGAGTCTAACTGTTGCAAGTACGAGATTTCACCATTGCCAAAGATCTGGACTCTATCGTGTCCAAAATGATCAAAGTAGCCGCAGAGTGCTAAGCCGGGCCTGTTCGACTGCACAGAACAGATCCGGCGGTCTAAGCCTTCTTTACCAGCTAGCGGTTCTAATTTCAACTCGAGATATTGCAGTAATTTAGCAATAGTAAATGCGTCTGGCATCGGTTATTTCCACTTCCGTCGACGTTTAGTAGAGGATGGAATTCCCAACTTTTCCCGATATTTGGTCACGGTTCGTCGAGCCGCGCTGATACCGTCCTGTTTCAGTGTACGAGAAATCATCTCGTCACTGAGCGGTTTGGCTGAATCTTCCTGTTCAATTAGATCTTGTATCTTGTCTTGAACACTGGTGGCCGAAATCTCACCCATTTCGGTAGTCAAACTGGAACTAAAAAAGTATTCCAACTTGTAAAGCCCTTGCGGTGTCTGAGCATATTTACCGCTAGTAGCACGACTAACAGTTGATTCGTGGACGCCGACCATTTCTGCGATCCTTCGTTGAACGAGAGGTTTGAGACCACTAACCCCTTTCTCTAAAAATCCACGTTGAACCTCAAAAATAGCCTCCGCAATCTTCTGAATAGTCTGTTGTCGCTCGTAAACGCTATTGAGGATATCTATCGCTTTACTACGATATTCCTCTAACCACAGTTTTGCTTTGGGATCAAGCGAGTCTTCGCGGTATTGAATCATGTCCAAGTATGTGCTGTTGAGGCGCAGTTTCGGCATACCACTATCATTGGTCGTAATCAGATATTCACCGTCTACCTCTTCGATCATCACATCCGGAGTAATGGCGCGGTAGCGATTCTCTTGATTACTAGCTTGTGTAAACCTGCGTCCTGGATAGGGATCTAATGTAGCAATCGCATCAACGGCCTCTAAGACCTGATCTGTTTTTAGATCTAGATTCTGTGCAAGTTGGCGAATCCGATAATGTTTGAGGTCCTCGTAGCAATCGGTTAGAATCTTTTCTGCTAAAGGATTGGTTGCTGCCTGGTTGCGACTCAACTGAATTAGAAGTGTCTCCCGTGTATCGCGAAAGGCAATACCAATAGGTTCAAAACGACGTTGGATGAAGGTTAACATAGCTTCCACGTCTTCGATGGAGCAACCGATAACTTCGGAGACCTCTATCAACGTAACGGTTAACATTCCGTCCTGATCCAGGTTGCCAATCAGGTATTCGCCAACCTCTCGCTCTTGTGGTGAGATAGATAAGACATCAAGTTGTGCCTGCAAATGATCTAACAACGATTCTTGTTGGGCCACGTCTTCCGCTGGACCTTCATCATTTTCCCCGTGTTCAAAGGTTAGCCTTTCGCTGGGCGAAAACGAATCGTCTAAAAAATCCTGCCAGTCAAAGTCGGGCTGAATCTCATCTTCAGAGGGGGGATCAATTTCAGGATCTGGCTCTACGGCATTTTCGTCAACTGTGGTTTCCTCGGAGGTAATCTCGTCCTCAGTGGAGGGTTCCTCTATCTCGACCTCTAGCTCACCTTCCAACAATTCTTCCAGCATTGGGTTTTCTTCCAACTGAAGTCGGAGATGCTGGGTAAGGTCGAGGCGGGACATCAACAAAACCTCGATTGCTTGACGCAATTTAGGTGTGATGACAAGGCTTTGGGTCTGTTTCTGACTGATAGTTTGACGGAGCCCAAGCTGCATGACGGAGATCTAAACCACGGTTTTTAGAGGATAAGGTTTCTGACTCAGATTTGGTTGGGGGGAATCGTCAGTGATAGGGGGCAGAGCAAAACCCGTACCAAAGTAATGTTCTCGAGCCATTTGACTTGCCAAGAGTTCAGTTGGCGTTCCACTCAAGGAGATCTTTCCGTCGGTAATTAAATAAGCACGGTCTACAATGGCTAGCATTTCAACCGCATTGTGGTCAGTGATGAAAATACCGAGGCCACGGTCTTTCAGTTGTAGAACGAGTTGTTTAATCTCTTGTACAGCAATCGGATCTATGCCAGAAAAAGGTTCATCAAGCAGAATAAAAGCAGGATCAGTAGCTAAAGCACGAGCGATTTCCGCCCGACGACACTCACCTCCTGAAAGGGTATATGCCTTTTGGTTGGCTAAACTGGTGATACCCAATTCGGTCATCAATTCTTCCTGCCGTGCTTTCCGTTGTACCTTCGGTATACCACGTATCTCCAGCACAGCGGCAATATTTTCCTCAACCGTTAGCTTGCGGAAAATCGATTTGTCCTGAGGCAGGTAGCCGATGCCAAGTTTCGCTCGCTGGTACATTGGTAAGAGGGTAACCTCCTGCTGGTCAAAGAGGATCTGCCCTGAATTAGGTTGTATCGACCCCACGATCATATAAAAGATGGTCGATTTCCCAGCACCGTTTGGGCCCAGCAAACCAACGATCTCGCCGGTACTGACAGCGATGCTAACCTGGTTTACTACTGTGCGGCCTCGACGTGAGTAGCTTTTGACCAAATCTCGTGTTGAAAGAGTCAGAGCCATGATGCTAACTCTATCGAAATTTTAGAGATGGATCTGGAAAAGATTTTAATTGGTTGGATCTGCTTTGCTGTCATCGTCTGAATTCTCGGTGGAGCTGGATTCTTCTATTTTTGTTGGTTCGGTGGACGGAGGAGTAGTTGTATCTGGCGAAGTGGGCTGCTTGGAATTGCGAATCCGAACCCGAAATTTGACATTTCCATCGCCCGTTCGCTCTCCTGTTCGACGGTTGAATACAAAGTGATCTGCTTCCAGTCGATCATCTTCCTGGATGACGATTACCTGCTCTTTAAGGTCAACGGTGTTATCTAGATGATTCAGTATTGCCTGGTGACAGGTAGCAAAAATATCTTTATCCCGAAGTTCAACATCTCCTTCGGCTAATGTCTTCTGGAAAGTTTCAGTGGCGATATCTTTGTACATGGTTACTTTCTTAGCATGCAAAAAACCGTTTGTCATTTTGATCCGTACAGCGCCGGTCAGGATAGTAATTTCGGTTTTCTCGTCCGGTTGGTAGATTTTTAACGCGTCTGCGTGTTCGCAGATAATAATCTCTTCCTCTAGGTCTGAATTCTCCGCAGAGTCTCGGGTTTCCTGCTTCGCTACTGTTTCTTGTGGGCTAGACTCCTGTCCTGCAGTAAAACCGACCATTGTCAAACCAGCTAGCATCAATACCAACCAGTACGACCACTGTTTTAATGAAAAATTACTTTGGCTCCAATTCTGTTTCATCCAATTTCTCGTCCTTTTTATACAATGTTGCTTTTACTTGATCCATTTCAATCACTTTTAGATTAGGGTGCGCAACCGCATTTACACCGTCGATAACTGAGTCGCCACGCAATATTTTGCACTCAACCGGCGAGTATAATCGATTATCCTGGTTGATCCAGTGAACCTCTTCTGACAATAACCTGCCATTCTGGCTTGTCGCTACAACCGCCTCTAGAAACTTGAGGTTTTGTGTCTGGTCGATGATCTCGCCATTTTCCGCTGTTACCCGGAGAATAACTTGCCCTTCCTCGTATATTTCAACGTAGGGATTTTGAACCAACGTGGTTTGCAATCGAAATTCCGCTTTATCTCCAATCAAGGTCCATTTTAAAACTCCGCCTTCCGTATGGCGCATGCTGAAGGTGGATAGGGTCTGTTGCGGAATCTCCAAGTCAGCGGTTAGGGCTTCATCTCGACTACATCCCAAACATACTATCAATACTGTTAAATAGCAACCAAGCCGAAAAACCGATCTATATAGAACCCAGAAACATCTGATCTTCAACCAACAACACACTAGAGAACCATTCAGGTTAGGATTGGACCGTTTTCCAGCGGTCATGCATCCAGATCCATTGCTCTGGATAACGACGGATATAGGTTTCGATGATGTGGGTAAATCGTTGCGTGTTCTCAATTAAATCTTGTTGTCTCTGACCAGTTGCCTGTAACTTCAGTGCCGGCTCAATGATCATGAGATGAGTGTTGTCCGGTTGTCGCACCATGAAAACCGGTAGCAACGGCGCCCCGGTCTTTTGAGAGATAACAATCGGCCCCGCTGGTGTGTATGCAGGTCGATTGAAGAAATCAACGAAAACCCCCATAGTTTCGGTATCAACATCAGCGAGGATAGCTAACAACTCGTTCCGGCGTAGGCAACGGAAGGCTTGCCGAACCGATTTATCCCGATCGAAGCTTAGATAACCGGCCTGTTGCCGAGTCTCAACGACCAGCGTGTTCAAAGGCTCAGATCTAATCTGACGTGCAATCGCACTCATTTGGTAACCGTGACGCGCTAAAGTGGCACCGATTAATTCCCAATTGCCGAAATGCCCCGTCAAAATGATAGCACCATGACCTTGGGAAAGCGCTTGGTCAATGTGCGATCGCCCCTGAATGCTGACTGCCGCATCGATCCAATCAGCTCTCTGAAACAGCAAGAATTCCATCAGGTTTTTCCCCAGATTCTGGAAGCATTTGAGAACCAACTGCTCCACGTTGGGGACTTCGGATACTGATGTTAGGCGCTGCTGAATCTGCCGTCTAGCCCGGTCACGAGAAGTGGAGGCTGCTTGAAAGGCAAACTTCCCCAACCAGTCCCCAATCCACCAAGCTGTCTCTAGCGGTAGATGGCAAGAAAAATACGCCATTAACTTCGCTAGAGTCCAGTAACCACAGTGCTTTAATGGTCGCCACATTTTAGAATTATTATAGCAGATCTCCTTATCGATAAACAAGTTATCGCCAATTGCTGCTAGCTGCTGTTCATTGATTCTTTTAGGGTATAATGTAGGAGCATCGATGAAAGAAAGGTACTGTTATGCGGATTGTAACCCGAACTGAGTTATCTAACCTGAAACCATCTCACCAAGGCAAAGTTAGGGATCTGTACGATTTCGGCGATCAGTTGCTGATCGTTTCTACCGACAGAATCTCAGCTTACGATTTTGTATTACCGAACGGTATTCCACACAAAGGTCAGGTCTTGACAGGGCTATCGAAATTTTGGTTTAATCAAACGACCTCGATTGTCCAAAACCATCTAATTTCAACTAACGTTGTCGATTATCCTAGTTTATCAGACTCGGATCGATTGTTAGTGGAGGATCGGTCGATGTTGGTTCGCAAAGCGAATCGAATTGATATTGAGTGTGTCGTACGTGGGTATATCGCCGGTTCTGCCTGGCGGGAATATCAGCAAGATGGAACGGTCTGTGGTGCAAACTTACCGGCAGGACTAAGGGAGTCTGACCAACTGCCGGAACTGATCTTTACACCGGCGACGAAAGCGGAAAAGGGCCAACACGACGAAAACATCTCCATTTCGCAAATGGCCGATATCGTAGGACCGAAGCTGACCGATAAACTGATTAAAACCAGCTTTGCGTTGTTTGAGCTTGCCAGCCAACACGCTGAGAGCGTCGGCTTAATCCTGTGCGATACCAAGTTTGAATTTGGGCTAATCGGGGATGATTTGATACTGATTGACGAGGCATTTACGCCCGACTCTTCACGGTTTTGGCCGAAGGGTGAATATCAACCCGGTCGGTCACAAAGCAGTTTCGACAAACAATATGTGCGTGATTATTTAGTGGAGATTGGCTGGAACAAGCAACCGCCAGCACCACAACTGTCAGATGAGGTGATCCAGCGCACTAGCCAGAAATACCTGGAAGCCTATCGCCTAATTACAGGTCAATCCTTGATCTAAACTATTCTTCTGGACCTAGTCTAGTGTCGTGTCATGTCTCTAATGTTGGGCGTAAGTCGACGAGGTTTGAGGTATGCTTGCTGTGTTGTGAACTGCCAATCGTTTTTCGTCTCAAGGCTGTTACGATAAGTTTACTCGGCTGGCACCGCGGTTTCGACTTCCGCCAGGCACCCAATGCAGCGGTTCAAACATTGGCCAATCATAACATGCCACTAAAAAGTCAGCATTTTTCTCGAGGGAATGTAAGCCATCCTTGCTTTTCCAGGGCTTGATTTTGTTTTTTTACCTGTCCAACCGGTTTCTATGAAACGCTATCGATGTCAGCTAGCTCCACCACCCGGTCGGTCACTCAAAGGCTACTTCAAAAAACCTTCCGGCGATTGGGAGCAACTGAACGCAACCAGAGTAAGCCTCGAAATCACCGTCGGCCTTTCTTTTGTAAATTCTCTCTCTTGTGCTCATCCAAGGTCGCTCCCTCAATCATCTCTATGAACCAACCTTATCTCGCGCTGTTGGTATAAAAGAGACGGGGGCACCAATGTTTAGTTTCGATGACGCTGTTTTATATGACTCCAGGTTGTCACTATACTATTTTCGGGTGAGACATCCCAAGGATTAGAGAAATCACTTGGCTTAGTGGCAACCACTACATTATCCAGTAAGACATGCCCATAATTTCCAAAATCGCCTTTTTTAAACTCGCCGTTTGATCCCTCCAGAACTGGCTTTAAATTGGCAAACTTGGTTTTCTTCTTGCTATCTTTCATTTTGACTTCAAAGTCATTGCCCGACACTTTAAGTTGAAAAGACCACCATTTTTCTATTCCCAAGCCTAGTGCTTCCGAACTACCGAAGGATTTCCAGCCACCTTGACGCTTCCAAAATTGTAAGGTTTTTGTGGGCTGTCTTCTATCTAACAAGTAAAAAGATTCTCCTCCGGTGAAACGGAAGACAATACCCATGTAGAAGTCAATTGGATATAGCATGTCCCACTGGACATAGTAATCTGTCCAGTCTTTTCCCTGGCCCGTAATATACACAGCCCCCTTGACATCGTGCCTAGCAGTAGGTGATGAAAAAACCTTGTTCTTAACCAGTTTTGGGTCCCAAATGACTTTAGAATCATCTTTGCCTTGAAAACCAATCATCCATTTTCTAGGTGGTTTATCGATCACATCGTCTTCAAAGTTATCTTTGAACAGAATCTCCCCGACACTAATCGTCGAGATGGAGAAGAATATTGGGAGGATAATAAAGACTAAAATCTTAGATTTCATAAGGTTCCCTTTACTTACTTCTTCGACCCGGCTGGCTAATTGAATTAAGTCAGACAGGTCGATATCCTTTGTTCTAAAATGAATGGCCGCGCTTGATTAGTCCCCAGTTAGTCACTAAATTACCGTTTGGATCGACCGGTGTACTGGCATCTTCTTCCTTAGTTGAAACAACCACATTGTCAAGTAAGACGTGCCCATAATTGCCAAAGTCACCTTTAGTGAAATTTTTATTACTACCCGCCAGGACCTTCGATAATTCGCTAAATTTGGTTTTATTCTCTATATCCTTCATCTTGACTTCAAAGTCTGCACCTTTAACCTTTAATTGGAAAGCGAACCATTTGTTCGGTTCTAGGTTTAACTTCTTAGAACTACCGAAGTTATTCCACTGTGTTTTTTCTCGCTTCCAAAAATCTAGTTTGCTGGTATTTTCCCTTCGATCCAACAGATAGAAAGATTCACCTCCAGAGAATCGAAACACGATTCCCATAAAAAAAGCCTTAGGGTATAACATATCCCAGTGGACGTAGTAATCTGTCCAATCTTTACCTTTACCGGTAATATAAATAGCCCCTTTAGCATCATGCCTTTCAGTGGGTGATGAAAAAACCTTGTTTTTAGCGCGTTTGGGGTCTTGGATAACTTTAGAATCGTCTTTCCCATCATGACCAATTGTCCAGTTTTTGGCTGGCTGTCCAATGGTATCACTTTCAAAATTATCCATAAATAGAATCTCACTTATACTGGTCGTTGTAAGGAAAAGTAGCATCAGGATTGATGTGATAGCAAAAATGGCTGTTGTTTGTCGCATAACAGTCTCCTTAATTTTACGGTAAGATAGCTTCTCGAATCCAAGTATCAAGGCAGGTAGATAATGAAAGATAACATAAGGAATACTTGACAGTCGAGGGGTTTTTAAAGCGGCTAAACTGTCGAGGGGTTAACCACTACCCTTTTAACAACCGAACCCACTTTACTTTACCACGTGACTCAAAACCTCGGCTTTAATACCACATACATGAACCGATTCCCCCCCTCCGAATTATAATAGTAAAGGTATCCACTTTCCGATCAGAACGCAGGAGGAGATTTTTGCAGTCTAAATGAAGGCTGCAGTCTAAACCGCTTTTAGTCACAATTTGGAATTGGTTATCAAATCCTGATTTATGCCAAGTCCTATTCCATCCTAAGCATTCAATCCTTGGATTAAAATCGGCAACCTGTTACAATGCCAGTTAATAATTTGACAACACCTGAGATTTGAGGGCGGCCTTCAGGTGAAACAAAATGATTTGATTTAAAGTCAGAAAGGAAAAGAATCGGTTGTTAGCCAAATTACACAGGGATGAGGTTGAGGGTTAGTCTGTCGTATTTCTTTCAGCTATGAAGTTCAGCGGTCAAGTGCTGATTATTGGAAGAGTAACTCCACGTGTGGGCGCTGCTATAGAACTATTGAAGGTGGATCAGATCCTTGATGAAAACAGGTACTATCGAATTCTGGAAGCAGTGGAAGGTAATTATCAGATTCGGTGTCGTATCCTTAACCCAAACATCTACTACAATTCAGCTGTTGACACCCATCTCCCTAGAACAAAAGCACAAGAGATTATGGCCACAGGAAGCGTCCTTAGATGAAATCAATAGAAAATTATTAATGCTTGACGATTTATCATTGCACGTTAATGTAGTTGTTATCAACCCAAAGACCACTTCCTTAAAATTCACTCAACTGTATACGATTTATTCCCTTTATCTAAAGAGTCCGGCCTAAGCTTGCCGAAGGAGGACACAGGAGGATTTTATGCCCACATTCACCGTAGAAAAAATTGTCAACGTCTGTACAGATATCATCGAAGCTGCAGGGGTGTCCCGCCAAAATGCCAAGCTGATCGCCGAATTACTGGCCGAGGCCAACAGTACTGGCCACGATTCCCACGGTATCATCCGCATTCCACAATACCTTGCCGCCATAGAAAACAATGATATCCTCACTAATTCGGATGTCGATATCGTGCGTGAAAATCCCCTTACCGCCATTGTTGATGGCAATTGGGGGTTTGGACAGGTTACTATGAGCCGAGCCGTGGAGGTAGGTCTGGAAAAAGCCAGCCAAAGCGGCCTAGCCGCCATCACCGTTCGCAACGCCAATCACATTGGCCGCCTTGGCAGTTACGTTGAGCACATCGCCCACCAGGGCATGATCGGCTTGCTCTTCGTCAACGCCGTTGGTACACCTGCCTACCGCATGGCGCCTTGGGGGGGCACAGAACCGCGCCTGGTCACTGATCCCCTCGCCTTTGGCATTCCTTCACCAGAGGGTAATCCTATCGTCATAGACATGACCACCACCGTCGTAGCCGAAGGCAAAGTACGCGTCAAACGTAATCGTGGCGAAGAAACACCCGATGGCTGGCTCCTCGACGCTGAAGGCAAACCTACCAACAATCCCAACGTCCTCTATGGCCATCCCTCAGGGAGCATCCTACCGTTAGGAGGCACGACAGCAGGTCATAAAGGATATGGTCTCAACGTCGCCATCGAACTTCTCGCCGGCATTCTGAGTGGTGCCGGATGTATTGGAAAAGACGAACGCCTCAGCAATGGCGTCTTACTCATTATAATCGATATCGAACAATTTTTACCTATTGAAGAATTTTACCAGGAATCCGAAATTTTCATCCAACACGTCAAATCTTCACCTGTCGCCGAAGGCTTCGACGAAATCCTCCTGCCCGGCGAAATCGAGTCCAAAGTAAAGTGCCAGCGCGCCAAAGAAGGCATCTTTGTTGAAGACGAAACCTGGGAACAAATTCTAGAATGGGGCCAAAAATTCGGGGTGGAGTTAGAATGAAATCTGAGTAGAACTTTTACTACTACAGGAAGCGTTGCTGTTCTATTTGACTCCCCGGTTGTCGGTGTCTTCCAGCCCCCCTACCAATTGTGCAGTATAGCCTAGATTCCAAGGTGTCAGTTGGTTGATGGAAACTAGCATTGACCATTATGGTCACCTCACCAGCCGGTAGTAAAGGTAATAACTATTGCCTCATCCAAGCATAAAACACGTCTGCATTGACACGACCTTCAAATAAAGCCACCGTTAAAAATGAAAAATCAATAATCGTACTTACTCTGCCTCTTAGCCTGTCAATCATGTCTGTCATAACAACGCATGCCTCTGGCAAAATAACCATGTATTGTGGGCATGCGGTGACCAAAGCTACCCTCATCCCGTTAAACAATTAGCCTACTCTTGAGATTGTCAATCTTGAATTCTGACTGGAAAGCTGAGACGCGCCTGTTGGTTCGCTTTGGGCTATGTCTGAATGTTTTTTAGCTAATAGCCAATAGCTCTCTGGCTTACAGCCAATCACCTGGTTCACTCCCATTGATAATCATTGGGACGAGATTCAACATCCTGGGCTAAGGATTCCATGTCAATTTTAGTGGCCGGTTTATCTCGAGTTAGACAAGGTTCAATACGTTGTCGTCAACGAAATAAAGTCCGTATTATTACCTCAAATCGTTGGCTGGTTTGTTCAAAGGTTGAGAGTGTCCATTAATGGATAGAATAAGAATCTCCCCGGATAAACTTAAAAAAAACCTCGACCGCCGTCAGAGACTGCCAGAGCCTGATTGACAGAGATATTATCTTCTCCGAGCGACTGACAATTTTCCTTCTTCCTGTCATCCTACCTGGATGATGACGTGTGT